>JANNSG010000193.1:0-19140 GCA_031402355.1 Pseudorhodobacter sp. | reverse complement strand
TCGCCTGCCGACGGGGTGATCTCGCTGATCGAGCCCGCAGTGCCGCCGGCGGAACTGGGCATGGGGCCAGAGGCTTTGACCCGGGTGTCGGTGTTCATGAATGTGTTCAACTGCCATGTGAACCGCGCGCCGATTGCGGGCAATGTGGGGGCGATTGCCTATCGGCCGGGGAAGTTCTTGAACGCGTCGCTGGATAAGGCGAGTGCCGACAATGAGCGCAATTCTTTGCGCATTGATATGACGGACGGGCGGCAGATTGCGGTGGTGCAGATCGCAGGCTTGGTGGCGCGGCGGATCGTGTGTTTTGTGACCGAGGGGGCCGCATTGCGGGGCGGTCAGCGGTTCGGCCTGATCCGGTTCGGATCGCGGCTTGATGTCTATCTGCCAGATGGTGTGGCGCCGATGGTGGCCTTGGGTCAGACCATGGTAGCAGGCGAGACGGTCATTGCCGATCTGGGTGTGACCGCGCCACGACGTCTGGCAAGGATAGAATAAGGCATGGCGGAGCGACCTCAAAAACGGCTGCGCCGCGATCTGGCCCTGGTCCAATTGCTGCCCAATTTCCTGACCCTGGGTGCAATTTGCGCCAGTATGACGGCGGTTCGGGTTGCCATTCTGGGGGATGTGAAATTTGCCGTCGGTCTGATCATGCTGGCGGCGGTGCTGGATTTGCTGGATGGCTGGGCGGCGCGGCAATTGCAAAGTGAGAGTGCAATCGGGGCCGAGCTGGACAGTCTTGCGGATTTCGCCAGTTTCGGCGTGGCACCAGGTTTGATCCTGTATTTCTGGGCCCTGCATGAAAACCAGGGCGCGGGCTTGCCGGGCTTGGGCTGGATGGCGGTGCTGATCTATGCGATCTGCTGTGCATTGCGATTGGCGCGGTTCAACGTGGGCAATAACAAGCCGACCTCGGACGGGCTGGAAAAGCGGTTTTTCCGGGGTGTGCCCTCGCCCGCCGGGGCACTTCTGGCATTCATGCCGATGTATTTTGCCTTCATGTTGCCAGAGGTTCCGACATTGCCCTTGTGGGCATTAGCGCTGTATCTGATCGCGATTGGCGGGTTGATGGTCAGCCGCCTGCCGACACTGTCTTTCAAATCGGTGACGGTGAGGGCCGAACACTCGTTGTACTTGCTGATCGGATTTGCGACCTTTGCAGGGGCAATCCTGACCTCGCCCTGGGCCACATTGTTCGGTGTGGGGCTGTGCTATGCGGCATCGATCGGTGTGGCCGCCTATTACCTGCGCAAGCCACCCAGAAAGACCAACGAGCCGTAAGCGAAAGGGCTTTTGTCCGGGCCAAACGGCAGCTAGGCTGCGCCAGAATCAAGGGAAAAGTCATATGCAAAAACCGGTAAGATGGGGAATTCTGGGCGCGTCGAAATTCGCGCGCGATTTCATGTCCAGAGCCATTCATGCGGCTGAAGGCGCGGAACTGGTGGCGTTGGCCACCTCGGATGCGTCACGGGCAAATGGCTTTAAGGCATTTTGCCCCGGCCTGCGCCTGCATGCCAGTTATGAGGCGCTGCTGGCCGATCCCGGTATCGACGCGGTCTATATCCCGCTTCCCAACCATCTGCATGTCGAATGGACGCTGAAAGCGCTGGCGGCGGGCAAGCATGTGTTGACCGAAAAGCCGATTGCCATGCGGGCGGAGGAAATTGATCAGATCATTGCGGCCCGCGATGCCAGCGGTTTGCTGGCCGCCGAGGCCTATATGATCGTGCATCATCCGCAATGGATCCGGGCGCGCCAGCTGGTTGAGGAAGGGGCGATTGGCCGCATCCAGCATGTCGATGCCGCATTTTGCTATGACAACCGCGCCGAGCCCGGCAATATCCGCAACCGGCCCGAGACGGGCGGCGGCGGCATACGTGACATTGGGGTCTACACCTTTGGTTCAGCCCGGTTCGTGACCGGTGCGGAACCAGACGATCTGCAGGCCCGGTTGATCACCGAAAACGGCGTTGATACTTGGGCACAGGTGACCGGGCATTTCAACGGGCCGGAGGGGCGGTTTACCTATTCGTCAATCACCTCAATGCGGCTGTTCCAACGCCAAGAGATCGTCTTTCAGGGCGAAACTGGCATGTTGCGGCTGACAGCCCCCTTCAATGCCAATGTTTCTGGCGAAGCGCGGCTGGAATGGCACCGGCCATCGCTGCGGATGCGCGAAGAACGCTGGCCTGCCGCCAACCATTACGTGTTGCAGGTTGAGGCGTTCTGCCGGTCTGTCACTACGGGCGTGCCTTATGCCTGCACATTGGAATTCGCACGCGGCACCCAGGCGATGATCGACAGGGTGTTTGCCGTGGCAGTACCCGCCTGAGCGCGGCGGCGATCACCTTTCATCTGCCCGGATCGGTATTGCGCGACCCCGGGCTGATGAAGCCCTATTACGCCACGCTGATCAGCGGCCTGCGGGAGTTGGGGATTCAGACCGAAACGGTTCTGCATGACCGCGAAACCACGCTTGATACGGTGGAGGCGAAGGCGGGCATCCACATCGTCGATCATGGCAGCCTACGTCACCGGCGCATCTTCAACACCGGCATTGCCTATATCTATCCGTTCTGGAACCTTGATCCCTGGGGCATCAGGGCGCTGTCATCCATCGCGGCCTTGCCTTTTGATCCGGCTGCCGGTGATCCGACTGCCGCGGCTGGCTTTGCCGCCCGTCTGCGCAAACGTCTGGTTGACGCCCGAATATCGCGCTATCTGCAGCCTATACGGCAAATTCCGGTGCCAGCACGTAGCATTGCCGTGTTTCTGCAATCAGAGGCGCACCGCGATGTGGGTGAAACCTGCCATCTGACGCTGCGCCAGATGCTGGGGGCGCTTCTGGCGCGCGATGATGGCCGCCCGATCGTGGTCAAGCCGCATCCGCGTGACCGCGATCCCGGCACCCGGGCCTATCTGGCAAGGCTGGCTGCGCGCGACGCAAGGGTGCAACTGACCGATGCCAATATCCACGATATTCTGGCCGCGGCCGATGTGGCCGTCACCATCAATTCCGCAGTCGGAATTGAGGCGCATCTGCACCGGGTTCCCGTTGTATTATGCGGGCGGGCGGATTTTCATCATGCCGCTGTCACGGTGACCAGGCGCGCTGATATGAACGATGCCATTGCCCGGGCAGAGGCCAACGATTGGCCGCATGAGGCGTTTTTGCACTGGTATTTCGCAGGTCAGTGCCTGAATGCCCGTGCGCCGACTTTGGTCGCCGATTTTCTGGCAAAACTTGGCAAAGCAGAGGATTAATCCTCCATCGCCTCTAGCTCATCTATGAACCCTGCGATCATGTTCAGCCCCTTGTCCCAGAATTTCGGGTCTGACGCATCAAGCCCGAACGGGGCCAGCAATTCCTTGTGGTGCATGGACCCGCCGGCGCGCAGCATCGCGAAATATTTCGCCTCGAACCCCGGCAGACCGTCGGCATAAGCGGCATAAAGCGCGTTCACCAGACCGTCGCCAAAGGCATAGGCATAGACGTAGAACGGCGAATGCACGAAATGCGGGATATAGGCCCAGAACGTCTCATACCCATCCATGAATTCGAAGGCGTCACCAAGGGATTGGGCCTGCACGCTCATCCACAGCGCGTTGATATCATCGGGGGTCAACTCGCCTTCGGCCCGCGCGGCATGCAGTTTGCATTCGAAATCGTAGAACGCGATCTGGCGCACCACGGTATTGATCATGTCTTCGACCTTGCCCGCCAGAAGGGTTTTACGTTCCGCCTTGGTGGTGGCGTTTTCCAAGAGCTTGCGGAAGGTCAGCATTTCGCCAAAGACGGATGCGGTTTCTGCAAGGGTCAGTGGGGTGGATGACAGCATTTCGCCTTGCCCCGCGGCCAGAACCTGATGCACGCCGTGGCCAAGTTCATGCGCCAGCGTCATCACATCGCGCGGTTTGCCAAGGTAATTCAGCATGACGTAAGGATGCACGGTGCTGACGGTGGGGTGGGCAAAAGCACCGGGGGCTTTGCCCGGTTTCACGCCCGCATCAATCCAGCCCTTGGTGAAAAACGGCTTGGCGATATCGGCCATTTCGGGGGAAAACGCAGCGTAGGCATCGAGCACGGTCTTGGTGGCCTCGTCCCAGCCCACAACCTTTGGTGTGTCCATCGGCAAAGGCGCGTTGCGGTCCCAGACCTGCATGGTTTCCAAGCCCATCCATTTCGCCTTCAGTCGGTAATAGCGGTGCGACAGGCGCGGGTAGGCGGCGACCACGGCATTGCGCAAAGCCTCGACCACCTCGGGCTCCACATGGTTGGACAGGTGGCGGCCATGCTGTGGCGTCGGCATCTTGCGCCAGCGGTCGTGGATTTCCTTTTCCTTGGCAAGGGTGTTGTGCACGCGGGCGAACAGCTTGATATGTTTTTGAAATTCTGCGGCTAACGCGCGCGATCCTGCTTCGCGCTTAGAGCGGTCGGGATCGGTCATCAGGTTCAGGGTGGCCTCAAGGTTCAAAGGCTCGTCGTGCCCGGCAACCGTGAACATCAAGCCAGCCATGGTTTCATCAAACAAACGGTTCCATGCGGCGGAACCGACGGTGGATTGATCATGCAGGAACTTTTCCAGCTCATCCGACAACTGGTGCGGACGCATGGCGCGCATACGGTCGAATACGGGTTTGTAGCGTTTCAATGCCGCGTTGGCATCCAGCAACCCGGTCAAATGACTTTCATCCAAGCGGTTGAATTCAAGGCTGAAAAACACCAAAGGTGTGGTGAATTCGGTGATCTTGTCCTGCGCGTCGGCCATGAATTTGGCGCGGTCAGAATCCATCGTATTCTGATAATAGCGCAGGCCCGCGAAAGACATGATGCGGCCTGCGACGATGTCGATCCTCTCATAGGTCAACACACAGTCCAGCAACGCAGCCGCGTCAAGACCCGCCAGCTTGCCCTCATAAGTCGCCGCGAAATCAGCGCAGGCTTTTTGCAGCCAGGCCATGTCGCGGATGAATTCCGGCCCATCCGTGCTGGGATAAAGATCCGACAGATCCCAATCGGGCAGATTTCCAAAGGCCCCGGCCCCGGTGGCATTGGCGTCAAACAGCGGTGTTGGCAAAGGCAGCGTCATCGGGAACCCTCATTTTCATTCAGGTGACAGATAGGGCGGCTAAGACCCCTTTCGCAAGGCAAAGTGCTGCTTTTCAACTTTTTCTTCGTCCAAATACTCAAACAACCGAGGCCGCAAGCAGCGCCTTCAGGGTAGCCAGCGTATCTATCTCGTCCGGCCCCTTGTCCTGCCGCCAGCGCAGCATGCGTGGAAACCTCAGCGCGATGCCTGATTTATGGCGCGGGCTGGCTTGAATGCCTTCGAACGCCAGCTCGAACACCAATTCCGGCGGCACGCGGCGCACCGGGCCGAACCTCTCAAGGGTATTCTTGCGCACCCAAGCCGAAATCTGGCCAAATTCAGCATCCGTTAGGCCGGAATAGGCCTTGGTGAAGGGCACCAGCGCGTTGCCATCCCGCACGGCAAACGTGAAATCAGTAAATAGATTAGCCCGCCGCCCATGGCCCGCCTGCGCATAGATCATCACGGCGTCCATGGTCATCGGGTCAAGTTTCCATTTCCACCAATCGCCGCGTTTGCGGCCCGTGTGGTAGGGCGAGGAGACGCGCTTCAGCATCAGCCCTTCGGCGCGCTGATCACGGGCAGTGGCGCGGATGGCGGCAAGAGACTGCCAGTCTGCTATGGGGATCTGCAGGGACAGGCCAAGCCCCAGTTTGGGGTCAAGCCCCCCGATGATGACAGCCAGTCGCGCACGTCGCAGCGCCAGCGGGGCCGCGCGCAGGTCGAGGCCGTCCTCTTCCAAAAGATCATAGGCGAGCATCTTTGCAGGAGCCTCCGCCAACAGCTTTTTCGACACGGTTTTGCGGTTGATCCGGGTTTGCAGGGCGGCGAAGGGCTGTGGTTTATCTTGGGCTTGGTCCCAGGCCAGCACTTCGCCGTCGATCACGGTGCCCGGGGGCAGAAAATCGGCAAGGGGTGCGAATTCGGGAAAGCGGTCAGTCATCAGGTCTTCACCGCGTGACCAGAGGGCAAATATTCCGGGGCGGTTGATCATTTGGCCGCGGATGCCATCCCATTTCCATTCGGCCGTCCAGTCGCCGGGATCACCCAGCGCTTCTGGCGGGGTATCCAAGGCTGATGCAAGGGCGAAGGGGTAGGGGCGCGAAGTGCTTGCGGTAGCGTCTGGCGTGATCAGATCAGAAAAGCGGGTGGTGGCGGGGGACCAGTCGCCCATCAGGCGGTGCGCAATGGTCGCTTCGTCCATATCTGTGGCGCGGGCAAGGGCCTTGGTCATCAGGCCTTGGCTGACCCCCATGCGAAAACCGCCGGTGATCAACTTGTTGAAGATGAAGCGTTGGTCAGGGGCAAGGGTTTGCCAGGCAGAGAGGATGACGGTCTTTCGCGCCGCAACGCTTTGTCCGTTCAGGGACATAAGGCAAGATATCCAGCTGGTCAGGCTTTGCGGCGGCGCATCGATCTGTGGGGTGGGCAGCAGGTGGGCAATGGTTTCGGCCAGATCACCGACGACGGTATAGCAGTCTTCGAACAGCCAATCAGAGACGCCTGCCGCCTCTGCCGCCCAAAGGCGCAGCTCGGTCGTGGTGACGCTGCGTTTGGGGCGGCGGCCTGACAGGATGGCGATGGTCCAGACCCGGTCGGGCTCGGGCGCGGTTTGGAAGTAGCTGGTCAGGGCCGCCAGCTTGGCGCTGGTTTTGGTTGTGCCATCAAGGGCTGCGAACAGGGTAGCGAAGGCTTTCATGGCTTGGGGTGCCGAAAAAATTTTATGCTAAAATTTTTCGGGGGGCTGTCTGCCCCCCATACCCCCCGAGGATATTTTCGCCAAAATGAAAGAGAAAAGAGGATCATTCTGACGCCTCGGTTTGTTCTGGGGCATCGTCACCTGTGTAATCGGTTGCGACAATGCCAGCGTCATACCCTTGATCTTCCAGCCAGTGCCGGAAGGGGGCGGTGTAGCCATGAGTGACAAAGACGCGGGAGGCGCCAGTTGCGTGGATGGCTTGGTTAAGGCCGGGCCAGTCGGCATGGTCGGAGATGGCGAACCCCGTGCCTAAGCTGCGGCGACGGCGAATGCCACGAAGGGCCATCCAGCCAGAGGCGAAGGCTTCGGACGTTGGGGCAAACCGGTTGGCCCAAGCCGAGCCGAGTGCAGAGGGCGGGGCGATGACCAATGCGCCGGGGTGGGTTTTTGGGGTGATGGCGGCGGTGGCGCGGGTGGTTGCGGGCAGTTTGTAGCCTTGCGCGCGCAGAATGGCGGTGGTGTCTTCGACCGCGCCATGGGTCAATATCGGGCCAAGGGCAGGCAGGGCGGCCATCAGGCGTTGTGCTTTGCCAAAAGAGTATGCGCCGAGGATGGATGTTATGCCAGTGGCGGCATTCCCTGCCCACCATGCAGCGATGGTGTCGATGATCTGCGCCTGCGGTTGCCAGTGGAAAACGGGCAGGCCGAAGGTGCATTCGGAAATGAAGGTGTGGCAGGACACGGGGGCAAAGGGTTCGGCAAGGCCGTCGGGTTCGGTTTTGTAGTCTCCGGAGACCACCCAGACCTCGCCCCTATGTTCCACCCGGATTTGCGCCGATCCGGGCACATGGCCTGCGGGGTGAAAGCTGACGCTGACGCCATTGTTGGTTTGGGTTTCGCCGTAAGCGATGCCACTTGCGTTGATGGCGCCCAGGCGGTGACGGATCACGGGCAGGGCCTGGTGCGTGGCAAGGTAGGTGCCATGACCCATGCGTGCATGGTCGGAGTGGCCGTGAGTGATCAGGGCGCGGTCAACCGGGCGCCATGGGTCAATATAGAAATCCCCCTGCGGACAATAGATACCACGATCCGTGAAGGTAAGAAGCTCTGTCTTGGCCATAGGGGGAGTGTAGCGCAGGTGGTACGGCTTACCAGCGGATAGGTTTGCACAGAAATTGCGCAAATGCCCCCACGTGGGCAGGAATATTGCGCATCCCCCCTTCCCACCTTGGAAATGCACTGCTTAACTGGCAGCAACACGGGAAGGAACCAGTCTTTGCCAACCTATTTCAACGAGATGTATCACGACGGCGTTGTGCGCGCGCCCTATGCGCAACTGGAAGACTGGACGCGGGCGATGCCCGACGCGCTGCGCCAGATGAAACAGGCCGAGGCCGAAGCGTTGTTTCGGCGAATAGGGATCACATTCGCGGTCTACGGCGAAGGCGGCGATCCTGATCGTTTGATTCCGTTTGACATGTTTCCGCGCGTCTTTACCGGCGGTGAATGGTCGCGGTTGGAGCGTGGCATCAAACAGCGCGCACGGGCATTGAATGCGTTTCTGGTCGATGTCTACGGTCGCGGCGAGATTGTTCGGGCGGGGCGAATTCCTGCAAAGCTGGTCTATCAGAATATCGCCTATGAGCAGGCGGTATCAGGCTTCGTTCCGCCAAAAGGTGTTTATTCCCATATTGTTGGCATTGATCTGGTGCGCACGGGGCGGGATGATTTCTTTGTGCTGGAGGACAATTGCCGCACGCCATCCGGGGTCAGCTATATGCTGGAGAACCGCGAGATCATGATGCGGATGTTCCCCGATCTGTTCCGCGAAAACCGGATCGAGCCTGTGGACAGCTATCCTGAAAAGCTGCGTCGGACGCTTGCATCGGTGGCACCCGCAAAATGCAATTCAGAGCCGACCGTGGTGATCCTGACGCCGGGTTCGTTCAATTCGGCCTATTACGAACATTCGTTTCTGGCCGATCTGATGGGGGTTGAGCTGGTCGAAGGGCAGGATCTGTTCGTTGAAGGCGAATTCGTCTGGATGCGCACGACGCAAGGCCCGCGCAAGGTAGATGTGATTTATCGCCGGATTGATGACGCCTACATTGATCCTTTGTGTTTCAGACCAGACTCGATGCTGGGGATCCCGGGATTGATGGATGTCTACCGATCTGGCGGTGTGTCGATCTGTTCAGCGCCGGGGGCGGGCGTGGCGGATGACAAGGCGGTCTATTGCTTTGTGCCGGAAATGATCCGGTTTTACCTGGGTGAAGAGCCGATTTTGCAGAATGTTCCGACATGGCAATGCCACAAGGCGGATGATCTGAAATATGTGCTGGAACATCTGGCTGAACTGGTGGTGAAGGAAGTCCATGGTTCGGGTGGCTATGGGATGCTGGTAGGTCCCAAATGCACCAAGGCCGAGGTCGAGGCGTTTCGGGGCCGTATTCTGGCCGATCCTGGCAATTACATCGCGCAACCAACACTGGCGCTGTCTACCACGCCAACCTTTGTTGAAGAAGGCATCGCACCGCGGCATGTGGATCTTCGGCCCTATTGTCTGGTGGGGGAACGTATCGAATTGGTGCCGGGCGGCTTGACGCGGGTGGCGCTGAAAGAGGGGTCGCTGGTGGTGAATTCAAGCCAAGGCGGCGGGGTCAAAGACACTTGGGTATTGGCGGAGTGATGGGATGCTAAGCCGGACCGCTGATAACCTGTACTGGATTGCCCGCTATATGGAACGGGCGGAGACTGCCGCACGGTTGCTGGAGGTAGGCGCGCGGATATCGCTGCTGCCGTCTGTGCACGGCTACCGCAGCGAATGGGACAGTTTGCTGAGATCAGCCGGGTCGTCAGATGCCTTTGCCAAGAAATACGGCGATCCGGTGCAACGCAATATTGAAAGTTTTCTGTTCTTTGACAGGGATAACCCATCGTCGGTGGCGGCCTGCGTCACGGCGGCGCGTGAAAACGGGCGCATTGTGCGCACGGCGTTGACCACGCAGGTTTGGGATGCGCTGAACACCGCGTTTCAGGAATTGCGGGAAATTGAACGCAAGCCGCGGTCTGAGTTGGAACTGTCGCGGCTGACCGACTGGACAATGCGCCATGCAGCGATGGTGCGAGGGGCGATTGATGCGACGCTTTTGCGCAATGATGGCTATAACTTTCTGAATTTGGGCTATTATCTGGAACGTGGCGATGCAACGGCGCGGCTTATGGATGTGAAGTATTACGTGCTGCTGCCGCGGGTAGAATTTGTAGGCTCGGGTCTGGACAATTACCAATGGACCACGCTTTTGCGCGCCCTGTCATCGCACCGGGCGTTTCACTGGGCCTATGGCGGCGAAGTGACGGCAGGCAAGATCGCGCATTTCCTGATCCTCAATCCGCAATGCCCACGCGCCCTGATCACTTGTGTCGCTGGGATCAACAACCATTTGGGGCGGGTGGCCAAGCTTTATGGTCGGCAAACGGATGCACAGGCGCAAGCCGCAGCCCTTCTGGCAGGGCTTGAAGCGGCCAATGTGGACCGGATTTTTGATGAGGGCCTGCATGAATTTCTGACTCGGTTCATCAAGGAAAGTGCGCATTTGGCGGCGGTTGTGCGGGAAACCTATCTAAGCGGGGATGTGCGGTGATGCTGTTGCAGGTCAATCACGTCACGCGGTACCGTTATAACCAACCGGTGCGCGGTGTGGTGCAAAGCCACCGATTGACGCCCACGCCCACCGACGGGCAAAGGGTGCTGGATTGGGTCATTACAGTCACCGACGGCCTGCAAGGCGGGTCGTTTCGTGATGGTGCCGGCGATCTGGTGCAAAGCTGGTCGGTGCTGGGGCCGGTCAGCGAAATTGCAGTGACGGTGACCGGCAAGGTTGAGACAAAAGATCTGTCGGGCCTGCTGAAAGGTTCGCGTGAAATGCTGGCGCCGGAAACCTATCTGCGCGCTACCACACCGACCCGGGCGGATGCGGCACTTGCTGACCTTGCACGGTCGGTCACCCAATCGGGCGACGCGCTGGGCGTGGCACATGCCCTGTCGGGCGTGATCGCCGATGCCATTCGGTATAGTCCTGGGTCCACATCAGCCCATACCACGGCGGCGGAGGCGTTGGCGCTGGGGACAGGCGTTTGCCAGGATCACGCCCATGCGTTGATTGCCGTGGCGCGGTATCTGGATATGCCTGCGCGATACGTTTCGGGGTATCTGCATTCCAATAATGATGGTGATGCACATGAGGCAGCCCATGCCTGGGCCGAGGTTTATGTGCAGGGTTTGGGCTGGGTGGGTTTTGATCCGGCGAACCGCTGTTGCCCGGACGAACGCTACATCCGGCTGGGGTCCGGCCTTGACGCGCAGGACGCGGCCCCGATCAGAGGCACGGCACGCGGTCCTGGGCGCGAAAGTCTTGATGTGACAGTTGCGATTGCGGCGATGCAGCAATAGGGTCGCTCTAACATGTGCCGGAGAATTTAGATGACCTATTGCGTGGGCCTATTGCTGCAGGATGGCATGGTCCTTTTGTCAGACACGCGCACCAATGCGGGACTGGATAATATTTCCACCTATCGCAAGATGTTCGTCTTTGAAAATTCGGGCGAGCGGGTGATTGCGATCATGACGGCGGGCAGTCTGTCGATCACCCAGACCACGATTGCGCGGCTGCGCGATGCGATTGATGATCCAGAGGCCACTGGAGAGACATCCATTCTGATGGCCTCGACAATGCTGAAAGTCGCTGAAATCGTGGGCGATATGCTGGCCACGGTGCGTAGTACGGTTGAGGAAAAACTGTCGGCGATGAACCAAGGGGCCACGGCCAGCATGATTGTGGCAGGCCAGCGCCGCAACGGCACCATGCGGATGTTTCTGATCTATCCCGAAGGCAATTTCATTGAGGCAACCGAGGACACGCCGTTCTTGCAGATAGGCGAGCATAAGTATGGCAAGCCGATTTTGGACCGTGTCGTGAAACGCACAACCAGTTTGGCCGACGCGCAAAAGGCGGTGCTTTTGTCGATGGATTCGACGCTGCGATCAAATCTGTCAGTTGGGATGCCGCTGGATTTGTGCGTGATTGAACGCGATGCCTGCAAAGTGGGGCAGCGCCGCCGGATTGAGGCTGGCGATAAAGGGTTCAGTGCCATGAGCGAGGCGTGGTCTGACGCGCTGCGCGACGGATTTACCCGGATTACCGACCTGCCCTAAAGCAGGAGGTGGTTTGATCGAAACATCGACCTGCCAAGTGTTTTCAGAGGTCGCGCGATTGACGAGGTCAGTCTGCAACCGCTTTTCTGCATGACGGCCTAAATATGGCTGCGGAAATGATCTGCGACCGAATCAAACAGACGCAATCGCATAGCGGGGCTTTCCATCATGATTTCATGCTCTGCGCCGGGATAGAGATCGGTTCGGCCGTTGTGCCAGTGACGCATACGAACGTGAACTGGCATTGTGTCGACAACCCGTTCGGACGTGCCAAGCGCGCAAACTGCAGGCGTTGCCGGTGCGGGCAGCAGGGAAAGCGCATGGCATTCACAAAGCGCTGCGTGCAGCCAACCCATGCTGGGACCGCCAAGGGCCAAGTCCGGGTGCAGGCCTGATTGACGGCGCATGTAGTCATACATTTCGGGATCAGTTGTCAGCACATTATCGACAAACGGGGCTTCCAGCACATAGGTCTTTGACGAGGTTCCGGGCGCATAGCAATGCGCCATGCCAAACCAGCTTGCCCCGGTGGAAACAGCGATCGCGACGGGACGCATCCATGCCGCCATGCTGATGCCCCACATCGGAGCCGTGAACGCAACAGCCTGCACCGGCAAGTTGCGCATCAGCCCCCGCAAAGCGATACAGCCACCCATGGAATGCGCCAGAATGAAATAGGGGCGCGGCAGGGCTTGTTCATTCGCAAGGTCAAGAACTGCGTCCAAGTCTTTCTGATATTCGGAAAAATCGCCAACATGCCCGGACATGGTGTCGCGTAAGGCGCGGTCTGCCAACCCTTGCCCGCGCCAATCCAGTGTCACTGCGGTAAAGCCGCGTTTCACCAGTTCAGCCGATGCGCGGCCATATTTTTCGATATATTCCGTCCGGCCTGGCAAAACGAAGATTGTACCCAAATCGCCGCCCGGCCAGATTGCGGTCCGCAGACGCACACCGTCTGCGGCACGCAACCAATAGGCCCGGCCACCGGGCGGGCCATCGGCCACATCGTCATAAAGCGGGGCTGGGGTCACGACAGGGTCGCGCCGACTTTCATCGCCATGCCCATGTTGCCATCAACCGAAAGCTTGCCGGTCATGAAAGCCATGGTCGGGTTCATGTCGCCAGACAGAATCGCCATGAACACATCGGCCTTGGCGGTCATCGTTACTTCGGCCTCTTCGTCGCCGGCGCGCACGCCGTCTGCATCCATCATGATGCTGCCTTCGCCGGGGATGACAAACTTGCATACTCCATCAAAGCTGGGCACTTTGGCGCCTAGTTTTTCGACGGCCTTGGAAATTACATCGCTCATCGCGGCTCCTCCATTTGTGACTGCGCGGGATATGGCTTTTTTCGGTGGCTGCGCTACCATTCCCTTATGAAAGCGCAAAAATGGTTACACAATGTTATCCTTGCGGCAGTTTTGCCGTTTTTTTTCGTGTGTGCCTCTGTCACTGCGCAAACGGTCGACCTTGACGACCTTTTTTCCAAGCTGCAGACAGCGGACGCGGCATCGGCCCGGCGACTTGAGCAAGACATATGGCGCGAATGGTCCAAGTCAGGGTCTGCTGCGATGGATTTGTTGCTGCAACGCGGCCGCGATGCGATGGCGGCAGGGGATACAGATGCCGCGATTGACCATTTGACAGCGTTGATCGATCACGCGCCGGACTTTGCCGAAGGTTGGAACGCGCGGGCGACCGCCTATTTTCAGGCAGGCGAACTGGGGCCGTCGATCGGTGATATCGGCCATGTGCTGACGCTGAACCCGCGGCATTTCGGGGCGCTGTCCGGTCTTGGCATGATCTTCGAACAGTTGGAAAAGCCCGAAAAGGCGCTGGAGGTCTACCGCGCGGCCTTGACTATACATCCGCATCTTGGCGGCGTATTGGAAAGCGTCAAACGCCTGGAAGCGCAAGTCGCCGGGCAAGAGCTGTAGTTCAAAGGCCGAAGTGATGGATGCGATGCCACGGGTGACGGCGGTCCTTGGGCCGACGAATACGGGCAAGACGCATTTTGCCATTGAACGGATGTTGTCGCACCGCACGGGGGTGATCGGCCTGCCGCTGCGTCTGCTTGCGCGCGAGGTTTACGACAGGATTGTGGCCCTGCGCGGGCCGTCGGTGGTGGCTTTGGTGACCGGCGAAGAACGCATCGTGCCGGACCGGGCGCTGTATTGGGTTTGCACGGTTGAAGCGATGCCCTTGGACATTGGCGCCGATTTCGTCGCGGTGGATGAAATTCAGCTTTGCGCCGATCCGGATCGCGGGCATGTGTTCACCGACCGCCTGATCAATGCGCGCGGGTTGATGGAGACGCTGTTTCTGGGGTCTGACACCATGCGCCCGGCGATTGCCGCGATGGTGCCCGGTGTGACCTTCGTGAAGAAGGATCGGTTTTCGACTTTGACCCACACAGGTTCGAAAAAGATAAGCCGGATGCCAGAGCGCAGTGCAATCGTCGGGTTTTCGGTTGAAAATGTCTATGTCATCGCAGAATTGATCCGCCGCCAGAAAGGCGGCTGTGCAGTGGTCATGGGTGCGCTTTCGCCCCGTACCCGTAATGCGCAGGTCGAGCTTTACCAAAACGGCGATGTCGACTTTCTGGTGGCGACGGATGCGATCGGGATGGGGTTGAACCTGGATATCAAGCATGTGGCGTTTTCATCGACCGCCAAGTTTGACGGCCACCGGATGCGCGGATTGTTCCCGCATGAACTGGCACAGATTGCGGGCAGGGCGGGGCGGCACACCCAGCCGGGCAGTTTTGGCGTGACGGGCGACGCGCGACCGTTGAATTCAGAAACCATCGAGGCGATTGAAAACCATCGCTTTCTGCCCGTGCGCAAACTGCATTGGCGCAATGCCGTGATGGACTTCGGCACGCCAGATCGGCTGATTCGGTCGCTTGAAATGCCAACCTTTGATGACTGGCTGACGCGCGCGCGGGATGCCGATGACGTAACCGCGCTAAAGGCGCTGTGCGAGATGCCCGAGGTGCGCGCCATGGCAAACAGCCCGCAACGGGTGCGATTGTTGTGGGATGTCTGCCGGATACCCGATTTTCGCGGGGCCTCGCCGGGGGAACATGCCAGCCTGTTGGTGCAGATTTTCGCCTTTCTGGTCGGGCGCGGGCTTGGCGGCGGGCGAATCCCCACCGACTGGCTGGCAAAGGCGGTGGCAAGGATTGACCGCCCGGATGGCGATATTGATGCATTATCAAAACGTTTGGCCTATATTCGCACCTGGACCTATGTCGCGCAGCGTAAAAACTGGGTTGATGACGAAAGCCATTGGCGTGATGAAACTCGCGCGGTAGAAGACCGCTTGTCAGACGCGCTGCATGCAGCACTGACCCAACGATTTGTTGACCGGCGCACGAGTGTCTTCATGCGGCGGTTGAAGCAGAAGGAGAGCCTTGTGGCTGAGGTGAATGATAAAGGCGAAGTGACCGTCGAAGGCGAATATGTGGGCCGACTGGAAGGCTTTCGATTCAAGGCAGATGCGTCGGCGTCGCCTGACAGTGCGCGGATCGTTGGCCAAGCCGCGATGCAGGCGCTAAAGCCAGAGTTTCATCTGCGGGCCGACCGGTTTTACAATGCGCCGGACACCGAGATGGATTTCACCGAACAGGGTGGCCTGATGTGGGGCACCATTGCGGTTGGCAAACTGGTTGCCGGACCCGAGGCGATGCGCCCAAGCGTTGAAGCGTTTGTCGATGAAGAAGCCGGTCCCGATGTGGCGGATAAAGTACGCCGCCGGATGCAGCATTTCATTGACCGCAAAGTTGCTGCGCAGTTTGAGCCTTTGTTGGCGATGAGCCGGGATGAGAAGTTGACCGGCCTTGCGCGCGGTTTCGCGTTTCGACTGGTGGAAGGTCTGGGCGTGCTGTCGCGCGACGCCGTGACGAACGATGTAAAGGCTTTGGACCAGGAGTCGCGCGGTGTGCTGCGCAAGCACGGCGTGCGTTTTGGACAGTTCACGATTTTTCTGCCGCAGCTTTTGAAACCCGCGCCAACGCGGTTGCGGTTGGTCATGTGGTCGCTTTTCAATGGCTTGCAGGAATTCCCTGAAAGCCCGCCACCGGGGCTGGTGACCATTCCAAACATCGCTGATGTGCCGAAAAACCATTACACGCTTGCCGGATATCACCCGTCAGGCAGCCGCGCGATCCGTATTGATATGCTGGAACGGCTGGCTGACATTCTGCGGACACGCGACAGCCGCGCCGGGTTCGAGGCAAGCGGTGATATGTTGTCGATCACCGGGATGACGCTGGACCAGTTCGCCGATTTGATGGCGGGTCTCGGATATAAGGGTGAAAAGGGAGAGCGGCCAAAGGTAAAGGCCACCCCAGTTGCGCCTCCACCCGCAGAACCTGTGATCATCGAGGGTGAATTTGTGTCGGTTCTGGTGGAACCAGAACCAGTGGAAGTACCGGCCGAGCCTGCAGAGGGCGACGTGCCAGTCGTGGAAATGGAAGGTTTCTACACCTTCACATGGGCACCGAAACCCCGTGAACGTGAACCTCGCCCGGCGCGGCCCGCGCGCAACGATCGTGGTGGTGCAGATCGAGGTGGCAACCGCAACCGCGATGCAAAGCCTGCCGAAGCTGTGGCTGGCGATGCCGTGGCAGCGCCAGTCGATGCCGCGACCGATGCCACACGTGAGAGGCGCAATGACCGGGGGGATCGTGGCGGCTATAAGGGCAGCAATCCCAAGGGTAAGGGGGGCAAGCCGCATGACCGGGGGGAACGCGGCGACAGGGGTGGCAAGGACCGTAGCGGAACAGACCGCCAGCAAACCCAGAACAAATCTTTCGAGGCCCGTCCGCCGCGTTATGAAAAGCCGATTGACCCGGACAACCCGTTTGCCGTTTTGCTGGCATTGCGCACAAAGACATAAGGCTTGGCTGGCCCCTCGGCAAAGGTAAACCCGGATGCAGCCCAGCGCTTGCGGCTGGACAAATGGCTGTGGCAGGCGCGGTTTTTCAAGACCCGCACTGAGGCCGCAGAGGTGGTCAGCAAAGGCCGAGTCCGGGTGAACGGGGCGCGAATGGCCAAACCCGGCCACGGTGTTGCGGTGGGTGATGTGCTGACATTTGCACAAGGCGAAGGGATCAGGCTTGTGCGTATTTCTGCATTGGGCGTGCGGCGCGGGCCTTTTGCCGAAGCGCAAACGCTTTATGTTGACATGGATGCGGCACCGACACCGCTTGAATGATCGCGCGCGCTGACTTAATCAAGCGGCGAACACTAATCGAGTAAGGCCTGCCATGACCTATGTGGTGACTGACAACTGCATCGCCTGCAAATACACCGACTGTGTCGAGGTTTGCCCGGTTGACTGTTTTTATGAGGGTGAGACCATGCTGGTCATCCACCCGGATGAATGCATCGACTGCGGTGTCTGTGAACCCGAATGCCCGCCAGATGCGATCCGCCCGGATACCGAGCCGGATATGGATAAATGGGTTGAATTCAACCGCAAATATTCGATCATGTGGCCGGTGATCATCACCAAAAAGGATGCGCTGCCGGATGCAGATGCGCGTGACGGCGAAACTGGGAAGTTGGAGACCTATTTCAACGAAAACGCCGGGGCGGGTGGTTGAGACAGAAACATGACTGATTCGTGAACGTTGCGTCAAAGAATCAGGTGTATTTCGTAAAATGAAACGATTTCAGTGGATTGCGGTGCGATCTGATTGATTCGTCGTGGTTGGAATTGGACCGGTTTTGTGGTATGATCGTTAGATAAACGAGCATGAAGGCCAGAAACCAACCTCTGCGCGGCTTGCGCAAGAGACAGGTCGTATTTGTGACAACCAAATTTCATCGCCGGGGCAAGCGGGCCGCGTGCGGTGATCTGTGGTCGCAAGACTGGCTGACAAGCTGCCCCAAAAGGATGTGACCCTATGACCAAGTCCAAGAAGCCTGATTTTCGTCCTGATGAATTTGTCGTGTACCCCGCCCATGGGGTGGGCCGTATTCTGTCGATCGAAGAGCAGGAAATCGCCGGGCTGAAGCTTGAGCTGTTTGTGATCTCGTTCGAAAAGGACAAGATGACGTTGCGCGTGCCGACCCACAAAGCCACCGATATCGGCATGCGGTCATTGTCGTCGCCGGAACTGATCGTCAAGGCGTTGGACATGCTGAAGGGCAAAGCAAGGGTCAAGCGGGCGATGTGGTCGCGCCGTGCGCAGGAATACGAGCAGAAGATCAATTCCGGCGATCTTTTGGCAATTGCCGAAGTGGTGCGTGATCTGTACCGCACGGACGATCAGCGCGAGCAAAGCTATTCTGAGCGTCAGTTGTATGAGGCGGCGCTGGAACGGTTGACCCGCGAAGTTGCGGCGGTCAGCGGCGTGGATGAAGCCGGGGCACAGAAAACCGTTGGCGAAGTGCTGATGTCGCGCGCGGCATAAGCCCGGCGTTTCGAAATGGCAAAGACCGCAGCCGGGCAACTGGCCGCGGTTTTTTGTTGACTGCCATGGGCCTGTCAAATCTGTGCGGTCTGTCGCTGTGCAGGCGTGGCGTCAAATAGGCCCGAAATGCGGGGCTCGCGTGATCAGTGCATCTGTGCCGCGAGCGTACAAAGGGCCGCCGCTTCGGCCAATTGTTGCGCCGCCCCCAAGACATCGCCGGTTTGGCCGCCGATTTTGGCCCTCGCGATCAAGCCTAGCCCAAGACTGGTCAGGGCTGCGACCAGCAGCATGACAAGGGCTTGCCAACCGGTGAAGATCAGCCCCAGCGCGAGAGCCAAGAGCATCGCAATCAGGGCGGTCCTGGCACCTGGCCTGCCAAACGATTGCGACAATCCCGCGCCGCGTGCATTGGGCAACCAGGCCATAAGCGCCGCCATGACAGCGCGCGACAGGGCAGCGACAGCGATCATCGCGCCAAACGGGCTGCTGTTTGTCAGCAATGCGGAAAGCGCTGACCAACGGGCAAGTGTCACCAGGATCAGCGCCAGAACCCCGAAGCTGCCGATATGGCTGTCTTTCATGATGTCCAACCGGCGGGCCTTGTCCCAGCCGCCCCAAAAGCCATCGGCGGTGTCGGCCAGGCCATCTTCATGCATCGCACCGGTCAACAGTGCCTGACTGGCCAGCGTCACTGCGGCGGCAACAGCGGGGGA
>JANNSG010000192.1:0-7845 GCA_031402355.1 Pseudorhodobacter sp. | reverse complement strand
GCTGCCGGCCTCTGGGAAAAACTGATCCCCCACGCCGCCCCCTTGCAGGTCATGCGGATCATTGACGCAGGCGGCGCGGAAAACGCGCCCCGCCGCATCAAAGACTTCGATGCATCCGATGTGTCAGACCAACCTTTTGGCTACAACCTGCCCAACTGGCTGCTTCGCCGCGAAATGGTGGCACGTCTGGCTCAGTTGCCAAATGTCGATTTCCGTCCCGGTGTGGCCACCAAATCCATTCTCACCCGCCAGACCGAGGCACGGATCACTCTAACTGATGGCACTGCTGTTTCAGCGCGCCTGCTGATCGGTGCCGATGGCCGCAATTCCTTTGTCCGCCAAACCCTTGGCATCCCTGTGCGCACGTGGCGCTATGGCCAAAAGGCACTGACCTTTGCCGTGACGCACCCCATCCCGCATGACAATGTGTCAACCGAGATTCACCGCACCGGCGGCCCCTTCACCCTTGTCCCGCTGCCTGACCGTGATGGCATGCCCGCCTCCGCCGTCGTCTGGATGTCTGAGGGGCCAGAGGTTCAACGCCTCGCCGCGCTCGATATCGCAGATTTCGAGGCCGCCATGAACGCCCGCTCCTGCCATATCCTTGGTCCGCTCACCCTTGCCTCCCCTCGCACCATATGGCCGATCATCAGCCAAATGTCGCAAAGCCTGACCGGCGAGCGTACCGCCCTGATGGCCGAAGCTGCCCATGTGATGCCACCCATCGGTGCGCAGGGGCTGAACATGAGCCTGACCGACATCGCCACCCTGCTGGACCTCGCCCGCGCAACCCCCGGCACTCTCGGCGACGAGACGATGCTCGCCGCCTACGAAACCGCCCGCCACCGCGATATTCAAACCCGCGTCATCGGCATAGATGCGCTAAACCGCGCCTCGATGCTTGGCTCCCCCACCCTGCGCGATCTGCGTGGCGCGGCGCTGGACGCGCTTTATTCGGTGGCGCCCTTGCGCAAGACCCTGATGCGCGCGGGGCTGGGCGTCAGATAGCCCTTACAAAACCCGGTCTACCGCCGACTGCAGCCGTGCCAGCGTGCCCGGTACGTCTTTCAATTTGTCCAGCCCGAACAAACCAAGGCGAAAGGTCCGAAATTCCGCCCCTTCGCCCACCTGCAACGGCACACCTGCAGCGATCTGCATCCCCGCAGCCCGAAACTTGGCGCCGTTCTGCACCTCCGGGTCATCGGTGAAACTGACCACCACACCGGGCGCGCCAAAGCCGTCACCCGCGACTGACATGATCTGCTTGCCCGCCATCATCGCGCGCACGCCGTCGCCCAGCGCCCATTGCGCGGCCTTTGCTGCGGCAAACCCCATTTCGCGGGTCTCCCGCATCGCATCGCGAAACCCTACCAGCGCATCTGTGGGCATGGTCGCGTGATAGGCATGCCCGCCCCCTTCATAGGCCGCCATGATCGCGCGCCATTTCTTCAGATCAATCGCAAAGCTGTTTGATGTCGTCTCCGCCAGCTTCGCCTCGGCCCGTGCCGACAGCATCACACAACCTGCGGAAGGCGACGCCGACCAGCCCTTTTGCGGCGCAGATATCAGCACATCGACACCGGTGGCCGCCATATCCACCCATATGCAACCGCTTGCAATGCAATCCAGCACCAGCAATGCGCCCACGTCATGTGCCGCAGTTGCCATTGCGGTGATATAATCATCCGGCAAAATAATGCCCGCCGAGGTCTCGACATGCGGCGCAAACACCACGTCGGGACGGGCCTCCCGTATTTTCGCCACCACTTCGGCAATCGGCGGCGGCGAAAACGGCGCGCGTGCCCCCGCCCCCTCCGCCCGCGCCATCACAACCGTCACCTCGCTGGCAAAGCCGCCTGCGTCAAAGATCTGGCTCCACCGATAGGAAAACCAGCCGTTCCTGACCACCAGCGCATGGCCGCCATTGCAAAACTGCCGCGCCACCGCCTCCATTGCGTATGACCCACCCCCAGGCACCAAAGCCACGGCCTGGGCATGATAAACCTCGCGCAGCATGGCAGAGATATCACGCATCACCCCCTGGAACCTGGCCGACATGTGGTTCAGCGACCGGTCCGTGAAGACAACCGAGAATTCTTCCAACCCATCCGGGTCAACAGTGTCAAGCAATGCAGTCATGGTCGTCTCCTCACTTTGTCTTGGTAAAAGATAGCGGCGAACAAAAGCCGTCAACCCGCTATTTCCGACACCCGATAGGCTGCATTGTCCAGCCAGTCAGGACTGATCTCGATCCCCCACCCCGGCGCGTCAGGCACCATCACACAGCCGCCATCCACCCGGTAGGGATCCCCCAGAAACAGCCCCTGCTGCCAGGGATAGTAATCCAGGCCCTCGATTGACAGCTCCAGATACTTGCCCGCATTGGGCAACGCTTTCAGCAAATGCATGGTGCACATCGTCACCAGCGACAGGTTCGCCGCATGCGGCGTCACCGGCAAGCCCCGCGCCGCCGCCATCGCAGCCACCTCCAGCGTTCGCGTGATGCCGCCCATATACATCACATCCGGCTGGGCGATATCAACTGCGCCTAGATCGAACATCCGCGCCCAGGTTGCCAGTTCGCAGTCCTGCTCGCCCCCGGATACATCCAGCGACAAAGCCGCCCGCACCTCTGCCGTCTGCTCATAATTCCAATAGGGGCACGGCTCTTCGAAATGACCAATCCCATTGTCTTGCAACAGTTTTCCGACCTCAATCGCCCGCTTTGGCGAATAGCAGGAATTGGCATCAACCAGCTTGTCCGCCGCGTCCCCCAAAGCGCGTGAAACCACCGGGATCACCCGTTCTGTCCGCCCCGGCCATTCGTCCAGATCGCGCCCGCATTCGCGCCCGACCCGCCACTTGAACGCATCAAAGCCAAAGTCTCCCTGCAACCGCAAGAACCGCTCGGCTTCCTGCTCTGGCGTGATATCGCGCTTCATCGAACTGGCATAGGCCCGCAGCGGCCCCGGCCTGCCGCCCAGCAGACTGACCACCGGCTTGCCTGCGACCTTGCCCCGCAGATCCCACAGCGCAGTATCCAAGCCCGCCATCGCCCGGCGCAGATAGCTGCCCGGATATTTATGCTCCCGCTCGCCGATCACGGCCAGGGTATCGGCAAATTCCAGCGCGTCCGTGCCCAGCGCATGTGGGGCGATCTGGCGGTGAAACACCTCAACCGTGATATCGGCGTTATAGGTTGAGACCTGACCCCATCCTTGCGCGCCGGTCTCGGATGTTGCCCGCACAAACCCCACGAATTCAGTGCAAAACGTCTCCAGTCGCGTGATCTTCATTCAGCCTCTCCTTGCCCGGCCCACCGCCCTGACGAGCAGCACTACTGATCCGGCCTGGCCAGCTGTCAGGCTTGATGCACGGACCTTATCGCCAATCAATCACCGTCTCGCGACGATTTGCGCCAATCACAAGGGCCCGGGACGACGCTCTTCGGTCAATAGCACATTCGCCTCGACCTGCCCCACCCCCGGCAATGTCATGATCCGCCGCCGCAACACCCGTTCAAAATCCGCAATATCGCGCGCCACCACGCGCAGACGGTAATCAAACAGCCCCAAAACGTGTTGCACCACCTGCACCTCGGGTATCGCCGTCACTGCCCGCTCGAAATCCTCAAGACTGACCCGGCCCTTGGTTGCCAGCTTTACGCCCAGAAACACCGTCACCCCAAACCCCAGCGCCGCCCGGTCCACCTCGATCCGCCGCCCGGCCAGAATACCCGCCTCCTCCAGCCGCTTCACCCGCCGCCATGCCGCCGGTTGCGACAGTCCAAACCGCCGCCCCAGTTCCTCGGCACTCACCCCGGCATCCAGCGCCAGCGCCCGGCAAATCCCGCGGTCTACGCTGTCCAGATCCATCATAGCGGCAATCCTTCCGCGTCCTTGATGGTGGCAATCAGCATCAGCGCCTCAATATCGGCGATATGCGGCAGCGTCAGAATGCGCGCACGGTAAACGTCCGCATAATGCGCCATATCCCGCGCGATCACGTTCAGACGCACATCCACCCGACCCAAAAACGTTTCAATTGCAATCACTTCCGGCACCCCGCGCGCCGCCCCGATGAAATCATCAAACGCGCGCGGATCGGTCTTATCCAGCGTGAAGCGCAAGGATACTTCCACCTCATACCCCAAGCGCTTCCAGTCAATGACCACAGAGTCCGACCGGATCACCCCCGCCTCCACCAACCGCTCCAACCGCCGCCACAGCGTCGCAGGCGTCACCCCCGCACGCGCTGCCAATTCGGCGCGGGCCAGCGAGGGTTCTGCCAAATGATGCCGCAATATCCTGCGATCGGTATCGTCAAGTTGCATGATTAATTCACCAAATTACTTATCGGCGCATTAAATATCCGAAATTATTCAAAACAAGTCAAACTTTGCACAGCATTCCCACTCAAAACCCCTACCCTGCGCCCATCAACCGCAAAGGAACCCAAAAATGCGCGTGTATTATGACCGTGACTGCGACATCAACCTGATCAAAGACAAAAAGGTCGCCATCCTCGGCTACGGCTCACAAGGCCACGCCCACGCGCTGAACCTGCGCGATTCGGGTGCCAAAAACCTTGTCGTGGCGCTCCGCGAAGGCTCCCCTTCCGCCAAGAAAGCTGAAGGCGAAGGCCTCAAGGTCATGGGCATAGCCGAAGCCGCCAAATGGGCCGACCTGATCATGTTCACCATGCCCGATGAATTGCAGGCCGAAACCTACAAAAAATACGTGCATGACAACATCCGTGAAGGGGCCGCCATTGCCTTTGCCCACGGGTTGAACATCCATTTCGGCCTGATTGAGCCAAAAAAGGGCGTCGATATCATCATGATGGCCCCAAAAGGCCCCGGCCACACCGTGCGCGGCGAATACACCAAAGGCGGCGGCGTGCCGTGCCTTGTAGCTGTCCATAACGACGCCACCGGCAAAGCGATGGAAATCGGCCTGTCCTATTGCTCCGGTATCGGCGGCGGGCGTTCCGGCATCATCGAGACGAACTTCCGTCAGGAATGCGAAACTGATCTGTTCGGTGAACAGGCGGTTCTGTGTGGCGGCTTGGTTGAACTGATCCGCATGGGCTTTGAGACGCTGGTTGAAGCGGGATATGAGCCTGAAATGGCCTATTTCGAATGCCTGCACGAAGTGAAACTGATCGTCGACCTGATCTATGAAGGCGGCATTGCCAACATGGATTACTCGATCTCCAACACCGCAGAATATGGCCAATACGTCTCCGGCCCACGCATCCTGCCGTATGACGAGACGAAAGCCCGCATGAAAGCCGTGTTGTCCGACATTCAGTCCGGCAAATTCGTGCGTGATTTCATGCTGGAAAACGCCGTTGGCCAGCCCACGATCAAAGCCTCGCGTCGCTCGAACGACGAGCACCAGATCGAACTGGTCGGCAAGAAACTGCGCGACATGATGCCATGGATTTCCAAGGGCAAGATGGTTGATAAAGCCCGGAACTGATGTTGACGGCGGGTTGACCGTCGCTCTACCACTTTACGGGCGGCCCTTCCGGGGCCGCCCGCAGCATTTGGGGGCATCATGGGCAGACTGACAGGTAAAATCGCCATCATTTCCGGTGGGGCAACCGGCATGGGCGGGGCGGCAAGTCTGCTGTTCGCGGCCGAAGGGGCGAAAGTCGCGATCCTCGATCTGAACCTGGCAGAGGCAGAGGCCCGCGTTTCAGAAATCACTGCTGCCGGTGGACATGCTATCGCCATCAAATGCGATGTCTCAGACGCCGCTCAGGTGATCGCGGCAGTTGAACAGGCCACGCTGGCCCACGGCCCGGCAAACGTGTTGTTCAACCACGCAGGCACCATTGTTATAAAGCCGTTTTTGGAAACCACCGAACAGGACTGGGATTGGCTGCACGCCGTCAACGTCAAATCGATGTTCCTGATGACCCGCGCCGTGCTGCCCGGCATGATCGCCGCAGGCGGTGGGTCCATAGTCTGCACCTCGTCAATTTCCGCCGTGGCGGGCACGCCGATGGAGGTGCTTTATGACACCACAAAGGGCGCGGTCCATATGTTTGCACGCGCCATTGCTGTCGAATTCCGCGACCGGGGTATCCGTTGCAATGCCGTTTGCCCCGGTTTTATCGAAACCCCGCATGGCTTGCGCGAAGTGTGCGATCTTCAGGCCTTGGGGGTGGATGTATCGGATGCGGCAATCATTGCCGCACAGGGCAGGATCGGCAAGGCAGTTGAAGTTGCACAAGCCGCCTTGTTTCTGGCCAGCGACGAGGCGAGTTTCGTCAACGGCACGCATCTGTTTGTCGACAACGGCTTTACCGCAATCTGACCCGGCCTGGCAGCACTTCGTGGCTGTCTGGAGGTTAAATCTAAGTTAAGAAAAACCAAGGTATCATTTGATATCAAGATCTTGGGGTTTGTATCACACGTGTTACATCGCGGCCTGAACGGCGGCCACGATGCCGTCCACCACCTCAATCAGCAACCCCTCATCCTCACATTCCGCCATCACCCGCACCAGCGGTTCGGTCCCCGATTTCCGGATCAACAGCCGACCCTTGCCCCGCAATCGAACCTCCGACGCCGCAATGATCGCCTTCACCGACGCCGCCTCCAACGGGGCAGACCCCGCCCCGTAACGGACGTTTTTCAGCATCTGCGGCACGGTTTCAAAACTGCGGGTCAAATCAGACGCCGGTTTCCCCGTGCGGGCCATTTCCGCCAGAAACTGCAACCCAGCGATCAGCCCGTCCCCTGTCGTCGCATAATCCGTCATCACGATATGCCCGGATTGCTCGCCCCCCAGATTGAAGCCACCCTCGCGCATTCGTTCAACTACATATCGGTCCCCCACCGCCGTTCGTTCCAGCCGCAGACCCCGGCCTTCCAGAAACCGCTCCAACCCCAGATTGGACATCACCGTAGCGACCAGCGCACCACCCTTCAGGCGTCCTTCCTCCGCCCACCGCGCCGCCATCAGCGCCATGATCTGGTCACCGTCAGCCACTTTGCCGTTCTGATCCAGGATCATCACCCGGTCTGCATCGCCATCCAACGAAATGCCGACATGCGCGTCATGCGCGACCACCGCCTCAGCGGCCGTTTCGGTATGGGTTGATCCACAGCGATCATTGATGTTGGTTCCGTTCGGGGCAACACCGACACGGATCACCTCTGCCCCCAATTCCCACAACACCTCGGGTGCCGTTTTGTAGGCGGCACCATTCGCGCAATCGATCACCACTTTGATCCCGTCCAGCCGCAGCCCCGCCGGAAATGTTGTCTTGGCATATTCCTGATAGCGCCCCCGGCCATCGTCAATCCGCTTGGCCCGTCCGATGTTTGCAGGTTGGGCGGGCACGATCTCGCCTTGCACCATCGCTTCAATCTCTGCTTCCGCCTCGTCTGACAGCTTGAAGCCGTCCGGTCCGAAGAACTTGATGCCGTTGTCTTCATGCGGGTTATGGCTGGCCGAAATCATCACGCCCAGATCGGCACGCATCGACCGGGTCAGAAACCCCACCGCCGGGGTGGGAATCGGTCCCAACAAAAGCACATTCATGCCAGTGCTGGTCAACCCTGCCGTCAATGCGTTTTCCAGCATATAGCCTGAAAGCCTTGTATCCTTGCCGATCACCACCCGGTGTGCCGATGATCCATCTCGCCGGAAATACCGCCCCGCCGCTGCGCCCAGACGAAGCGCCATATCGGCCGTCATCGGATAGGTGTTCGCCCGCCCCCGTACCCCGTCGGTGCCAAACAGTTTACGCGTCATTCCACATCTCCCACAGTGACGGCACGCCACAGCGCAAGCGCCTGCCGCGTCTCGCCCACATCATGTACCCGCA
>JANNSG010000191.1:0-52339 GCA_031402355.1 Pseudorhodobacter sp. | reverse complement strand
GACGCCTCGTCAGGCCGCTGGTCCTCGCGATGCGAACTGCATCCCGCTTGAACTCGCGGCTCGTGTATCGCTGCCATATCCGGTCTCCTTGATGGCGAGTATTGCTCTCAAAAAAACGGAACAGAACCGCGACAGGTCCAGTTCGCCCTTCATTGCGGGGGCAGTGTCAGAGTATCCTTATTGGTCATGGGCGAGACTTCACATAGCCGGTTGTCGCGGATCAGCGCGCTGGCGAGGATGATGAGTCTGCGCGTGATATGAAGTGACCGGCAACGGCGGCGCGCAGCCCGAACTGCCGGGTGACGTGCGCAAGCTCATGATCGGAAAAGGCAGTTTCTTTCCGTTCAGCAACTGGTCGTGAACAAAGTCCATCGTTCAGACCGCGGAACTTCCAGATACTCGAGGCAGCATTGACTGTTAGTGAGCGTGCAAGGAGCTAGAAGCTCCCAGGTGGCAGGTAGGCCTCGGGCGGCATGCCAGTAATCCAAGTTCCATAGGGGAGATAGCACAGCTGGAAATGCCTCGAAATCAACATCCAAATCCCGAAGAAGACGACCAGCCCGACATAAGGCATAGCAACAAGCACACTTTTCATTGATCGAAAGCGCATCCATGGCAAACGGGCAAAGATGATCGCTTGAATCGGGATAAGGTAATATCCAATCCGGTCACCAATGACCGTGGACACCGCAACAACGCCGAGTAGCGCGATCATCATCAACGAGCCAAGATGAACGAGCGCGTAATCTTCCGGAAACGTTCTCTGCCATCCTTGTCGTAGAAACAAAAGGAAATACGCTCCGGACATCGTGAGCAGCCCAACGCGGAAAATTGCCCCAGCCGCTTCTATCCCGGTATCGATGTAGCGTACTATTGCAACCTGAGCTCCCAAGCTGCCCATCAGAACGACAATACCAGGCACTGCGATCATGCCGGCTAGTACCAAACGTGTACGGGTATACTGTCCTGATACAAGCGGCGTGAGCAGTAAGAACAGCAGCGCACTTGTGTGCAGCAACGAGGCGAGTCCAACAAATGCAGCGAAGCGCAGAGGCTTTCGATCAATGAACGCGGAGAAAGCCACACAGACAACACCAATGGCAGCGGCCTGCCGGATCCCGGACATTGTAATGTTGATGATTAAGACTGGAAACAGCAGTATCAGAAAAGCAAGGGGATCAGGCTGGCGACGGCCCAGCACATGCACCCCTGCAAAGAAGATGGCTGAGCTTACCACATTTGCCCAAGGGTGAGCAAAGCCTTGGCTCTTTAACTGGGTCAGAATCCACCACCATAGACCTTCACGGACCTCAAGAATCGAAGCAATCGAATGCATGTCGGCGATCCAGAACTGATTCCAGTAACCGAACCAATCGCACCCAACCTGCCAACGAAAGGCTGAGAAGACAAACAGGGACAGAAGTACTGGCCAATAAATCTGATTTCTGAGCCGTCTTTGCCCTGCAAGCATATAGCGAAACAGGAACAGTCCATTCAAAAATCCAAAGTAGACCATTATTTGATCGCGCTTCTCAGCAATTGCGCCACTCGTGGGCCCCATACTTGAAGCGAGTACCGTTCTTCGACCTTGCGCCGACCTTCTCGTCCCATTTTTGCACGCAGCGCCGGATCGTTGAGGAGTAACCTTAGCGCTTCTGTCCATTCTAAGTCTGACGTGGCCAAGAAACCATTAACCCCATGCTCCACAATGTCGGCATTGACGCCCACGGGCGACGCGATGACGGGCAGCCCACAGGCCATGTACTGGATCAGCTTGTAGCCGCATTTCCCCCGCGCCCACGGGGTGTCGGTCAATGGCATCAAACCAACGTCCATCGCTTGGATCATGGCAACTTCGGTCTCCTCCGACCAGGGCAGGCTGTCCAGCGTCGGGTGCGGCACCGCCACCTTGCCCGCCCCAACTGCCGTCAACCGTGCGTTTTCGCCCTCGGAAATGCTTGCGAAAAGCGGCATCATCGGCGCCATGTATTCAGTCCAGGTGCTGGGCGACCCGATCCAGCCAAGAACAGTCGGGCGTGCAATACCAATTTGTGGTTTCAAGCCGTAGGCGCACATGTCCACCACCGTAGGAACTACCTCAACTCGTGGAGCGCCAGCAGCACGGGCCCGGGCTGCGAGATAGTTGTTGCCTGCCACCACCAACGTCGATGCGGCCATTAACCGGTTAATTTTCTGACCAATAAGCCACCGAACCGCCTTGGACCGGTGCAGATCATAGTTATGAAAAATCGCGTCATCATAGTCAGTTACGATTGGAACATCGCGGGGGAGGAAGTGACTCTCTATCATCCAAGGGACCCATGGGAATACTTCCTTTTCAATCCATAAAAGATCGAATGTCCCGGCATAAGCCATAGCGCGTAGACGACTAAAGTAACCTCCGAATGCGCTATTGAACGTACTTTTGCGAGCGTAGAGCGATTTCAGGTAAGGATCGTCGAACAGCGGTGAAAACTCTACCTCAAGGTTTTGCTGAGCAAGCTTACCGAGGTACTGATAATTTCGCAAACGGCTTGAGGCACCCATCCGGCCATACTTCGACAACAACAAGATTTTCGTCACTGGCAACGCCGCCACGCTTGAAACATCAATATGGTCCAAAGTCTTGTCGTCCAGTCATGCCGCGCCGACAAATGCTCCCGCCAAGCCCGGCGGATAGGGTCGGGATTCAGCAGGTTGCCCTCGGAGAGACTCCTCTCGCTCAGCAGATCCTCCGCCCAGTCCCGCAGCGGGCCGCGCAGCCACAAACCGACGGGGATGCCAAAACCTGCCTTCGGCCGTTCGATCAGCGAGCGCGGCACGTGCCGAAAAAGCAATTGCCGCAACGCCCATTTCCCCGATCCGCTGCGCACCTTCATGTGCATAGGAAGCCGCGCCGCAAGTGCTATGACGTCAGGGTCCAGAAACGGCACGCGCGTTTCTAGGCTGACGCCCATCGCCGCGCGGTCGACTTTGCACAAGATGTCATCGGGCAGATAGCTGCGCAGGTCCTGAAACATCATGCGCTGTGTAGAATGCTCTGTGCCAGCCGCCGGAAATGGGTCGTCCAGCGCACCCTTCGGTTCCGTTTCAGATATTTGCATTAGATCGTCCGATGGCATCCACTCGCTGACAAGGCTGAGGTACAAGTCGTCCATCGTCCGCACGGTCGCAAGCCTTCGACCAAGCCGGTGCGCCTTGTCGCCAAGGCGTGCAACACCCAGCGAACCACCCCGGGCCTGCCCATAAAGGCGTCCAAGGCCATCCCAGGCAGTAACGGGAACCGCGTTGATACCCACGCCCAAAGCGCGCCTGATCGGAAAAGGTACCGGCCGAAGGCGGTTCCATACGCGCGGGCCCCAGAAGTAGCGATTGTACCCCCCGAACAGCTCGTCCCCGGCATCGCCCGAAAGCGCCACGGTCACCTGCCCCCGCGCCGCACGGCAAACGATATAGGTGGGGATCTGCGACGAGTCAGCAAACGGCTCGTCGTAGAGCTGCGGCAACAGCGGGATCACGTCACGCGTTTCCGCATCCGTTACATGCAGCGCGCTATGGTCGGTGCCAAGGTGCTTTGCCACCGCAGCGGCGTAGGGCGATTCGTCAAATTCCGGCTGGTCAAACCCGATCGTGAAGGTCTTCACCGGCCGGCCGTTCTGTTTCTGCATCAGAGCAACGATGGTCGAGCTGTCCACCCCGCCCGACAGGAACGCACCAAGCGGGACGTCGGCGATCATCTGCCGCCTGACGGCCGTCATCATCGTCTGTTCAAGCAGGTTCACCGCTTCGGCCTCATTGGTCAGCGGATCGCGAGCTCCGGCCTCGAACACATCCTTCAGCCACCAGTAGCGACGGATAGTGATGGTTCCATGTTGTTCGCCGGGCCGAAGCGGCTGCGCTGGCGGCATGGACGGAGGTGCACCCGCCACCTCGAGGATCGTTCCTGGTTCCAGTTTGTAGATACCGGGGTGGATGCTACGCGGCGCAGGCACATAGGAAAACCGCAGATATTGCGCCAGCGCACCCCGGCAGATGCCGCCTGCGAAATCGGGATGTGCGGCCAATGCCTTGAGTTCCGAACCGAAAACCAGCGCCTTCCCCGCCCAACCCCAATAGAGTGGCTTTTCGCCGATCCGGTCGCGGGCGAGGGACAGTCGGCGCTCGTGCCTGTCCCACAGGGCAATCGCAAACATGCCAGCTGTACGGCGAAGGCTTTCGTCGATTCCCCAGTGCGTGATGGCGGCAAGCAAGGTCTCTGTATCGGAATGGCCCCGCCATTCTGGTGCTGCACCGACATTCTCAAGATCGCGGCGCAGGTCCAGATGGTTGTAAATCTCGCCGTTGAACGCGATCACGTGGCGACCGCTTGCCGATAGCATGGGTTGTGCACCGGCAGGGCTGAGATCGAGGATCGACAACCGTCGGTGGCCCAGCGCCATACCGCCCTCCGCCCAGACCCCCTCGCCATCAGGACCTCGGTGTGCGATGCGGCCCGCCATGGCTGCAACCCGGGCGCGGAGCACGTCGGGTTCCGCGCCGTCAGTGCAGAGAAGTCCGGTCAGGCCGCACATGAGACGCCGTCCGTCTGCAGAACGCTTCGGTAAAGTCTCGCGTAGGCTGCGGTCCCGGACTCCAGCGAAAACACGGCTTCTGCGGCGGCACGGCAACGTCTTGGCAGATCAGTGTCCTGCAGCAAGCGGTCGAGGTCGTCTTGTGCAGCTTTCAGTTGTTCAGGTTCGGGGCCGGCCAGCAGCACGCCGACACGGTGGTCCTGCACGATCCGCGCCACATCGCCCACGCCGGCGTTCGCAATCACAGGCCGCCCGCATCCAAGCACCTCAGCCATACGCGTGGGGGAACGCCCTAATTCTGATACTTTGCCCCCGGCATAGAACATTACCGACACGTCGTGAGCGCGAACCGCTTCCGGCATCTGATCCGGTCGTCGCGCCTCGATCGCCAGCCGATGGCCCAATGCACCATCCGGATCGATGGCCTGCCTCACCGCAACGGGATCGTCGCGGGTGACAATCGCAAAGCGCGCATCCGGATCGCGTTCTGCAACCGCGCCGAACCAGGCCGCCAGCCAGTCGGTGCGGAACCAGCCGCTCAGGACGGTGCCGATGCAGCCATAGACCCGCGGACCCTTTTCAGGGCGCACCGCTGGCATGAACCGGTCCAGATCGGCACAGGTTGGGATAACGGTAAGTCGTTGTCCGGCGAGGGCATCTGGATAGGTCGCGCGCAAGTAATCCACCGCAGCATGCGTCAAAGAAATCACCCCCGCCGCCCTGCGCAGACACGCCCGTTCGGCCGAGACGATCACACCATGCAGAAAAGACCCGCGTTGCAACCGGCCGGCGGTGATAAGTTCCTCGGGCCAAAGCGCGCGCATGTCGAAAAGAAACGGCACACCGGAAAACCTGCTGATCAGCATAGCAACAGCTGCGGGGATGTACGAACGTGCGTGTATCAAGGCAATTCCGCCCCGCCGCACCTCGCGCCGCACCAACCACGCCATGCGCAACATGCTAAGGGCGGGCGCGATCACCTTCGGCTTGGGATGAAAGCGTTGTGGCAGCCAGCGAATGCCGAACCCGTCACACTCTGCCCGCGCCGCAGCGACCCGCGCCGAATCAGCCCAGTCTTCATCCTTTTCATAGGTGATGAGCGTGATGCGAAAGTCCCGCGACAACCCCCGCAGATAGGCCATGACCTGACTTTGGCCGAGCGGTTCAAGCAGGCCATTGCGGGTAAGGTAAAGGGTCGGGGTCATGCAAGACCCATAAGATCGAGATACTTGCGCGCTGCAATTTCAGGTGCGAAATCCGCGGCGCGGCGCCTGAGTGCGTCTTTGTCCGCCGGGGTGGACAGCCCCTGTTCCATTGCACGAGACAAAGCCACAGCATCGCCCACCGGAACAAGCTGCCCCCAAAGCCCGTTTTCGAGGATTTCGGCAGGGCCAGCTGGACAGTCGGTCGAGACGACGGGCACCCCAAAAGACATGGCCTCAACGATAACGTTGCCGAAACCTTCATGGTTTGACGACAGTACAAAAAGATCGGCTGTGGCGTAAAACGGTGACGGGTCGGCGTGAAAGCCTGCGAATACCACGCGGTCCATGATCCCAAGCTCGGATGCCAAGGCCCGCAACGCGGCCTCTCCCTCTCCTTGACCCAGCAGCAGGAGCTTTGAAGTTTTCACCGAAAGGAGTGCGAAGGCCCGCAACAAAAGAGGGTGATTCTTCACCAATTTGAGGCTGCCCACAGTTAGGATGCGTTTCCCATCCGATCCCCAAAAGGCATTCGCCCGAGCCAGTGCATCGGCATCTGGGGCGGGCAGGCTGCGGACGGGATTATGAATTGAGTGGAAGGACGAGATCGGCATTGCAGCAAGTGTCGCCATGTCGCGGCTAACACCCTGTGACACCCCGATCCGGGCATCCGCCATGCGATACCCGATGCCCATGCTTACACGTATGCCCAGATGATGTAGAATCCCCTCATTGGCGTATTGTGCCGAAAGAATGCCGTGCTCACTAATAACCACACGCCCCTTGAACCCAGCAAGGCGTGCCGCGACAGGGGCGATTGCCGTCAAGGGCCACATGGCCACAAGGAGGGCGTCAGGGCGACTCCGGCGCAAATGCCGGACAAGCGCAGGGAGCAGATTTCTGGCACGGGGTGCAGCAAGATCCACAACGGAGAATTCGGCGATTGCCTCAGGCAGCAGTTCGCCCTTGGCCCGCATCAGCAGCACCTCAATCCAATGTCGCTGCCGAACGAATTCCCGCGCCAGATCAAGACAGACACGTTCGGTACCGCCACCTCGGAGGTCGGGAATAAGGATGGAGATACTTTTAGTTTTGCCGAGGTCCATCATAAAATTTGTCGAGTCGTGCGCGCTGGGTTGCCTACCGCTACGGAATTTGCGGGCACGTCATGGGTAACCACAGCACCCGCACCTATAACAGCATTTTCCCCGATCTTTACTCCAGCCAAAACGGTGGCTTTGGCTCCTATCCATACGTTGTCGCCGATGACTATCGGTGAAAAAGTGAAGCCAGATTGCGAAGTCAACTTTCCTGCACCAAACCTGTGGTTCTGATCGCGAATAGTAACGTACTCCGCAATTAGACAATCGGACCCAATCACAATTCCGGCCTTACATACGATAATTGCGCCCTGTGCTATATGAGTTCTTTGACCGACAATAACTCTTCCGCCTTGGGCTGTCACCTCAACTAAGGGTAGTAACTTTACATCATCTCCGATTATTATAGTTCCACCATCGGTAGCCCGCAACGTCACCGAAGTCGCACACGAAATTCTTGAGCCTAAGGTGGTGTTTGGAACAAGATGCAGTCGGACAAGACCGGCAAAGCCTTTCACGGAAGTTAACACCATTGTGACAAAGCGTTTCACCAACATATCAGAGTTCTTATTGTAACCAGCGCGGGCGGCGAAAGATCGTTTTTAGTATAACAAAAATCTTTAATCCAGCCAGTCTGGGTAACAAAAATGACCGTGAACGAGGTTGCTTGGTCGAAAAAACTAGGCGAAGTCTTTGAGAAAAAGTGCACTCGATCCATAATGCTCTCAATTCATAATACTCCTTCGTCGCACTTATGTCATCTGAGATGATTTCCAACCGACCCTTACTTTCTTCTGTTGTGAGAAATGTAGACTTAATATAATCGCACATTGGAGGAACCGTCTTCGCATATTTCGCTAATTTCAACTCATTTTCGAACACACCGCTAAATCCTCTTTCAAGACTTGTTCCGTTAGAGACTGCAGCGGAATGTCTGCGATATTTTATCAACGGTGTGTCAATATGTTTACATTCCTTACCAATTAAATAGATAGCAGACGTGAAAACAGTATCTTCCGATAAAATTGGTACCTTCGATCTTTTTAAGTAGTCAAACAATCTGTAGTCGTAAGCAGAAGTTGCACCATGGACGAAAATTTCCTTTCCAAGGCTAAAAATCCACTTCGCTATTTCCGTATTTGAGCGTGGACAATTGTTGAACTCTATTATTTCACCTCCTTGCTCAATTATGTCGCTGTTTCCGAAAAGGCCCCATGCTCCACTCTCAAGCCACGCATTTGCAGTCATTTGTGCCCGTTGAGGATATGAGATATCGTCGCCTGCCGCCAGTATTATTAAGGTACCTCTCGCAGCGGCGACCACATCAAGAACATGGTTCAATATACCAGAGTTAACCAAACTGCTCCTTACAATCACCCGATGCGGCCCTTCATACCGCTCCGCCATATCCTTCATAATTTCAAACGTCCGGTCCGACGAACAATCATCCGACAAGATGATCTCCAGCGGCTCATAGGTCTGCGAAAACGCGCCCTCGACTGCTTCGCGGATGTATTTCTCCTGATTGTAGGCGAACAGCGCAAACGTCACCAGCGGCCGGTCGGGAGTGCCCGCCGGCAGGTCCTCGTTGCCGTAGGTCTTCATCTGCGCGCCAGCATCCATAACCGTATCCTCTCTCCCATCCGTGCGAGCGGTGCCAGTCGGCCGGTCGCCTCGCTCGCCGAGGCGAGGCGCAGCAGCGCCCAAGCGCCGAAAGCGATACCCAAGCCCAGACCCGCCGCAACGCCTATCGGGTCCGACCATCGGCCCGCCACATCCACGGCCAGCGCCGCCACAATTACCAGTGCTGCCTGTGCCTTGACCGCTCGGGTCCAGCGAAAGCCGATCCGCCGTCCGCCCAGCCACCACACGAGCGGAAGGTAAGCCACATAAAGCGCCAGGAACGCGACGCCGGTCGCAGTGACGCCGATCAGTGGCAGCCCGATCACCACGCCCAGCACGAAAACCCCGATCCCCAAGGTTTCTGTCACGACAAATGTCTTGCCTGCCCCTGTGGCCATCAGCACAAAGCCCAGGGGCCAGCTCATCACCTTCAGAATGTCGCCCAGAAGCTGCCACCGTAAAATCTCGACCGCCGGGGCGAACTCGGCAGTGTAGAGCAACCGGATCACGAACGGCGCACAGCCCAGCATTGCCAGCAACACCGGCGCGCACAGCAGCAACGCAACCTCGGTCTGCTCATTCACCAGCCGCACGGCCATGGGCGGATCGCTGATCGCTGCACTGAGGCGGGGGTAGTAATCGGTGCCCATCGCTCCCAGCACGAAACCAAGATACGTCGCCCCGATCGCCCAAGCGGCTTGAAACTGCCCCAGCGCATCGGGGCCAAGCCGGGTCTGCACAAGCGAGCGCACGGCAAGATGGCCCAGCATCGTGACAAGGCCGCTCAGCATGAAGGCCATGCCCAGCGTGACCATCACCTGCCACTCCTGCGCCATCTCAGGCAGGCGTGCCCGGGGGCCGATGGGCGGGCCAAGGCGGGAGACGTAGAGATGCCCGAGCAGAAAGGCCGCCACCGGTGCCACGAGGATCATCGCGACAAGCCCGCCATCCCCCCATAGCCAAAGCGCCGCAACACCAAGAATGGCACCAAAGATGCCCGCGCCTACATTAATTCGCGCCAGATCACCAATCCGTCGCAGGCCGGTCAGCAGCGCCCCCTGTGACCCACCAGCGATTGTCAGCGCCACACCCACCGACAGCCACGCCACATCGTTGGTACGGGCCTGATCTGCCAGAATGACCCGCGCGATCCAGCCGCTGGCCAGCCAGAACGCCGCCGCGCCGAAAAGCGCCAGCCCAAGCGTGCCCCAGAACAGCGCGCGCCGGGTCCGGCCCACGGCCTCGTCGCCACCTTCGGCATGTGCGGTCGCGATCTGGCGGGTCCCGACTGTGCCGATGCCCAGTGCCGAGATCGAGGCAGCAGTTTGGATCAGGCTCATGTAAAGGCCAACCAGCCCGACCCCCGCCGGCCCCAACAACACCGCCACTACCTTCATCTTCACCAGACTGACAGCGATGTTGATGACTTGAGCGCCCCCGATGATCGACGATGATCGCAGGATGGTGCGGTAAGATGTACTCATCGCGTCGCGGCCGTGGCCAGTTCGATCACCCGCGCAGCCTCAGCCAATTGCAAATGTGGCCCGATCGGCAGGCTGATCATTTCAGCCGCCAGATCGCGCGCCAGTGGCAGCGCGTCTGGCGCCAGCCCAAGGCCAACATAAGCCACCTGCATGTGCGGCGGGATCGGATAATGGATCAATGTGCCGACGCCGGCCTCGGTCAGTCGCTGCTGCAATCCGTCGCGGTCCGGCGTGCGGACCACGTAAAGGTGCCAGGCAGGGTCTGCCCAATCGGGCACCTGCGGCAGGATCAGCCCGGTGCCCTGCAAACCCGCGCCGTAAGCGGCGGCAATCGCACGCCGGCGGTCGGTCCATGCGTCGAGATACGGCAATTTTGCCCGCAACACCGCCGCCTGAAGCGGATCGAGGCGAGAGTTCACGCCCTGCACCTCATTGACGTATTTCACCCGGCTGCCATAGTTGCGCAGCACCCTGATGCGGTCCGCCAGATCGGTGCGGTTGGTCGTGACCGCCCCGCCATCACCAAGTGCGCCCAAATTCTTGCCAGGATAGAAGCTCCAGCAGACCACGTCCCCATGCGCCCCGATCCGGCGGCCCTTGTAGCGCGCGCCATGCGCCTGGGCTGCGTCTTCGACCACGAACAGGCCCCGCGCGCGGGCCAGCGCCAGGATCGGGTCAAGATCAGCGGGCCGGCCGTAAAGGTGAACCGGCAGAATGGCTTTCGTCGCCGGCGTGATCGCCGACTCGATCAGGGCCGGATCGAGGTTGTACGTGGCGGGGTCCGGTTCAACCGGCACCGGCCGCGCGCCCACGGCCGTCACCGCCAGCCAAGTGGCGATATAGGTGTTCGACGGCACGATCACCTCGTCCCCCGGGCCGATGTCCAGTGCCCGCAGCGCCAGGATCAGTGCATCCAGCCCATTCGCGAGGCCAACGGCATGGTCCGCCCCGCAATAGGCCGCCCATTCGGCCTCGAATGCCTCGACTTCTGGCCCCAGAATGTACCAACCAGAATCCAGTACACGATACACCGCGGCGTCAATATCGGCCTTCAGTTCGCGGTACGCCGCACCTAGATCAAGGAAGGGGATCATCGCGGATTGCGCCGTTCAAGTTCGCCAAGAAACGCATCATACGTACGCAGATAGTCGTCGGCTTCATAAGTCCTCGATGCGAAGACCAGAAGTACCGCATCGGAGCTATAGCGATACTGCGTTCCCCAAATCATGGCCGGCATGTAAATCCCCATATCTGGTCGGTCTAGGGTGACTTCGCAACGTTGACTGCCATCGTCAAGCAGAACTCGGCACGAACCATGAAGACAGATCAGAAACTGATCACAAAGCTTGTGCGCGTGCTCGCCCCGCAATTCGATCGAGGGAACATCGAACACCACAAAGAAACGGGCAGGCGAGAACGGCACCTCTGTCGGGACCTCGCCAACGGTCAACGCCCCCCGGGCATCCGTGATCCGTCGCATCAGGTAAAGCGCACTCTCTGCGACCCCAAGAGGCACTTTTGCCGGCCTGGTGATGGTGTTGAAATTATGAATGTCGATGTGTCGGGGATCGGGCCGGTCACCGCTCTGCGACCCGTTCAGATAGCCGACGACCTGTGCTGGGTTGCCCTCTACAATTGCGTTGGGCGGTACAGAACGCAGAACTACAGCACCCGCCCGCACCCAAGCGCCCTGACCAACCGTCACCCCTTCCCCGATAATGCACGCCGCATCCAGACGCGCGTCAGTCCGAATCACGATATCATCGCCCGCAAGAATGACGCGGGGCCCGAAAGTGACCCCGGGCTCGATTCTGGCATCACCTGGCACCAGGCAGTCGCCGGGAACTTTGGAGCTACCCGTCATGGCTGAGCCCAAACTTCTTTTCTAACCAACTCTAAATATCGCAAATATTCATCCCGATCCGCCTCGAAACGCGAACTCGGGTAGGAGAAATAGATGTCATGTTTCGTTCGGCGTGTTTCCAGCATGCCAAACCGCCGGTAGAAAGAAATCGCATGTCCATTTTCAATGCGCACGTCAACTTTCGCCATTTCGCGGCCAAGGACATTAAACCCTATCCCGAACGATAGCACCGCACTTTCCAATGCCGCTTTTCCCGGCTTGTTGGCGTCAAGAATCCAGCTGCCCCACGTGAAACTGTCCGGTCCGATGTCGTAAAGGCGTACCAGCCCGCAGCGCGTGCCGTCTTTCCGTTCGATGACGTAGTAGGCTTCCTGTAATTCCGCCTCGCGCGCCTTGTAGGCCTCGATCCAGCGGCGTTGATCTTGCACTGTGCCTTGGACCGCAGACAGGTGGCGGTTGTAGGCGGGATCGGTGCGCAGCGCATGGACATAGACAGCATCATAGGGCTCGATCAGCCGCAGCACCAGATTGGGGCCCTCAGCGCGCGCGATGTCTGGTGGCACGGTCACAGCCTCATATCGCTTTCGCCAACCGCGAACACACTTTTGAGATCGCAAAACACGTGGCCGTCCCGCCCGTAGGCCCGCACACCCGCAGCCGCCATTGAACGGTAGCTGTCATGCGCCACGGCGAGGACAATGCCGTCGTAGGTTCCCACCTGAGGATCGCCCACAAGGTCCAGCCCGTATTCCGCCTTCGCCTCGCCTGCGTCGGCCCAGGGGTCGTGCACATCAACCTGCACGCCGTAGTCCTGCAGTTCGGCAACAATATCAACCACCCGGGTATTGCGCAGGTCAGTGCAGTTTTCCTTGAACGTCAGGCCCAGAACCAGCACCCGCGCGCCGTCCACCTGAATGCGGCGCTTCAGCATGGCCTTGACCATCTGCCCGACCACCCAGGAGCCCATGCCATCATTGATGCGCCGCCCCGCCAAGATCACCTGCGGATGATACCCCAGCGCCTCGGCCTTGTAGGTCAGGTAGTAGGGATCCACTCCGATGCAGTGCCCGCCCACCAGCCCGGGGCGGAACGGCAGGAAGTTCCACTTCGTGCCCGCAGCGCGCAGCACTGCATCGGTATCGAGCCCCATCCGGTGGAAGATGATGGCCAATTCGTTGACCAGTGCGATGTTCAGGTCGCGCTGGGTATTCTCGATCACTTTTGCCGCTTCGGCCACACGGATGCTTTCGGCCTTGTAGGTGCCCGCGGTGATGATGCTGGCGTACAGCGCGTCGATCGTGTCGGCCACGGCGGGCGTGGACCCCGACGTTACCTTGCAGATCGTCGTGAGCCGGTGCGCCTTATCGCCCGGATTGATGCGTTCAGGCGAATAACCGCAGAAAAAGTCGATGTTGAAGCGCAAGCCCGAAACGCGTTCAAGAACGGGAACGCAATCTTCCTCGGTCGCGCCAGGATAAACGGTGGATTCGTAGATCACGATGTCGCCGGGTTTCAGCGCCCGGCCAACAGTCTCTGAGGCTTTCAGCAGGGGCGTCAGAACCGGGCGCTTGTGGGCGTCAATCGGGGTGGGCACGGTGACGATGAAGATCGTTGCGGCGGAAAGGTCGATGGGGTCCGAACTCAGGCTCAACTGCCGCGCCTCGGCCAGCTCTTCGGGCGAAACCTCTCGGGTGTGGTCGCGGCCCGCGCGCAGTTCCGCGATCCGGCCGGCCTTTGTGTCAAAACCGATGACGGGACGGTGCTTGGCGAACTCGACGGCAAGCGGAAGGCCGACGTAGCCGAGGCCGATAATGGCGAGGGGGGCGTGCGAAACAGTCATCTCGTTTTTCATGCTTTCAGGTGGCTGGTTGATTGGTCTGAAGGCTATGGCGGCCCAGAAGTCGCAGAACGGGACGTTCAAAGAGAGTATGATAAAGTAGACCGGCAACTGTCCCTGCCAGACAGCAGGCAAGGAAAGTCAATATCCACATGTCCGGTCCAGAGAGGATCCGCGCAACGACAGATTGAACGGGATTGTGCATCAGATAGATCGCATAGGATGCGCTGCCGAAAAGAAGCGCCCACGCTGGCATTCGAAAACCAAAGCGCCGCTCTGCCAAAGCAATCCCTAGCACAAGTGGGGCCATTGCAAACCCCATGAAGACGCGATGAGCTTCACCAGCAAGAAAAAACAAGACAACCGCGACAAGACTTATGGCCAATACCAACACCCAGCGGGGGGGGGAAACGCGGCCAAGAACGTAGGCCATCACCATGCCGCTGATAAACTCCAAAATCAACGGGTCAAACATTGCCGAGAATGGGGTGTAAAGCGTGTCTGATTTCACAGTCGCCCAGATCACAATGGTCAGAAAGGCCCAGCCGATCACATACCACCAGAAGTGGACGGTCATGTAAAACAGGATCAGGAAAGTCAGGTAAAACGTCATCTCAAAGACGAGCGTCCACGCGACCGAAAGGGCTGGTGGTGACCCTGTCGGAATGAGCGTGAGTGACGTGAACCAACCCCACTCTCGATTGCCCTGTGATAGTCCGGGAAAAGATTGATAGGCTACAATCAACAGGATTACGATCGGAAGATACGGGACATAAATGCGCCGCAGCCGCCTTTTCAGAAATCTTCTAGCTGCGGCCATGGTTTTCGGATCGGTTTGATGGACGTGGTAAATTATGAAACCGCTAAGCACAAAAAAGAAATCAACCCCATAGATTCCGAAATTGAACAGGTATCCGTGATGGTCCGAAGTGAAGCCATCGCTGGCTTGTCCGGCATGATGCGCCACAACTGCGAGAGCGGCAAGTGCACGACCCAGCTCAAGTGATCCGAGCCTCCGTCCAATTGGATCGATGGGTCGCACCGGTCCGTTCATTTCCCCGCATACTCCCTGTACCATTCAACAAACCGCGCGATGCCGTCCCGGAAGTCGGTCTGGGGACGATAGCCGGTCAGTGTTTTCAACAGATCCGCATTGGCCCAGGTTGCTGGTACATCGCCGGTCTGCATACCCATGTAATTCCGCTCGGCCTTTTGCTCGAGGCAGTCCTCAATTGCGTCGATAAAATCAAGCAAGCGCACCTTGTCAGAATTACCGATGTTCACCACGCGGTAAGGTGCAACAGGCGAAAGACTGTCGCCCTCGGGCACCACACCATCTGCGGGGCGAACCGGCGGAGTATCGATCAGCAGGCGGATCGCGTGGACCAGATCATCGACATAGGTGAAATCGCGGTACATGTCGCCGTGATTGTAGATGTCGATCGGGCGCCCTTCGAGGATTGCGTCGACGAACTTGTAAAGCGCCAGATCCGGTCGCCCCCACGGACCATAGACGGTGAAGAACCGGAACATTGTGGTCGGGAGATCGTAGAGGTGGGCATACGCGTGCCCCATGCTCTCATTCGCCTTCTTTGTCGCGGCATAGATCGTCAGCTGTGTGTCAGCCTTTTCGGTCTCGATGAACGGCATTTCGGTGTTTGCGCCATAGACCGAAGAAGTCGATGCCATCAGCAGGTGCTCGACTTCAAGCCGCCGTGCTGCCTCCATCACATTGTACGTACCGATAACATTGGCATCGAGATAGGCGCGCGGGTTCTCCAGGCTGTAGCGAACGCCAGCCTGTGCCGCCAAGTGGACGATCACATCGGGCTGAAAGTCATCAGCTAGTGCATCAAATCGCGCCTGATCTTCCAGCATTCCTTCCATCGCCGAAAAGTTCGGATTCTGTAGGAGCATGGCATGACGGCGCTGCTTGAGCGTGACGTCATAATAGTCCGTCATCCCGTCGTAGCCCTGTACCCGAAAATCTTCGGCCAAGAGAAGCTTCGCCAAATGGAACCCGATGAACCCTGCGGTTCCGGTGATTAGCACACGCCGCACCTTGAGCTCACCACTGGTCATCGTCCCACCTCTTCGTAAGCCACAAAGCCATCCTCAAAAGCCGCCTGTTGATCATAGATGACCCCGCCAGCCTTTAGCTGTTTGATATTCGCTTCGCACTTGTCAGCAAAGACGACACTATGTCCGAAATCGGGGAAGCACACGCCGGAGACATGTCCGACGTAGCCCGTTCCAATGATTGCGATTTTCAAATCAGTCGAACCTGTTCTTGCGTAAGGCGCTCATCTGTGGGCACCGGACCCGTGCGGCTCTAAATCGTCGCCCAGTTCGTCCCTGAGCGCCTCAATCTCCGCCTTTAGGGAGTCGTATTCCTGACTTTTCCGCTCGAGGAAGCGCTTTGTGATGGCAGCTTTCTCTGCGATACCTTTGGGCGTCAGGATATAGGCGTAGCGGCGCCTGTCTTGCGCGGCGGTGAAATTCCCGAGCTTGATCAGGCCTTTGTCCAGAAGCGCACTCAGCAGGTAATGGGCACTGCCGTTGCTGATTCCCGTGGCCTCCGCCAGCTCGCGCTGCGAGAGCTCCGGATTGCCAGCCAAGAGCCGCAGCACGCGGAACCGCACATCTTCCTGAATCTTAGTTCTCTGGCCTACCATTATGAGTTTTCAGGCTACCGCACGAGGGCTGCCTCTCGGGCGCCTCGGGATGCCAGCAGGATGAACTGATCTTGAATCATCAATAATGCTCGGAATTGAGCGTTACCAGAATGCTGCAACCGCGAGAAGCCTTTTTTGACACTAATCCGGTCATTCTCGCCGAACCGAGTGCCTCGGGCTGGTGGCGATGTGGCGGGCAGCTATCACTGGCGCCCGAAATCGCCGCCCCGAGTTCTCGGCATCGTCGGGGCCGCTAAGGCGCTCAGAAGAAGGAGGCATGCGTACCTTCCGAAGATAGGCCGTTACTATTCAACAGTCGACGGTCCCGCTAAACCTGCAGATGGTTTCGGGGGGCGACATGTGCCCGTCCATACATCAGTTGCCTCAGCGCTCGAACAGTCGATAGGCAAGTTGCCCGACTTGCTCGCGGATTGCGGTGGTCAGCACTTGGAGGTTCCGTGTCAGGTTCCAGCCGACCCCGTCTGTGAAGGCCGAGGTGCGGTAGTCGACCGGCCAGGCGACAAGCCCCGCCCACCCGGCTTCCTCGAAACTGCGCATGGCACGTGGCATGTGGAAGGCACTGGTCACCAATACCCAAGTTTTGCCGGGGGCCGGGGCGGCGAGGACAAAACTGAGACGGGCGTTTTCGGCGGTGTTGCGGGATTGGCCTTCGAGCAAGAGGCGCGTCGGCGCAATACCTTGGTCGAGGAAGAAACGCTCAGCGATTGCGGCCTCTGACGTTTCGGCACCTGTTAGATCACGCAGCGCGCCGCTGCCACCGGTGAACAGGACCCTCGCCTGCGGAAAGCGCCGCGCCAGCGTCATGGCGCCTATGTAGCGCTCGCCGCCTTCGTTCAGCTGCACCTGATCCCAGTAAGCGCTGGCGCCCGCGTCCTCGCCACCTCCCAGAACGATGATCCCGTCGACTTGATCTAGCGGCGGGTGCGCACGATAGGTCCGCTCTACGGGCTGCAAGAGCAGATCACCAAGGGGAAGGACGCTCAGCGCGACCAGAAGGGCCAGAGTTACGCTGCCAGTCCAAAGTGCAACGCGCCTGAGGTTTATCACTAGGGCCAGAACGATCATGGCCAACGCGAGGATGATCCATGTATCCGGCCGTAGCATTGCGCCGATCAGTTTTGAGGCGATAAAGAAGGCAGTGTCCATCAGCGCGAACCCCTGCGGTGTCCCGCAATTTCGTCCAACGCCGCACGATAGGCATCCACGACCAGCGCTTGATCGTATTCACGCTCCATCTTAGCGCGACCGGCGACCCCCATGGCGCCCCGAGCATCAGGCGAAAGGGCTAGAAATCGCTCCATTTCACCGGCGAGGCTTACATAGCTTCGTATTTCGCAGAGAAAGCCCGAGATATCGCGATCGACCACCGCCCGACAGCCCGGAACGTCCGTGGCGATCAAAGGGCGCGCCATGGCGGCGGCTTCGATCAAAGTCCGCGGAGCGCCCTCTCGGTAGGAAGGCAGAACCACGCAGGACGCCGCCGCAATCGCCGGGCGTACGTCGGCTGTCGTGCCGAGATACTCGACCACGCCCTCAGCCACCCAGCCCTCCACCATCGGTCGATCAATCGCGCTGCGGTTTTCCGAGCCGACCGCACCGAGCAGCTGGAAGCGCGCCAGCGGATGGCGTACCTTCACTTTGCGCGCGGCCTCGACGAATTCCACCACGCCCTTGTCGCGAAGCAGCCGCGCGATCATCAGGAACACGGGCGGCTCCTCGGCGGCTGGCATAGGGGCGGGTGCAAATCGTTCCAGATCGATGCCAGAGCCGGGCAAAAGACGCGCCTGCTTTGCCTGCACCAGACGCCGATCCAGAAAAAGATCGCGATCATCCTCATTCTGGAAAAACACCACTGGCAAAACGGCGAAGGACCGTCGGTAAAGCTGTTCGGTCACCGTCTGCAAAAGCCTGCCGGAGAGAAACGCCGTTCCAAGACCAGTGACGTTCGGCACAAAGGGAATCCCGACAGATCTCGCAGCGCGGGCACCGAAGATATTGTTCTTGATAGTGTAACTCAGCGCCACATCGGGCTGCTCCTCGCGGAAGATCCGGCCAAACCGCCGCTGCAGTTTCAGATCCTCGAGCGGATTGAGCCCCTTAACGCTCATCTCGAGCGGACGCACACGGCAACCGAGACGTTCAAGCTCAGGCACTGCGTCATCAAGGGGAGCCAGCACAGTAATCCGGTGACCATCGCCAGCCAACGCTATCACCAGCGGACGGCGGAAATTCCAGATGTTCCAAGTGGCATTCACCGTCATCAGGATGTGCAATTCAAAACCTCATGTAGACGCGGACCGGCGCCGTCCGATTAAGAGAGAGAAAGCGGCGGGTCAAACAGTATCGCTGTCGAGATAACACAGGTACTACTGGTCTTCACGGTTGGCCAGCTCGGCCCGCACCGTCTTGGGCGTCGAACCAAACCAGATCCGGATCGGACGCAAACGTTCCGGCAGCGGCATGGAGCCAGCTTTGCGCAAGGCACCGTAGTTCGGGTACCAAGGAAAGGACTTGGCAAGCGCTATTTCAACGCCGCACGACGCCAGTCGGCCGAGTTCTGACATTAACAATGGCAGCAAGGAAGGACCGCAGGACGCGAAATTAGGTCTCATCGCGGTCGGAAAAGAGTTCTTCCACCAAGGCTACTGCACCGGCACTGCATGCGGGCTGCCTGTGCGAAAGCGAATCATGCGACACCCCTTGATATATGAACGCAAAGCATCCCTTTCCAAACACCGCCAAATCAAAAATGGACTATGTGTTTATCCATTCGCAACAATTGATAGCCGTGACGCCAAGGACGGGTCACGACAGACTTTTCACAAGGCGACGTTGCTGGCCCAAGACTAAACCTCCGGCGATGGGAGACCAGCTATATAATGTTCGATCATATTGACTGCCTCGGGCAGGCGCTCAACGCTATCGGGCACGACAAGCTTGTGCACCAGACCGATGGCCGCAAGGTCCACGGCGCGGCGGAAATGGGTAGCGAGGGCCGTGTTTCGAAGGGCGAGAGTGCCAAAGCGGCCGACATAGGCGTGCATCAGCACCGCCTGCAAGGCCTCATGTGCGGGCAGCGGCACCAGTCGCGGCAGCGGGCCGCGCGCGAGAACACAGATCAACCCGGCGAGGACGGGCGCAGGTGCCAGCCCGCCCGGAAAAAGCACCCGGCGTTTGGCGGCAAGCGCGGGAACATTCATGGGCGGGCGCAAGGTGACCGGGGCCCGGCTGTCCGGGCTGCAAACGATCGCCAATGCGACCTCATCCAGCTTGACCTGTCCGAAGCCCTGGACCAGCCTGGGTGCTGCGGGGTTGTCATCAAGCGCCACGATATCGTCGGCCACAAGTGGATGTCCCGCTGCCAGCAGACTCGCTGCAGTGGTCGATTTTCCCGCGCCCTTGTTGCCGAGGATGACCACGCCGCGTCTTGCCACCGAAACCGCGCTGGCATGAAAGGTGAACTGTCCCCTCCGATGCAACGCGAGCGCCAGGACCGTGCCCAACAACGGATATGCCAGAAGGTCGTCACGGACACCGGGATTTGGGTCGACCAGGATTTCATTACTGGCATGGGGCAGGCGGAACCCACCGATGGTTCGCCACCAGAGATCCGTTTCCTCGGGGCCAAATATTTCGACCATAGACTGGCTGCAGATTTCAGCAGACAAGTTCAGTGCTTGGCGCCGAATGACAAGATCTGGCGCGACACTGCCGCCATCCGCATCATGGTCAAGTTCCGGTAGATCGATGTCGGATTGAATCCGCAAGCCATAGCTGTGATAGAAACGAGCCGCGGGCCGACATGAGCCCGCGAACGCGGATTGAAGTGCCGGATATTCGCCATCGATCATGCTTGTCGCCCTTGCCTCAGCGGCTGTGTGGCAGCCTGTTGCAGCCATATATCCAGCCATGCGGCACGCCAGATCTGCACAAAGACCAGCGGATCCACAGACAGACCATCGCGTCGCAGTGTGGTCAAATGGCGGCGCAACACGTCCATGTTGATGTATCCATCCAGCCGCCCACCCTTTTCAAGTTGGTCGAGCCGACCCGTCTGATCTTCCAGTAGCCCGCGCACCAACTCCACGTTGAAGCGGACCTTGTCACGTCTGCGCAAGACTGGATCGGGCAGAACGTCGCGCATCGCATCGCGTAAAAGCGCGCGTGTCCAGCCATCGCGCAGTTTTGACGAAGCAGGCTGTGCGATGCACAATTCGACGACACGGCGATCGTAAAAGGGATACCTTGCCTCGATCCCCTGATGTGCGGCCATGCAGTTCAGGATTTCAAACGCCTGTGCGCTCAGGGGACCGACGATCATTTTGGCATGGTTCTGGGCCTCGATCTCTGCCGCGGTCATGCCCGCGGTTGGCGCGGGTTCGTGGGCTGCTTTCGTGCGCCCGACCAGATCGCTGCGGGCGACCAGATCGGGATGCACCATCTCGCGCCAAGCTTTCGTGCTTTGCGTAGGGTTTGCACCGCCCATCCGCCGTGCAACCCCGCGCACCACGCGCGATTTCGCACCATCGCTCATCAGCCTGAGGAAAGTCCTGCTGCGCGACAGGCCTTCCAGCGAGGCGAGCCCCGGCGTCTCGCGCCAGACACCTGACCAGTCACCTGCCGCAATCAATTCTTTGACCCGGTTGGTGCCATAGCTGATGACCTCGTCACCGCCATGGCCATCCAGCAGAATACGAACACCGGTCTTTGCCGCCGCCCCATATATCCCGTAGGTCGCGGGCATGGCGGGTGCAGCAAAGGGTTGGCCCTGTTCGTACAGCAGTTGCATTGCTGCCGTCAGGCCGCTCCTCTGTGCTCGCTGTTTTATCCAATGCGCCGCAAAACCGCCAGTGGCGAGGACCGCGTCCATATAGGCGCGTTCGTCCAGTGCCGGACTGTCCGGAAAAGTCAGCAGAAACACAGGGAGTCGCTCGACGCCCGGCCCCTCCGATTTACGGATGTCGCGTGCCAAAAGCGACACGGTCGAGGAATCCAGCCCTCCGCTGAGCATGGCCCCGGCCCGACCGCCCTGCATGGCCGATCTGGTTGCCTCCGTCAGTGCCTTGCGCAGTTCCGTCGGCACATCGGCAGGGCGGTCGGCGGCGGGGGTCAATGTCCAATAGCGCGTGATCTGCGGTTCTGTGCCTGTGGCAACGACAAGGATATGGGCGGGTTCAAGCCGCCGGATACTGGCCCAGGCTGTGCTTTCGCTATCGTGTATCTGTCCGGCCAGGAAATCAGCGATCCAACGTTCATCCAGATCCGACGCACCACCCCACCCCAGCAGGGCGGCGGGCTCACTGGAAAAGGCAAAGCCTTGCGGCAGCCTCCGCCAAGCAAAGGGCTTTATCCCCATACGGTCGCGGGCGCAAAACAGCAGCGCATTGGCCGGATCCCAGAGTGCAAAGGCAAAAGCGCCTTCGATCCGGGTCACGCAATCAGTGCCCCATTGATCGTAGGCGCGCAGGATCAGTTCGGGCGCGGATGTGCCGGGATCGACAGCCAGCAGGATGGCCAGCGCCGAGGCACTCTCCAGGCGGATGTCGCAGGTCAGGATGGGTCCGTCCGGCCGCAGCCGATAAGGGCCGGGGCCCGGTGCGCTGTCAGTGTTCAACCAGGCATGGCCAAATGTCGCGGTGGCGCTGGTGGCCTGTCCTGTGCCGTCCGGGCCGCGATGGGCAAGCGCTGTGAGGATCGAATGCACAAACGATGGAGGTACCGGATCACCAGGTCGAATGGCAACGAAACCGGCAATACCGCTCATGCCCGGATCTCTTCGGCTGGGTCATGATCGCCGAGTGCGTTTGCGGCAAGCGGGGTCATGGAGTTTGACCGGTAGTGCAACAGGGTGTGGTGCCGGACGTATTCATCGGGCTCACCGCCAAGGACGATGTGGTTTTCTACCATCAGCCAGGCATGGGGCGCAAATGTCTCGTAGTGTCCGGCGGGGATCGAGATGCGGACCATCGACTGTTTGCCACGGCGTGCGAGCATTTGCTGACCGGCGAAGGCCTGGGTCAGGCAGGTGGCCCTTGGCACCAATCTCGCCGCTTGGGTCACCGACCAGTTGGTCAAACGCATTTCCCAAGTATCGGGCGGAGTCACAGCAGCGTGTGCCACGATGCCTGCCCGGATCACGTCGGCGCGACGCAGGCTCAGTTGGATACGCACCGCGATCAAGGTGACCAGTGCGCGAAAAAACCAGACCGATTTCTGAACGGGAGCAGCGCGGCGACGTGCATCTAGTTGCAGCATGCGCGCGCCCCCTTTTTCGCGTCCTCCCAACCTCAGTTGCAGATCAACTTCTCTGCAACCAGATCATCAAGCAACTTGCGCACATCATCGGCGCAGACAGACGGATCAATGCCATATTCATCAGCGACGCGAATAATGATGTCATTCGCGGTTACGGGTGAAGCAAGCTGTCGCCAAACAAACCGCCCAACGGCGTTCAAACTGAAATAGCGGTTTGACGCCGTGTCGAGTATTGCCAAACCGTCTGCAAGTTCGCAGGCGACACAGCCCGTTGCAACTTCTAGTATTGTTTCACTAGTCAACATTTTTTGCCAGCTATTGTCCAAAAATCAGGGCAAAGATTGCTTCGGCATCTGTGCTGTTTACCGCGCGTAAGTTCGCTCAGGAAAAAGTGAAACTAGATACAGGCGTTCCCTGCGGGAACGCGGCGTCAGTCGTTGCGCCTGTCGACATACCCATTGTCAGTTCTTCAAGGCTGCCATGAACCTGGAGAACAGGTGCTTCATAAGAGGACTTCATAGATGCTGCCATTTCATATGCTCCTTGTGTGCCGCACGTCAAAAAACATCGTTTAAGTAATATTTTGTCGATAACGGAAACGGCGTTGGATGGGAAGGACAAAGTTGCGCCGCAAGCAAAGTATATCAGGAATTGGCGGCAATGATCATTCAACCCAGGCAAAAAACGTGTAGGTTTGAAAAAATCAGCCTGAATTTGCGGCGAAGTGACGGGGGCTGTGTCGAATGCTTTGCAGAAAGAGCGGAATCTGTAGTTGAGTCGCCAAAGACCGTAGACCCCGAATTAAAGGTGAGGTTTGTATAGATATCTCTGCTGGTGCACTTGCCTAGCTTGCGCAGAAGGAACATCTATATGGAATCATTCATATTTTTCAGCTTGTTGCATTGTGTCCAAATTGCTATCTGTCAGAGGACAAGCACAGACCACCTCGTTAGCTGTCGCGTGCCGGAGGTGTCCGGCTGAGGATTCGTACAGTGCTTGCAGTACAAGCAGAAAAGCAAGTGTCGTTGTCTCAAGCCGGTGTGCAACTGTTGCTGCTGACGTCCCGGCCAGCATTGACCGGTGCACAGCAGGCGGCGGCGTCATCGCTGACGCCTAAGGTTGCCGACTGGGCGCCATTTATGGACACAGCTCTGCGAAAGCATGCCTTGCCAATGGTTTACAACAACCTTGCCCGTCAGATGAATTCGCCGCCGCCGGATGAGGCCCTTGCGATGCTGCGCCTCCTGTCGGTCCGCGCGACGGCTACAATACTCCAACGTCACGCTGCCTTTGACTGGTTTCACGAGAACTGCATCATACCATCGGGCGTGACCTACGCCTACCTCAAGGGGCCAGCTCTCGCCGCCCGGTTCTATCCGGACCCGACTCAGCGATTCTTTCGGGATGTCGACATCCTGGTGCCACGTCCGTCACGCGGCGCCCTGCTGCGCTTCCTGCAGGACCGGGGGTGCCGGGTGATCCACCTCACCGAACGGGGCTCGGAATTCCCTGACCTGCAGAAAGCCTCTGCACTGGCGGAATATCTCTTTGTAACCCCGGTTCCGCATGTTCTTACCCCCCAGGGTCTGGTGGTGGAATTGCACCCGGAGATTGACCTGCAAACTTCCCTGTTTGACACAGCCGAGCTTCTTGCGAAGTCGATAGAGATGCCTACAAAAAGACATATAATCAAAGTTTTACCAGATATCGAACATGTCGTTTTCACATTCTATCATCACTCGCGCCATCTGTGGAGTAAGTTGAACTGGGTGGCGGATCTGGACGCGATCTGCAACCACCCCCGCTTGGATCTGGCAGCCGCTTCGGAATGTGCACGCAAACTCAAGATCGACAGCACCTTTGCAGCGGCACTTGAACTGCATCAACTCACCGCGGCGGGGCACTATCCCACTGACAGCGATCCGGCGTCGCCCGGGCTGGATCTGCTGCGCGCCTGCATCGACGGCTTGCCGGGTGATCTTGCTCTGGAACAGGAAATGCGCAAAGGGCAACGGCTCAATGTCATCGGGTTTGCCTGGCAGCCCATGCCGGTGTCTGCTTGGCGACACGCTTGGCTGCGATTGCGCAAATTTCGACCAACGTATGAGGATCTGCAATACTTCCCGCATGGTCGCATTCCACGCTACGCGGCGGCGGGGCTTTTACGTCTGTCGCGCGGTATAAAGTCCTTAGTGGCGCACGCATGGCGATGACCCTGCCCGCACGATTACGTGACCTCGCAGAGATCTGGCAAAAGTTGTTCCGCCTACTGCGCTTCAGCAGCCCCAATCTAAGTATATCGGTCGCGGTGCTGTCTGTGGTCGAAGCTGCTTGCGGGATCGCCGTGCTCTACCTGGTCAAGCGTCTCGTTGATCACGCCTCGGCACATCTGGATGCTGGAACACTCGCGGAAACAGGCACGCTCTTTCTCTACCTTGCGCTAACCGGACTGATGATGGTGCTGGCAGCGGCAGCTCAGAGTTTGTCGGAGTATGTGCGCCACAGGCAAGGGACAGAGGTTGCCGACTATGTAGATCGCCTGATCCATGACCGTGCCATAGCGGTTGATCTTGGCTTCTACGAAAGCCCGCTTTACCACGATTCGCTGCAGCGCGCGCGCGCAGCCGGCAGCCAGCGGCCTGCGCAAGTAATCTCGACCTTGGCACAATTCTTTCGCAGCATCGTTTATCTGGTCGCAACCCTCGCCCTGATGGCGACGCTCGACTGGCGGTTGGTGCCGATATTGGTTGCCAGCATGGGCGCTGCTCTGGCCGTTCGGCTGTATTTCACCCGCATTCTTTTTGAGTGGCGGAATCGGCGTGCGCAGATGGAGCGTCGGGCGTCCTATCTTGACTGGCTTCTAACCTCGGAACACCACGCCAAGGAACTTCGGATCAGTCGTCTGGGCAGTGAACTGCGCGACCGCTACAGTAAGCTGCGCAGGCTGATCCGGACTGAAGAGCTCGGCATCGAGAAGCGGAAAATGCTTGCCGAAGTGATTGCAGCAAGCGGAGCGGCATTCGTTTTCTTTGGCGCGACCGCCTGGTTGGTCCTGCGCGTGATCGAGGGGGGTCTCGGGCTCGGTGACCTTGTCCTTTTCCTTTTGTTGTTCCGCCGGGCAGAGGCCAGTGGGCGCGAATTCGTGACGTCGCTTTCCGCATTGTATGATCATCAGCTTTTCCTGTCGCAACTCTTCGATTTCCTCGCCGTCGAACCCAGCTTGACGGCACCTGCCACAGTCACGGCGCTACCCTCTGTTTTGACCGACGGCATCCGCTTCGAGCGGGTCGGCTTTCGCTATCCGAGCAACCAGATGCCTGCCTTGTCAGAGGTGGATTTCGAGCTCCCTGCGGGAAAGGTGACGGCGATAGTCGGCGAGAACGGATCCGGCAAGACGTCTCTGATCAAACTCCTCTGTCGTCTCTACGATCCAGACGAGGGCCGCGTCACACTTGATGGCATCGATGTCCGGGATTTTGATCCTTCAGCTTATCGGCAAATGTTTAGCGTGATCTTTCAAGACTATGCCAGATACGCCGAAACCGTCGCAGAAAACATCCGCTTCGGGGACGTTACGCTCCGTCCCGATGATCCACGCATTGCTTTCGCGGCCGAGCTTGGCGGCGCAAGTTCATTCGTTCGGGACCTTCCGCAAGGGATGCAAACCCCCCTTACCCGGCTTTTCGACGACGGTCGCGAACTCAGCCTTGGCCAATGGCAGAGGGTGGCTCTCTCGCGGGCTTTCTTTCCAAAATCGCAGTTTATCATCATGGATGAACCGACAAGCGCCGTGGATCCCCGTGCGGAGGCCGAGCTTTTCGAGAACTTCCGGGCAAGACTGGAAGGGCGCGGAGCATTGATCATCTCGCATCGTCTGTCGACGATCCGGATGGCCGATCGAATCTACATGCTTGATAAGGGGCGCATTCTGGAATCAGGCACGCATGATGCACTTGTGGCACTAAATGGCCGATACGCGGCGCTGTTCGCGCGCCAGGCGCGCGCGTTCTTTTCGCCACAGGACGTTGGTGCAGTTTAGCAAGCGAGTCCCGGGATTTGTCTATGTCAAGTTGAAGCTGGGTCAGTTCTAACACTTGCGCGTGAAGGCGAAGGCAGCCGTAGTATGCTACAGCAGCATTGAATCCGATCAGCAGGTGCAGGCCGTAGCTTAACTCAGCCGGAAATCTGTCCAAGAGTTGGGGAGTAGTTCACCGGTGCGATCTATTGAGGCATGGAGCAATCATTGGCGGCTGTCCGTTCGAGAGACAACGCGCTTTTCGACTGCGCTTTACAATGCCCTGAACGAGCACTTTCCAAACTTAGGATGGCGGGCCTTGAAGTTGCATGGGTTGCAGCCGGGACAAAGGTCAGAACGCCGCACGGAAGCATTCTGCTGGGGCTATCAAAACAAAAACAGGGGACAAAAAGGGGGATCAAGAAAATGAAATTCCCGCAACACTTTGATATTGCGGGACTTTCAACTCAATTTTGGTGCCCAGGAGAGGACTCGAACCTCCACGTCTTGTGAACACTGGTACCTGAAACCAGCGCGTCTACCAATTCCGCCACCAGGGCCCGGTGTCGTGGCCGTTTCGTAAATGGCCGGGGCAGTGGTGTCAACCGGGGATGGCGGGGGACGGCACGAAAATCGACATGGTCCAGCGGCCCAAGACGTATTGCGGCTTGTTCGGCACCGCTGTGAAAGCTAAGCAGGCAGGCAATACAGGACCGATCCTGAAAGGGCGGACAGATGAGCAAACTTGTCACGATCTATGGCGGCTCGGGTTTTGTCGGGCGCTACATTGCGCGGCGAATGGCGAAACAGGGCTGGCGCGTTCGGGTTGCCACCCGTCGGCCAAACGAGGCGCTGTTTGTCAGACCCTACGGGGCGGTTGGTCAGGTGGAACCTGTGTTCTGCAACATCCGCGACGAGGCCTCGGTGCGGGAGGTGATGCTGGGGGCAGACGCGGTGGTGAACTGTGTCGGCACGTTCGACAAAGGCGGGCGCAACAGTTTTGAGGCGATCCAGGCCATCGGTGCCGGGCGCGTGGCCCGGCTGGCCAAGGAACTGGGGGTGGGATCGTTTGTCCATATTTCGGCCATAGGGGCGGATGCGGGCAGTGACAGCCTTTATGCCCAAAGCAAAGCGGCTGGCGAGGCGGCTGTTTTGGAGGCCTATCCCAAGGCCATGATCTTGCGGCCATCTGTCATTTTTGGCACCGAAGATCAGTTTTTCAACCGCTTTGCCGGAATGGCGCGGCTGGGGCCGATTTTGCCAGTGGTCGGGGCTGCGACCAGATTTCAGCCAGTGTTTGTGGATGATGTGGCGCAGGCGGCAGTGGCCGGGGTGCTTGGGCAGGCATCGGGCGTTTACGAACTGGGCGGGCCGGACAAGGCCAGTTTCCGCGATCTGATGACGCGGATGTTGGCGGTTATCCAGCGCCGAAAGCTGATTTTGAACATTCCGTTCATTGGCGCACGAATCATGGCCTTTGGCTTTGATACCTTGCAGGCGCTAACGCTGGGGCTGGTGAAAAATGGCATGATCACCGCCGATCAGGTGCGCAGTTTGCGCCGCGACAATGTGGTCGCGCCGGGCGCGCGAGGCCTCGCAGATCTGGGCATCAGCCCGACATCAATGGACGCTGTGTTGCCGGAATATCTGTGGCGCTACCGCCCATCGGGGCAATATGCGGCGATCAAGGATTCCGCCAAGAACCTCCGCAAGACCTGAAGGCGACGTGTAAATGACCGACCAGACAATCGTGGCAGCCTTTCTGGGGCTGATCGAGGGGCTGACGGAGTTCATTCCGGTATCGTCCACCGGGCATTTGCTGCTTGTGGGTCATTTTCTGGGCTTTAAAAGCGCTGGCAAGACCTTTGAGGTGGTCATTCAGCTTGGTGCTGTGCTGGCTGTGTTGACGGTTTACGCAGCAAGGCTGTGGGCGGTGTTTTCATCCGCACCCCATGATCCGGCGTCGCGGCGGTTTATTCTGGCGGTTCTGCTGGCGTTCTTGCCTGCTGTGATGATTGGCGTGCTGGCGCGGGATTTCATCAAGTCGGTGCTGTTCGAATCTCCGATGCTGATATCGGTGATGTTGATTATTGGCGGCGTGGTATTGCTGTTTGTGGACCGTGTTGCCCCCGAACCGGTGGTTGATGACGCGATCAAGATGCCTGTTGGCAAGGCGCTGGCCATTGGGTTCATTCAATGTCTGGCGATGATACCGGGTGTTTCGCGGTCGGGTGCCACCATCGTTGGTGCGCGGATGCTGGGGGCCAGCACGCGGGCGGCGGCGGAGTTTTCGTTCTTTCTGTCGATGCCGACAATGGCCGGGGCATTTGCCTATGACCTTTATAAAAGCTGGGACGTTTTGGATACCAGTGCCATGACCGATATTGCCATTGGGTTTGGTGCCGCGTTCATCACCGCAGTTCTGGTGGTGCGATGGGTGCTTGGCTACCTGTCCAGCCATGGGTTTGCGCTGTTTGGCTGGTGGCGAATCATCGTGGGCTCGGTCTCTTTAGGGCTGCTTTCATTGGGGTTCTAGGCTTATAGGTAAGCGTTAGTTACCTATAATGCATAATTTCGACCGATAGTTCTGACCAGCTGTCAGAAATACTGGTAAATAGGTAAGCATAGCTGTCTTTTATTTGACGCGGCCCTGCGCTAAAACGGCGGTCCAGGAAAATCCGAAGAGAGACGCAGCCATGGCTACGCAACGTATGCTTCAATTCGTCACCGTGCCGAAGGAAATGCCGGAAAAGCGTGCGCCCAATCTGCGCAATACGGATTTCCATGAGATTTACCGTGACTACGCGGCCTCTAAAGCCGCCGAACAAGCCGGGCGGTGCAGCCAGTGTGGCGTGCCCTATTGCCAGACGCACTGCCCCCTGCACAACAACATTCCCGATTGGTTGCGTCTGACAGCCGAGGGGCGGCTGCAAGAAGCTTATGAGCTTTCCCAAGCCACCAACACCTTCCCCGAAATCTGTGGTCGTATCTGCCCGCAGGATCGGCTTTGCGAAGGCAACTGTGTCATCGAAAACTCGGGCCATGGCACAGTGACGATCGGATCGGTTGAGAAGTATCTGACCGACCTCGCGTGGGAAAATGGTTGGGTGAAACCGATCGTGCCATTTGCCGAACGCACGGAAAAGGTCGCCATCATTGGCGCGGGCCCCGGTGGGCTGGCGGCGGCAGATGTGCTGCGCAGGCAAGGTGTGCGGGTGACAGTCTATGACCGCTATGACCGTGCGGGTGGATTGCTGACCTATGGTATCCCCGGCTTCAAGTTGGAAAAAGACGTTGTGATGCAACGCATTGCGCAATTGGAAGCGGGGGGTGTCAAATTCGTTTTGAACTGTGCCGTCGGCGTTGACATCAGTTTTGAAGCAATTCGCGAAACGCATCATGCCGTGCTGATTGCGACGGGTGTTTACAAGGCCCGCGATCTGACAGCACCGGGCGTTGGCGCACAGGGTGTGGTAGCAGCGTTGGATTTTCTGACCGCGAGCAACCGCAAAAGCTTTGGCGATGAGGTTGTGGAATTTGATAGCGGCGCGCTGAATGCGATGGGCAAGCGCGTGGTGGTGATCGGTGGCGGTGACACGGCGATGGACTGTGTGCGCACGGCCGTGCGGCAGGGGGCCACGTCGGTAAAATGCCTGTACCGCCGGGACCGCGCAAATATGCCGGGGTCGGTCCGCGAGGTGGCCAATGCCGAAGAAGAAGGCGTTGAATTTGTTTGGCTTTCTGCACCGAAAGGCTTCACTGGCGGCAATGTGGTTGACGGAGTGATGGTGCAAAAGATGCGTCTTGGCGCGCCGGACGCAACCGGGCGGCAAGTGCCTGAAATCATTGAAGATGCGGATTATGTGGAACCCGCTGATCTGGCCATTATGGCGCTGGGCTTTGAACCCGAAGCCATACCTATCCTGTGGGGCGTGCCGGAACTTGCCGTTACCCGTTGGGGCACCATCAAGGCCGATTTCCGCAGTCATGCCACCAATCTTGCCGGGGTCTATGCGGCAGGCGATATTGTTCGCGGGGCCAGCCTTGTGGTCTGGGCCATACGCGATGGGCGTGAAGCCGCTGATGCGATTTTGAATTATCTGGCACAGCCAGCGGCAGTGGCGGCGGAGTGATACATCTGCTGTGCAGTATGCGTGCTTTTTCTGTGCATACGTTGTGCCGCCCCTAATCCGGGCGGGAAAAGGTAATCGGGCAGCTATGCTGACCAAAGTTGAGGACAGACGATGATGAAACTGCCCCTGTTTCTTTCGCTGCTTATCGCCGCCCCGGCGGGCGCTGGAACCTTTACGCCACCCGAAGGCTGTACCGCGTTTTTAACGGTGCAATCGCGGCAATGCCGGGTTTCGAACTATTACAAATGCGCCGCCGATGCGCCGGGCGATCAGTGGCGGCAGGATTTTGATCAGGAAGGCGTGTTTTTCAAAAGCCGGATCGATTATGAAACGCAATGGATCGAGAGTTTTGACCTGAACCCCGAGGTGCGCCAGTCGCTTGACCCCGGTGCGGAAGACCCGGCGTCTTTCAGCGGGTTGCTGAGCGCGAAGCGTGATGATTTTGCCTTTGGCTTGACCAAAGAAACCGGCGAGCAAACCCGGGTGCGCGGGTTTGACATGCTGACCGGCAAAAGCTTTGTCATCGATGGAGTGACGTTGCAGCAGACTGAGTATGAATTTACCGAAACGGATATGAACGGCAACGTTCTGCGGCAATCGCGCGGAAATGAGTTTGTCAGCCCGGAATGGCGGATGTTCTTTTCCGGGCCGTCAGAATGGAACGATGGCACCGGATATGTGCCGATCGATGGCAGCCCGTTGCAGTTCATTCTGCCCAACGAAAAAGGGTTTGCTTCAACCCAGCCGATTTTTGATTGCGATGCGATCCTGTCGTTTGAAGACGGCAGAATTTATCCCGTTACCCCTGTGTCGTTGCAGAAATGACAGAAGGTGTGATCTTTGGGCACTGTCTGTGTGGTGCGGTGACTTTGGCGGTAAGCGGTCTGCATGACCCAAGCCCCGGTGCCTGCCATTGCCGCATGTGCCAGCGTTGGTCCGGTGCGGTGTTTTTGGCGTTCGACGTGCAAAGCACTGCGGTGACGGTAACGGGGCCGGTGGCGATTTATGCGTCGTCCAGCTTTGCCGAACGGGCGTTTTGTTCGGTTTGCGGTAGCCATTTGTGGCTGCGCGACACCGGGCCGAATGACACGATCCATGAACTGATGCCGGGGTTGTTTGATGCTGCGCAGGACTGGCCGCTGCAGTCTGAGGTCTATTCAGACCGGGCGATGGCGTCTGTGCAGCTGGCAGGTGATCACCAGCGTGAGACGCAAGACGACTATGAATTTAAGAACCAATTCGTCAAAGGAGACGCGCCATGATTTATGATGATGCTTGGGCGGCAGCCGAAGAAGCAAAGCGCGCGTGGTTGGATGCGAACGGGCTATACAAGACCGAGGATGAACATTCGTCTTGCGGCGTTGGGTTGGTGGTTGCGATTTCGGGTAAGCCTTCTCGCCGGGTGGTTGAAAACGGCATTGCGGCGCTGAAAGCGGTTTGGCACCGGGGGGCGGTGGATGCCGATGGCAAGACCGGCGATGGCGCGGGCATTCACGTGCAGATTCCGGTGAAGTTTTTCTATGACCAGGTGCGCCGCACCGGGCATGAACCCGACACGAACAAGCTGATCGCTGTGGGGCAGGTGTTCTTGCCGCGCACCGATTTTGGCGCGCAGGAACGCTGCCGCACGATTGTGGAAACCGAAGTTCTGCGGATGGGGCACTACATCTACGGCTGGCGGCATGTGCCGGTGGATGTATCGGTGCTGGGCGACAAGGCCAACGCGACGCGGCCCGAGATTGAACAGATCCTGATCCGCTGTGACAAGGATATTGATGCCGAAGCGTTTGAGCGCGAGCTCTATATCATTCGTCGGCGGATCGAGAAAGCAGCGTTGGCCGCACAGATTCAAGGCGTGTATCTGTGTTCGCTGTCGTGCCGCAGCATCATCTACAAGGGCATGATGTTGGCCGAACAGGTCGCGGTGTTCTACCCCGATCTGATGGATGAGCGGTTCGAATCTGCCTTCGCGATTTATCACCAGCGTTACAGCACCAATACCTTCCCGCAGTGGTGGCTGGCGCAGCCGTTCCGCATGTTGGCGCATAACGGTGAGATCAACACGCTGAAAGGCAACGTCAACTGGATGAAAAGCCATGAAATTCGCATGGCGTCGAACAACTTTGGCGATGCGGCGGAAGATATCAAGCCGATCATCCCGGCGGGCACATCTGACAGCGGCGCGCTGGATGCGGTGTTTGAAGTGATGGTGCGGTCTGGGCGGAATGCGCCGATGACCAAGACCATGATGGTGCCCGAAGCGTGGAGCAAATCGACCACCGATATGCCAAAGGCTTGGGCCGATATGTATGGCTATTGCAATTCGGTGATGGAGCCTTGGGATGGGCCTGCTGCATTGGCGATGACAGATGGGCGGTGGGTTTGTGGGGGCCTTGACCGCAACGGTTTGCGGCCAATGCGCTATGTGGTGACGGGCGACGGGCTGCTGATTGCCGGGTCCGAAGCGGGCATGGTGCCGATTGACGAGACGACGGTTCGCGAAAAAGGCGCGCTTGGGCCGGGGCAGATGATTGCCGTCGATATGGTGGACGGCAAACTGTACCATGACACCGAGTTGAAGAACAAACTGGCGGCGGCGCAGCCGTTTGGTGATTGGGTATCCAAGGTGGTGGACCTGAACGCCTTGTTGCGCGATGTGCCGGAAAAGGCGCTGTTTGACGGCAGTGATCTTCGCAAGCGGCAGATTGCGGCGGGCTATACACTGGAGGAGTTGGAGCAGGTTCTGGCCCCTATGGCGGAAGACGGCAAGGAAATGGTCGCCTCCATGGGCGATGACACACCGGCTGCGGTGTTGTCATCGGTCTACCGGCCACTATCGCATTTCTTCCGGCAGAATTTTTCGCAGGTCACCAACCCGCCGATTGACAGCCTGCGCGAAGGCCGGGTGATGAGCTTGAAGACCCGCTTCGGCAATCTGCGCAATGTGTTGGACGAAAATTCCAGCCAGACGGAAATTCTGGTTCTGGAAAGCCCGTTTGTGGCGAATGCAGAATTCGACGCCATGGTAAAGCATTTTGGGGCAACGGTTGCGCATATCGACTGTACCTTTGCAGATACCGGGGCAGATGCGCTGCGGCAGGGGTTGGAGCGTATTCGTGCGGAAGCGGAGGATGCGGTGCGGTCCGGTGCCGGGCACTTGGTGCTGACGGATCAGCATCAAGGCGAGGGCGCGGTGGCGATGCCGATGATACTGGCGACATCGGCGGTGCATTCGTGGCTGACGCGCAAAGGCTTGCGGACGTTTTGTTCGATCAACGTGCGGTCTGCGGAATGCATTGATGCGCATTACTTTGCCGTGCTGATTGGCGGCGGGGCTACTACGGTAAACGCTTACCTCGCACAGGATTCGATTGCGGATCGGGTTTCGCGGGGGTTGATTGACGGGTCTTTGACCGATGCGATGCGCAGGTATCGCGACGCGATTGATGCGGGCTTGCTGAAGATCATGTCGAAGATGGGGATTTCGGTTGTGTCATCCTATCGCGGCGGGCTTAACTTTGAAGCCGTTGGGTTATCCCGCGCGATGGTGGCAGAATATTTCCCCGGTATGCAAAGCCGCATTTCCGGCATTGGTGTGTCCGGCATTCAGATGAAGCTTGTCGAAGTGCATGCCAAAGGCTGGAAGAGCGGGCAGGATGTGCTGCCGATCGGCGGCTTTTACAAAGCGCGCAGGTCTGGTGAAAAGCACGCTTGGGAAGCGCAGACCATGCATATGCTGCAAAGTGCTTGCGATCGCGCCAGTTACGATATCTGGAAGCAGTATTCAGCGGCGATGCGGGCCAATCCGCCGATCCATCTGCGCGACCTGCTGGATATCAAGACGCTGGGCAAAGCGGTGCCGATTGAAGAGGTGGAATCGATTACATCCATCCGCAAGCGGTTTGTGACACCCGGCATGTCTTTGGGCGCGCTTGGGCCAGAGGCGCATAAGACGTTGAACGTGGCGATGAACCGGATCGGGGCCAAGTCGGATAGCGGCGAAGGTGGCGAAGACCCGGCGCATTTCCTGCCCGAGGCGAACGGCGACAATCCATCGGCCAAGATCAAGCAGGTGGCATCGGGGCGCTTTGGCGTGACAGCGGAGTACCTCAACGCCTGTGAGGAGCTGGAGATCAAGGTTGCCCAAGGGGCAAAGCCCGGTGAAGGCGGCCAGTTGCCGGGCATGAAAGTGACCGAGTTGATCGCGCGTCTGCGGCATTCGACCAAGGGGGTGACGCTGATATCCCCGCCGCCGCACCATGATATCTATTCCATCGAGGATCTGGCGCAGTTGATCTATGACCTGAAGCAGATCAACCCGCGTGCCAAGGTGACGGTAAAGTTGGTGTCATCTTCTGGCGTTGGAACGATTGCGGCGGGGGTGGCGAAGGCGAAAGCGGATATCATCCTGATTTCCGGCCATAACGGCGGTACGGGTGCCAGCCCTGCGACCAGCATCAAATATGCAGGCCTGCCGTGGGAAATGGGGCTGACCGAGGCGCATCAGGTATTGTCGATGAACAACCTGCGCGAACGGGTAACGTTGCGCACCGATGGCGGCCTTCGCACGGGCCGCGATGTGGTGATGGCGGCGATGCTTGGGGCCGAGGAATACGGCATCGGCACGGCGGCGCTGATTGCGATGGGCTGCATCATGGTACGGCAGTGCCAATCCAACACCTGCCCGGTGGGCGTTTGCACGCAGAATGAGGCGCTGCGGGCCAAGTTTACCGGCACTGCGGATAAGGTGGTGAACCTGATCACCTTCTACGCGCAGGAAGTGCGGGAAATTCTGGCAAGCATCGGCGCGCGGTCGATGGATGAAATTATCGGGCGGGCGGATTTGCTGAGCCAGGTTTCGCGCGGGTCTGCGCATTTGGATGATCTGGATTTGAATCCGCTGCTGATTACCGTCGATAGCGCACAGCGCATAACCTATGACCGCAGCAAGCCGCGCAATGCGGTGCCGGATACTTTGGACGCGGAAATCGTCAAAGACGGCGCGCGGTTCTTTGAGGACGGCGAAAAGATGCAGCTCTCCTATGCTGTCAGGAATACGCACCGGACGATTGGCACGCGGGCCAGCAGCCATATCGTGCGGAAATTCGGGATGCGCAATAACCTGCAGCCCGATCATCTAACGGTGAAACTGTCGGGGTCTTGCGGGCAATCGCTTGGCGCGTTTGCGGCGCGGGGGCTGAAGCTGGAGGTGATGGGTGATGCCAACGACTATGTTGGCAAGGGCCTGTCCGGTGGCTTGATCGTGGTGCGCCCGCAGATGGCGTCACCGCTGGAGGCATCGGAGAACACCATCATCGGCAACACGGTGCTGTATGGTGCCACGGCGGGGCAGTTGTTTGCGGCAGGTCGCGCAGGCGAACGGTTTGCCGTGCGCAATTCGGGTGCATCGGTGGTTGTGGAAGGTTGCGGGTCGAACGGTTGCGAATACATGACCGGCGGTGTGGCGGTTATTCTGGGCCGCATCGGTGCCAACTTTGGCGCGGGTATGACCGGGGGGATGGCCTATCTGTATGATCCGAAAGGCGTGACAGGCGCGTTTATCAACCCGGAATCGCTGGTGACGAATCCCGTGACGCATCCGCATTGGGAGGCGCAGCTGCGTGGGCTGATCGAACGCCATGTGGCGGAAACAGGATCAGTGAAGGCCGCCCGTATTCTGGCCGACTGGGCAGATGAACGGGCCAATTTCGTGCAGATCTGCCCGAAGGAAATGCTGGTTCACCTGCCGCATCCGTTGACGGACGCAGCCTTGGCCATGCCGGCGGAGTGATCTGAAAAGACCGGGCAAGGTGATTTTGCCCGGTCTCTTTTGTAATTCTGCTAAAATCCTCATGATCAAATGCGCCGTCTTTTGCCGGGCTTGAAGCCTTTGTGAAGGTTTTGGCTGCAGACAGACCCCCGAAAGCAACGGAACTAAAAGGGTCGGATTATGGCGTTACTGAAGGGCGACCAGTTTTTTCAGCTTGATCCGGCACAGCCGCCAAAGGCGGGAACCACGATTAAGCCCCTAAAACTTGCTATCGGCGATACTAATGGCAATCATGTCATATCGCCCGGCAGTGGCGATACGATCGGCGGGCTGAAGGTTACGGCGGTCTGGCTGAACGATACCGTTACGGTCGATATGGGCAATGGGCCAGTCAAGATAACCGGGGTCACGTTTTACCGTGAGGGTGGGCCAGCGGTTTTCACCCCGACGGATGGCACTGTCCTTGGTCAAGGGGTAATCAAGTCCTGCAGCTATGTCACGAAGTCTACTCAGGTCACCATACAGTCTTTCGGGCCACCTTGTTTTGCGCAGGGCACCCTAATCGCAACCCCGCAGGGCGGCATGCCGGTTGACCGGTTGCGCGCAGGCGATCTTGTCGTCACCCGCGATCACGGGCCACAGGCCTTGCGATGGGTCGGCTCGCGCCGGGTTGCTGGGCAGGGGCGTTTTGCGCCGATCCGGTTTGCGCCGGGGGCTTTGGGCAACATCCGTCCGCTGATGGTCTCACCGCAGCACAGGATGCTGATTTCGGGTTGGCAGGCAGAGATGTACTTTGGCGAGCCTGAGGTGCTGGTTGCTGCAAAGTCGCTGATCAACGGTGATACCATTGTTGCCACCCCGGTCGCGGGGGTCGACTATTTCCATCTGCTGTTTGACAGCCATGAAATTGTCTATGCCGAAGGTATCGCCGCAGAGTCGCTTTACCCCGGAGAGGCTATCATGACCGGCGACCCCGCGCTGAGGGCAGAGGTGCTGGCCCTGTTCCCCGAACTGGCATCCGACGGCAATGTGTGGCCGCACGCGGCGCCCGTGATATCGGGCCGCGACGGATTGGTTTTCGGCGCAGGCTTTACGTCCCGCCCTGCGCGGCACCTTTCGGCATCTGCTTGACCCCGATCAAGGGATCATGGCTATGCTAGACGATGTCCGAAGCAGCGCCACGCAAACCCAGACCCAGCCGTAGCAAGGCCGCCAAAGCCGCAGCTGCGGCAGAGGCCCAAAAACGCGTCCGCGGGCCGCTTTGGCGGCAGGCGCTGCGCTGGGCCGGGCGCGGGCTTTTGGGGCTTGCCGGGTTCTATCTGCTGCTGATCGTGCTTTATGCCTTCGTCAACCCGCCGGGCAATCTGTACATGTGGTCGGAAAGCCGGCGCCTTGGCGGGGTCAGCCAAATCTCTGTGAACATCGAAGACAGTGCCCCGGCAATGGCGCGGTCGGTGGTCGCAGCGGAAGACGCGAATTTCTGTTTACATTGGGGCTTCGACATGGCTGCGATCCGGGCGGCGGTAGAGGCGGGCAGCAATCGAGGCGCATCGACACTTAGCCAGCAGGTGGTGAAAAACGTCTTTCTATGGCATGGGCGCAGCTGGTTGCGCAAAGCGATGGAAGCCGTGATCACCCCGGTGGTCGAACTTGTCTGGAGCAAGCAACGCATTCTTGAAGTCTATCTGAACGTCGCCGAATTTGATGAGGGCGTGTTCGGGGTTCAGGCGGCGGCGCAGCATTACTTCGGGGTGGATGCCAAGGATTTATCGCCCCAGCAAGCCGCGCGGCTGGCTGCGGTCTTGCCAGACCCAAAGGGGCGATCGGCGGGCAAGCCATCATCCTTTGTGCGCAAACGGGCGGGGCAGATTGCCAGTGGCGCGCAAACCATCGAGGCGGACGGGCGGGCGGGTTGTTTTGAACCGGCAAACTGAACTGGAACGTTAAGTGGGATTGAAATTCGTCGCGCGAAACGGCACTGAAGGCAGACACGATTGCCCGGAGCCAAGTCCGCGATGAACCGTCTTTATCATGTGCCGTTGTCGCCGTTCTGTCGCAAGGTCCGGCTGACGCTGGCCGAAAAACGGATCGAGGTCGAACTGGTCGAGGAAAAATACTGGGAACCGACCCCAGAGTTTCTGCGCCGCAATCCGGCAGGCAAAGTGCCGGTGTTGCGGATGGATGCCCGCGTGATGTCGGAAAGTCAGGCGATCTGCGAATATCTGGACGAAGCGCATCCGACGCCCGCCCTTTTGCCGCAAAGCGCGGACGGGCGATATGAAGTGCGGCGTTTGTGCGCGTGGTTTGATGACAAGTTCAACGCCGAGGTGACGTCGAAACTGCTGTACGAACGGATCACCAAAAAGGTGATCGGGCAGGGCTATCCAGATAGCAAGAATGTAAAAGCAGGGGCGGCCAGAATTAAGTATCATCTGGATTATATGGCGTGGTTGTTGGACCAACGCCGTTGGTTGGCGGGCAATGACATGACGCTGGCCGATTTTACGGCGGCAGCGCATTTGTCTTGTCTGGACTATATTTCGGATGTCGACTGGAACCGGCATGCGGTGGTCAAGGACTGGTATGCCAAGATCAAGTCGCGGCCCTGTTTCAGGACCCTTCTGGTGGATCAGATATCGGGGTTTCCGCCACCGGCGCATTATGCCGATCTTGATTTCTGAGGGCGAAACCGGGGGCCAGCAGACCGGGGGCCAGCCCCCGCCATTCATTGGGCTCGAACCAATGGCGCTCCAATGAACGGCCCTCGGGATATTTGTGCCACAATGAAATTGAAAGCTCTGGAGGCGGGATTTTCCAGTGTTGGGGTCTGTGCCCCGGATGCGGTGCCAAGTACGGCAGAACGACTGCGCAGGTTTTTGGCGGCAGGGTATCATGGCCAGATGGCATGGATGGCAGACCGCGAGACATGGCGCGGGTCGGCAGCGGCGCTGTGGCCAGACGCGCGGTCGGTGATCATGCTGGCCGAGGCTTACACGCCGCAGACCGATCCTTTGGCGGTGCTGAAGGACCGGGATCGCGCGTCGATCAGCGTCTATGCGCAAGGGCGCGACTATCATGATCTGGTGAAGCGTCGGCTGAAACAGCTGGGTCGTTGGTTGGTGGACACAACCGGGGCCGAGATCAAGGTATTCGTTGATACGGCACCGGTGATGGAAAAGCCGCTGGCACAGGCAGCGGGTCTGGGGTGGCAAGGCAAGCATACCAATTTGTTAAGCCGCGATCTGGGCAATTGGTTTTTTCTTGGCGCGATCTTCACGACGCTGGATTTGCCGAAAGACAAAGCTGAGGAAGACCATTGTGGGTCGTGTACGGCCTGCCTGGATATTTGTCCGACAAAGGCGTTTCCGGCGCCGTATCAGCTGGATGCACGGCGGTGCATTTCCTATCTGACGATTGAACACAAAGGCCCGGTTGACGCAGACTTGCGCGGATTGATGGGCAACCGGATCTACGGCTGTGACGATTGTCTGGCCGTGTGTCCCTGGAACAAGTTTGCTGTAGCGGCATCAGAGATAGGCTATGCGCCGCGTGCTGCAGCGCCGGACCTGGTCGAATTGGCTGTTCTGGACGATGCAAAGTTCCGGACGCGGTTTTCCGGCAGTCCGATCAAGCGGATCGGTCGGGATCGTCTGGTGCGCAATGTTCTTTATGCAATTGGAAATTCAAAGTCGCAGTCACTGCGACAGGTCGCCGCCGCCCTGCAAAGCGATCCGGACCCGGCGGTCGCTGATGCAGCCAGATGGGCGGTGGCAAAGCTGTCGGGCGGGGCTTAGCCATTGGTGGCAAAGGCCGGCGACTGTCAAGCCATCACGCCGGGGCCAATGTCTTGATTGCGGCGAGAACGGCCTTTATCCCGGGTCGCTTACTGGGCCTTGAGGCGGCTCACACGTTCTTCAGACAAGCTTATCTTTTGCAAGAACTGATGCTGCGGCAAATCTTGCACTGCAAAGGAAGGGGCATGTACTTGCAGAGGTTCGTTGGATTGGGCCGCTCGCAAGGCTTTTTTCAATATTGCAATTCGGCGACCTGCAAGTGCCTTCTTAATCATGTTTTCCATACTCGTTAAACTCTTTAAAAAATGCGGCTTGACCCAATCGCCCTGCCTTTAAAACGCCATGATGTGGCCGTGGTGTGGCCAAAATAAGGCGGAAAGCGGTAACAATCATGGCAAATTCAAGGCTCAGCAATCCATGGTTGAAAAATGCAACCCAAAGTTGAAATTGAGAAAAGTCTGCTCTTCCAGGGGTTTGGGCAGTTTGCGGGCATCCAGTGCCGTTCGCCCAGACCGCAAAGCAATCGCGGCTTGGGAAATGCGTGATTCGGGCCTATAATCGGACGTTCAAACCAAGGGAGGATCTGATGGCGAAGCATCTTTTTGATCATCGGCGCATATCCAAAGCAGGACGCGTCGTGCATTTTCTGGCGATCGCTCGTGCCGCGCGGGTGACGTGGCACCGGGCCGAAGCGAAAGCTGGCAGCACCCGGATCGTTCAGTTCTGCCGGATTGCCCGGGGGCGAACTGTCTAAGGTGCGAACCGTTTAGAGTGGATCATCATAAGGGTGCGCGACAGTTGCGCACCCCGCAGTTTTATCGGGACTTAGCTTCGTACCATCTTTTCGTAGTCGGTCGAGATTTGTTGCGTCAGGCTACCGACCTCAAAATTATAGTCGCCGATCTGGCCTACCGGGGTCACTTCTGCCGCCGTGCCGGTGAGCCAGCATTGCTGAAAACCTTCCAACTCTCCGGGCATGATGTGGCGTTCATGCACTTTGATGCCTTTTTCGCGCAACATGCCGATAACGGTTTGCCGTGTAATGCCGTTCAGGAAGGCATCTGGCAGCGGGGTGTGAACTTCGCCGTCTTTGACGAAGAAGATATTCGCCCCGGTCGCCTCGGCCACGTAGCCGCGATAATCAAACATCATGGCGTCAGAGCAACCCTTCGCCTCGGCCGCGTGTTTGGACATGGTGCAGATCATGTAAAGCCCGGCGGCCTTGGCTGCGTGGGGGATGGTTTCAGGCGAGGGGCGTTTCCATTTGGCGATGTCGAGCTTTGCGCCCTTCATCTTGGCATCGCCATAATAGTTGCCCCATGTCCAGACCGCCACGGCCATGCGGATCGGGTTTTTCAAAGATGCTACCCCCATATCATCACCCGCGCCGCGCCAGGCGATGGCACGCACGTACGCGTCGGTCAGGTTGTTGGCCTTCAGCGTGGCCTCTTTTGCGGCCTCAATCTCGGCCACCGAATAGGGCAGCGGCATATCAAGGTATTCGCCCGATTTGCGCAGGCGTTCGGAGTGTTCCACCGATTTGAAGATCTTGCCGTTATAGCACCGCTCGCCTTCAAACACCGATGACGCATAATGCAGGGCATGGGTCAGGATATGCACATTGGCGGACCGCCAATCGACCAGTTTGCCATCCATCCAGATTTTGCCATCGCGATCATCATAGCCTGCCATCGTATCCTCCTGCGCGTTCAAATTTGCGAATGTTGCGCCAGATAGGTCCGCTTCGGACATAATATTGCGCGAAATCGTAGATTTGCTAACAGTCTGATCTTGGAAAGTCAACAAGGCTGTCCTAAAATCTAGTGACAATGCGGAGGATTGCTATGGCTGGCAGTGCAGCACAAGACAGTGGCGAAAGCCTGCTGTTTCTGACCGATGAACAGGTGCGCAAAGGCATAGAGGCGATGTTTTTCGCCTATCGCGGTTTTACCGCTGACCCCGACCGCATTCTGGAAGGCATGGATTACGGCCGTGCGCATCACCGCGCTATCCATTTCATCCACCGCAGCCCGGCCACCACGGTCAGTAATTTGTTGGTGATTTTGGGCGTTACCAAACAAAGCCTGAACCGGGTGTTGCGCAGTTTGGTAGAGGATGGTCTTGTAGAGGCGCGCGTAGGCAAGCGCGACAAGCGGGAGCGGCATTTGCATCTGACGGAAAAAGGTTTGGCGTTGGAGCGTTCATTGTCAGACGCGCAGCGCGTGCGGATGCGGTCTGCCTACCGCGCGGCGGGGCCTGCCGCGGTACAGGGCTTTCGGCAGGTGCTGGAGGCGATGATGGACCCGGACTTGCGCCGACAGTTTCAGACCTTGAAGGAGGGCGGCGTATGATCGAGCCACAGGCGCATTTGCTGGTAGTGGATGACGATGAACGCATCCGCGGGCTGTTGCAGAAGTTTCTGATGCGTCATGGCTTCTTGGTGACCATTGCGCGCGATGCCGCACAGGCCCGCAGGCTGTTGGCTGGGCTGGAATTTGATCTGCTGGTGCTGGATGTGATGATGCCGGGGGAAGACGGTATTGCCCTGACCCGCGATTTGCGCGCCAGAATGACCGTGCCGATCCTGATGCTGACGGCCAAGGGCGAGACGGCAAACCGGATTGAAGGATTCGAGGCGGGGGCCGATGACTATCTGGTCAAACCCTTCGAGCCGAAGGAACTGCTGCTGCGGATCAACGCTATTCTGCGGCGAGTGCCCTTGGCCAAAGCGGTGGATGTGGGCCCGAAAGTGCTGCATCTGGGTGACGTGCGCTATGATCTGGACCGCGGCGAGATGTGGCGCGGTACAGCGCCAGTCCGGCTGACCGCGACCGAAGCTGCATTGATGCGCATTTTCGCGGCCCAACCGGGTTCTGCCGTCAGTCGGGAAAAGTTGGTGGGTGATCTGGGCTCGGACGAGGGGGTGGCCCAGGAACGCGCTGTGGACGTGCAGATCACCCGCCTGCGGCGCAAGATCGAGGCAGACCCGAAGCAGCCGCGCTATCTGCAAACAGTGCGCGGCGAAGGGTATATGCTGGCCCCGGATTGAGGGTGGGGCTGGTATTGGGGGTTTCACACCCCCAAACCCCCGTGGGATACTTGTGAACAGATGAATGAGGTAAGCAAGTGACTGCCTTGGTGTATTCGCATGACGATTGTCTGGGACATGTGACACCTGAAGGGCATCCGGAGCGGGTGGATCGGTTGCATGCGGTTGAGCGTGGGTTGGCAGGGCTTGCGGTGGAGCGGCGTTTGGCACCGTTGGGGACAGATGCGGATGTGCTGCGCTGTCATCCGGCGTGGTATCTGGCGCGGGTTAGGGCGGCAGTGCCAGCGGCGGGCATTGTGCAGATGGACGGTGTACCTTTTTGTCGCCGGGGTCAATGGACGCCGCGTTGCGGGCGGTTGGCGGGGTTTGTGCGGGCGTAGATGCAGTTATGGCAGGCGAGGCGCGTAATGCGTTTGTTGGGTGCCGACCACCTGGCCACCACGCGGAGCGGGAAACCGCCATGGGATTTTGCCTGTTTGGCTCGGTGGCGATTGCGGCGAAGCGGGCGCTGGATCATCACGGTTTAGCGCGCGTCGCGATTGTGGATTTTGATGTGCATCACGGCAATGGCACGCAGGATTTGCTGTGGGATGAGGCGCGGTGTTTGTTTGTCTCCGGCCATCAGATGCCGCTTTATCCGGGGTCAGGCGCGGCGCGGGAAATTGGGGCGCATGGCCAGATCGTGAATGTGCCCTTGGCGGCGGGGTCCGGCGGGGCGCAGATGCGGGCGGTTTACGAGGCGCAGGTTTTTCCCCGGTTGATGGAATTTGCGCCGGAACTGATATTTGTATCGGCGGGGTTTGATGCGCACCGGGCTGATCCTTTGGGTGGATTGCGGTGGGTGGCCGATGATTTCGCTTGGCTGACGACGCGGATTTGCGATGTGGCGGATGCGAGCGCTGGGGGGCGGGTCGTCTCGACACTGGAAGGCGGATATGATCTTGATGCGTTGCAAGATTGCGTGGCGGCCCATGTGGGTGTTTTGGCGGAGCGGGGCTGATGGCTGAGAAAACAATCGCTGAGATGAGCTTTGAAGAAGCCATGCTTGCGTTGGAGCAGGTTGTATCGGCGTTAGAGAAGGGCGAGGTGCCGTTGGAGCAATCTATCGCGCTTTATGAACGCGGGGCGGCGCTGAAGGCGCATTGTGCAGACAAATTGAAGCTGGCCGAAGAAAAAGTCGAATTGATCCGGTCTGCCGAAGGCCGCGCCGTGGGTGTCACCCCGGTGGAGGGAATGTGAGCTTTCCCGAAGTATTGAGCCGAGATGCGGGGCTGATACAGGCACGGCTGGATTTGGCGCTATCTGACAAAGCTGATCTGCCGGTCGTTCATGCGATGCGTTATGCCGTTCAGGGCGGCAAGCGGTTGCGCGGGTTTCTGGTACTGGAAGGCGCGCGGATGCTGGGCGTGGCCGAAGGGCGGGCCATCGCGGCGGCGGCGGCGATTGAGGCGCTGCATGCCTATAGCCTGATCCACGACGATTTGCCCTGCATGGATGATGATGACCTGCGGCGCGGCCTGCCAACCGTGCATGTGAAATGGGATCAGGCGACGGCGGTGCTGGCAGGCGATGCCTTGCAGGCGCTGGCGTTTGAGTTGCTGTGTGATGCGTCGCTTGGGTCCGCCGAGGCGCGCATGGCGCTGGTATCAGGTCTTGCACTGGCGTCTGGGGCCCAAGGGATGGTGCTGGGGCAGGCATTGGATATTGCGGCGGAAACGGCGGCGGTCCCATTGACGCTTGATCAGATTACGGCCTTGCAGGCGGGTAAGACGGGCGCGTTGATCAGTTGGGCGGCGCAGGCGGGCGCAGTGATTGCGGGCGCGGATACGACGCCATTGGCGCAGTATGCCAAGGCGCTGGGGCTGGCCTTTCAGATTGCGGATGACATTCTGGATGTGACCGGGGACGCGGCGGTTGCAGGCAAACGGCTGGGCAAGGATGCGGCGGCGGGCAAAGCCACGTTCGTGTCTTTGCTGGGGTTGGATGGCGCGCGGGTGCGGGCAAAGGCCTTGGTAGCTGAGGCTGAAGCGGCAATTGCCCCTTATGGTGCGGCAGCGGAAAACTTGATTGCTGCGGCGCGGTTCGTTATTGCGCGGGATAGCTGATAGTTGGGATAGCCAATGACCGACCGACCAAAGACGCCGACGCTTGATCTTGTAAATTTGCCAGCCGATGTGAAGCGGCTGTCGGACCGGCAATTGCGCAGTCTGGCCGATGAATTGCGGGCTGAGACGATTTCAGCGGTGTCGGTCACCGGTGGGCATCTGGGTGCAGGTTTGGGTGTTGTCGAACTGACGGTGGCGCTGCATGCCGTGTTTGACGCACCGCGTGACAAGATCATCTGGGATGTGGGCCACCAATGTTATCCGCATAAAATCCTGACCGGGCGGCGCGAGCGTATTCGGACGCTTCGAATGGAAAATGGCCTGAGCGGGTTCACCAAGCGGTCTGAATCTGCCTATGACCCGTTCGGGGCGGCGCATTCTTCGACCTCGATTTCTGCCGCGCTTGGCTTTGCCGCTGCACGCGATCTAGGCGGAGATGTGGGCGATTGTGTCGCTGTGATTGGTGACGGTGCGATGTCTGCGGGCATGGCGTTTGAGGCGCTGAACAATGCGGGCCATTTGAAAAAGCGGCTGTTCGTGGTGCTGAACGACAATGAGATGAGCATCGCACCGCCGGTTGGCGCGCTGTCGTCCTACCTGAGTCGTCTTTATGCCGGAGCACCATTTCAGGAACTGAAGGCTGCGGCGCGGGGGGCTGTCAGTCTGCTGCCGGAACCGTTTCAGGAAGGTGCGCGCCGGGCCAAGGAAATGCTGAAAGGCATGACTGTTGGCGGCACACTGTTTGAAGAACTGGGTTTTTCCTATGTCGGCCCGATTGATGGCCATGATCTGGATCAGTTGCTTCCCGTGTTGCGCACGGCACATGCGCGCAGCACGGGGCCGATGTTGATCCATGTGATCACAAAAAAGGGCAAAGGCTATGCCCCAGCCGAGGCTGCGCGCGACAAGGGCCATGCGACGGGCAAGTTTGATGTGCTGACGGGCGCGCAGGCTAAGGCCGCATCAAACGCGCCAAGCTATACCAAGGTCTTCGCGCAAAGCCTGATCGCGCAGGCGGAACTGGATGACAAGATCGTCGCAGTCACAGCGGCAATGCCGGATGGCACCGGGCTAAACTTGTTTGCCGAACGGTTCCCGAAGCGGTGTTTTGATGTAGGCATTGCCGAACAGCATGCCGTGACCTTCAGCGCAGGTTTGGCTGCAGGCGGGATGAAGCCGTTTTGTGCGATCTATTCAACCTTCCTGCAGCGCGGTTATGATCAGGTGGTGCATGACGTGGCCATACAGCGCCTTCCCGTGCGCTTTGCCGTTGATCGGGCCGGGTTGGTGGGGGCGGATGGTGCCACCCATGCGGGGGCGTTCGATGTGGCGTTTCTGGCCAACCTGCCCGGATTTGTGGTGATGGCTGCGGCGGATGAGGCGGACCTTGTGCATATGGTGGCGACAGCCGCCGCACATGACGAAGGCCCGATCGCGTTTCGCTTTCCGCGTGGCGATGGCACCGGGGTTGAAATGCCCGCAAAAGGCGTACCGCTGGAAATTGGCAAAGGCCGGATCATCCGAGAGGGCGCGCGTGTCGCGATCCTCAGCTTCGGCACGCGATTGGCAGAGGTGCTCGTCGCCGCCGAGGCATTGGCGGCACGCGGCCTTGCACCCACTGTCGTGGATGCAAGGTTTGCCAAGCCGCTGGACCGCGCATTGATCCTGCAACTGGCAGCCGAACATGAGTGTCTGCTGACCATAGAAGAGGGGGCCATTGGTGGCTTTGGCAGCCATGTAGCCCAGCTCTTGGCCGAAGAAGGCATCTTTGACCGTGGGATAAAGTTCCGGTCGATGGTGCTGCCCGACACGTTTATTGATCAGGCCAGCCCCGAGGCCATGTATGCCGTGGCCGGTATGAACGCTGTGCAGATTGAACGGCGCGTGTTGAAAATGCTGGGTGTAGCCGTCGTCGGCAGCAAAAACAGGGCCTGACATTACGCCGGTCTATCGACTGAAACCGAACCCGTTCTTGCCGGGCAGGCGTCAAAGCATCTGGAGAAACACCCGCAGTGCCAATCCGACCGAGGTGATCACCAGCAAGGGCCGGATCAGGTTTGCGCCGACACGGACGGCGAGTTTGGCCCCCAAAGTCGCCCCGGCGACCTGCGCCACGCCCATCGCAATTCCGGTCAGCCACCAAACACCGCCAAAGATCGCAAAAACCACCAGTCCCCCGATGTTCGATGAGAAATTGAGCAATTTGGTATGCGCGGTCGCTTTCAGAATGCCATAGCCAGCCAGGGTCACAAAACCGATCATGTAAAAAGCGCCCGCGCCCGGCCCGATCATACCATCGTAAGTGCCGATCAGCGGCACGAATACCGCCGTGAAAACCACGGGCTTGATGCGCTGCACTTGATCTTCGTCCGACAATCCACGCTTCAGCGCAAAGAACAGCGCCACCCCGATCAGGATGACCGGCAGGATCAGGTGCAGCGTTTCTGTCGGCATCCGGGTTGCCAAAACCGCCCCAATCACCCCCGCGGCCAGGGCCAGCAGCGCGGGCACACGCTGCGCGCGCAGATCAACCTGCCCTGCCCGGGCATAGGAAATTGCCGCCGCTGCAGCCCCGAAGCTGCCCTGCACCTTGTTGGTTGAGAGCGCCTCGATCGGGCTGGCGCCTGCAAGCAACAGGGCCGGTAGCGTAATCAGCCCGCCACCGCCGGCGATGGCATCGACAAAACCTGCAATGAAAGCTGCTGCAAGCAACAACGACACAAGTTCAAGGCTGACTTCAAACATGGGCTACTCAACTTATAGGTTAGCAATTCATCGGGCGATCGTCTGTCTAAGTAAAGCCCGGCGATAGGGCACAAAGAAGGCGGGCAAGAACCCGCTTATGGCGCAAATCTGGCCTAAGTTGGCGGATTAAGACGAAAATTCTGCGCGCGCATAGCCTTGCAGATACAAAAGCGCCGTCAGATCACCGTGGTTGATGCGAATATCGCACTCTGCCGCCACAACAGGTTTTGCGTGCAGGGCCACACCAGACCCTGCCAAGACCAGCATCCCCAGATCATTCGCCCCGTCGCCCACGGCGATTGCATCGCCCGGCGTGATGCCAAGGCGGATAGAAATCTCCTCAAGCGCCTGCACTTTTGCCGCCCGGCCAAGGATTGGGTCCGCCACGTGGCCCGTCAGTTTGCCACCTTCCACCAACAACAGATTGGCGCGATGTTCGTCAAAGCCAAGCATAGCTGCAATCTGCGCCGTGAACGCGGTAAAGCCACCAGACACCAGCGCCGCATAAGCGCCATTCGCCCGCATGGTGGCCACCAGCGCCTGGCCCCCCGGCATAAGGGTGATCCGGTCGCGGATGACGGACCCGATCACCGCTTCGGGCAAGCCCCGCAACAGGCCCACGCGTTCACGCAGCGCATCTTCAAAATCCAACTCGCCATTCATCGCCCGCGCAGTAATGCCTGCCACACGCGCGCCAACGCCTGCCTCATCCGCCAGTTCATCGATGCATTCCTGCTGGATCATTGTGCTGTCCATATCGGCGATCAGCAGGCGCTTCTTGCGGCCAAGCGCCGGTTGAATCACCAGATCAATGCGCAGCGCCTGCAGGCTTTCCCACACGTCCCAGCGATTCTCGGGCGTCCTGTCCACGGCGAATTCCGCCGCAACACCGGGGTCCAGCCAACGTGCATCGCCGCCACCCCAAGCATTGCGAAGGCTTTCCACCATGGCGCGGTCAAGCACGGGCGTGGCGGGATTGGTCAGCATTGTAGCAATGAACATGCGGGTATCCTGACAAAACCATGTCGCAAACGCTGCGCGATGCGGCGCTGTACGATGATTTTTCGCCTTGTGCCAGAGCGTGACTGCCCTTAAGCCCAGCCTTGGGACACCCTTCCCCAACGAAGGGCATTTATCTGTGAGGATACCATGACTGCACTGAACGCCCCGGCATTGCGCCCGGGGAATCCGCGTTTTTCGTCCGGCCCCTGTGCCAAAATCCCCGGCTACACCTTGGATCATCTCAGCGACGCGCCCTTGGGCCGTTCGCACCGTGCCGCTGTTGGAAAGGCCAAGCTGCGCGAAGCGATTGATCTTACACGCGAAATTCTGGGCGTTCCCGCCGATTACCGCATTGGTATTGTTCCCGGTTCCGATACCGGCGCTGTGGAAATGGCAATGTGGACCATGCTTGGCGCGCGCCCGGTTGAAATGCTGGCGTGGGAGTCTTTCGGTGAAGGCTGGGTGACCGATGCCATCAAACAGCTGAAGCTGGATGCGAAGGTCAAAATCGCGCCGTACGGCCAGATTGTTGATTTCGCGTCGGTCGATTTCAATTCAGACGTGGTTTTCACATGGAACGGCACCACCTCTGGCTGCCGTCTTCCGAACGGCGATGCGATCCCGGCAGACCGCGCTGGTCTGACCATCTGTGATGCCACATCCGCCGCCTTCGCGATGGATCTGCCGTGGGACAAGCTGGATGTAACAACATTCTCCTGGCAAAAAGTCCTCGGCGGCGAGGGCGCGCATGGCATGATCATCCTGTCGCCCCGCGCAGTGGAACGGCTGGAGTCCTACACCCCAGCATGGCCGCTGCCAAAGATTTTCCGGCTGACCAGCAAGGGCAAGCTCAACGAAGGTATCTTTGTGGGCGAAACCATCAACACTCCGTCGATGCTGGCGGTGGAAGATTACCTCGTGTCGCTGAAATGGGCCAAATCCGTAGGCGGGCTGACCGGCCTTGTGAACCGCGCAACGGCCAATGCAACCGAAGTCTGGGATTTCTGCGCCGCAAACCCGTGGCTGCAAAATCTGGCAGAAACGCAGGCGATTGCATCAACAACCAGCGTTTGCCTGAAATTCAACGATCCCCGCATCAAAGATGGCGAGGCGTTTGCCAAAGCAGTGGCTAAGCGGCTTGAAAAAGCAGGCGTTGCCTTTGATATCGGAGCGTATCGCGATGCCCCTGCTGGCCTGCGCATCTGGTGCGGGTCAACGGTGGAAACCGTAGATGTGGCCGCCCTGATGCCGTGGGTCGCCCATGCGTTTCACGCGGAAATCGCCGCACAAGTTTGAATCTTACGGTGGGTGAAATCACGCAGCCTACCCCCCATCCGTAAGGTGCGTGATTTCACGCACCGGTCACAAAGGATACTACCATGGCCCCCCGCGTACTTGTTTCCGACGAACTTTCCGAAACCGCCGTCCAGATCTTTCGTGATCGCGGCGTTGAAGTGGATTACCTGCCGAAACTCGGCAAAGACAAAGACGAACTCGCCCTTATCATCAACCAATACGATGGCCTTGCCATCCGCTCTGCCACCAAAGTGACCGAAAAGCTGCTGTCGCTGGCGACCAACCTGAAAGTCATCGGGCGGGCAGGGATTGGTGTTGATAACGTTGATATTCCGGCGGCGTCCAAAAAGGGCGTCATCGTGATGAACACGCCCTTTGGCAATTCGATCACCACGGCGGAACATGCGATTGCGATGATGTTTGCCGTGGCGCGGCAAATCCCTGAGGCCAACGCCTCCACTCATGCCGGCAAATGGGAAAAATCCCGCTTCATGGGGGTCGAGCTGTTCAACAAAACCCTAGGCGTGATTGGCGCGGGCAATATCGGCGGCATCGTGTGCAACCGAGCAGTTGGCCTGCATATGAAGGTGGTCGCCTATGATCCCTTCCTGTCGGATGAGCGCGCGAAAACCCTTGGTGTCACCAAGGTTGATCTGGATGAATTGCTGAGCCGCGCTGATTTCATCACCCTGCATGTGCCGCTGACCGACAAAACCCGCAACATCCTGTCTGCCGAAAACCTTGCCAAAACCAAAAAGGGTGTCCGCATCATCAACTGCGCGCGTGGTGGGTTAATTGACGAGGCGGCGCTGGTGGAAGCCCTGAAATCCGGCCATGTCGCCGGGGCGGCACTGGATGTGTTCGAGGTGGAACCTGCCACCGATAACCCGCTGTTCAACCTGCCCAATGTCGTCAGCACGCCGCATCTGGGCGCTGCCACGACCGAGGCGCAGGAAAACGTAGCCCTGCAGGTTGCCGAACAAATGTCGGATTACCTGCTGACCGGGGCCGTGCAAAACGCGCTGAACATGCCTTCGGTGACTGCAGAGGAAGCCGCCGTGATGGGGCCATGGCTGAAACTCGCGAGCCACCTCGGTGCTTTCGTAGGCCAGATGACGGATGAACCGATCAAGGCCATCAACGTGCTTTACGATGGCGCTGTGTCTGACATGAACCTTGCCGCCCTGAACTGCGCCACCATCGCAGGCATCATGCGGGCGACCAACCCCGATGTGAACATGGTGTCTGCTCCCATCCTCGCCAAAGAGCGCGGCGTTCAGATTTCCACAACGCGACAGGAAAAATCGGGCATCTTTGACGCCTATATCAAGCTGACTGTGGTCACGGAAAAACGTGAACGTTCAATCGCGGGTACCTGTTTTTCGGATGGCAAACCGCGCTTTATCCAGATCAAGGGCATCAATATCGACGCCGAAATCGGCCGCCATATGTTGTATACCACCAACGAAGACGTGCCGGGCATCATCGGCCTTCTGGGCATGACGATGGGCAAGAACGGGGTGAACATCGCGAACTTTACCCTCGGGCGGTCCGGCGTCGGGCAAGAGGCGATTGCCATCCTCTACCTCGATCAGGCGATTGATCCGAAGGTTGTGGAAACGTTGGATTCCACCGGCATGTTCCAGCAGGTCAAAGCGCTTGAATTTGACGTGGCCTAACTCCTTGCGCTTTCATTTCGGCACAAATATCCCACGGGGGTGCGGGGGCTCTCGGCTCATGATGATCGGGATCATCTGGAAGGTCGACGCATTGCCGACCCCGGTCAGGAAGAACAGCG
>JANNSG010000190.1:0-22974 GCA_031402355.1 Pseudorhodobacter sp. | reverse complement strand
CGGGTTGGCGGTGTCTGCGGCTTTGCGCGATGCAGTTCAGGCCCAGCGCGCAGACCCGATGGATGTCGCAGCAGCCACTGCCGCCGCCAGCCTGATGATAGACGAAGGTCGCGCCAAGGGGGATTCGCGTCTGGTCGGGGCGGCCTTGACGATCCTCGCGCCACATTTGCGCGACGAGGTACTTGGGGCACAATATCTTGCCGCAACCGCCCGGCAGTATCAGCATGATTTTCCTGGTGCCCTGGCGTTGCTGGATGCTGTTCTGACCGTCGCCCCGCGCGATTTAAACGCGCGGCTTAGCCGCGCCACGATCCGTACTGTGCAAGGCGACTATCCAGCGGCCCTTGAGGATTGCGCCAGGATATCGGCGTTGCGGGCGGACGTGGGCTTTTTATGTCAGGCAACGGCGCTGACCGCGACCCGGGATGCGCCTCAGGTCGCAGAACGCCTGACCGCCATCCTGGGACAAGCTGCCACGCTGGATGCGGCAGTGATCCTCTGGGCCAGATCGCTGCGGGCGGAAATAGCACTTTTGCAGGGCGATGTTGTCACCGCTGAGGCGCAGTTGCGCGCCGTGCTGGGCGATGATCCGATGGCACAGCGCGAACAATTGATGCTGGCCGATCTGCTGCTGGCGCAGGGGCGCGCGGACGAGGTAGCAGCATTGCTGCACTCTTCACCTGATACCGACGGAGTGCTGATCCGCCGCGTTCTGGCCGCGCGTGCGCAAGGTGCGGATGCCCAGGGCTTGGTCACAACTCTGGCCAGCCGTGCCCAGCGCAGCCTTGATATTGGTCTGGTCGCCCATGCGCGCGAAGAAGCGATGTTCTATCTGATGATCGCTGATGATCCCGAACAGGCGCTGGAGCGCGCGCTGGTAAACTGGGATCTGCAACACGAAGTTGATGACGCACAGTTGTTGATCCTTGCTGCTGCGGCCGCAGGCAGGCCTGAGGCGGCCCGGCCGGTGCTGGACTGGATGCAGATGAATTCGGTTGAGAGTCCGGCGCTTGTCATCCCGGCGTCGGTTGCAAATCTGCGAGGCCCCGCGAAACTTTAGCTGACGTGATCCGTATCCTCTTCACCCCCGCTATCGCTGCATCGTGCTACCCAAATGAAAGGCCCATTCTATGACTTCGCTCAATAGGATAATGAGCCTGCTTTTAGGAATGCTTTGCGCCGCATCACCTGCTTTTAGTCATTCGGGCGGTGTCATCGGTGGGTTGCAATCGGGGATGCTGCACCCGGTCACCGGACTTGATCACGTCGTGGCCATGGTTGCGGTTGGTCTGTGGGGCGGCATTCTTGGCGGGGCGGCACTTTGGCAGTTGCCGGTGATCTTTCCCATTGCGATGGCCTTCGCCGGGGCATTGGGCGCGTTAGGTGTGCCGGTGCCGGGGATCGAGATCGGCATTGCCTTGTCTGGGCTTGTGTTGGGGTTGGCTGTCTTCTTCATGCTGCGCCCGCCGATTGGTCTTGCTGCAGCAATTGTGGGGCTTTTTGCTTTGTTTCATGGTCATGCGCACGGCACCGAACTGCCCGAGGCGGCCAACCCGTTGTTCTATGCCTTGGGTTTTGTGGTCGCCACAGGGACTTTGCATCTGGCGGGCATCGCCTTTGGCACGCTTATGAAATGGCCATCTGGACGTATCGCCGTGCGCGCAGCGGGGGCGGGGATAGCTGTTGCCGGCGCGGCATTTCTGACCGGTTTCGCATGATCGCCGTCGCTATGTTTCTGATCTTGGCAGCAAGCCCTGTCTTGGCGCATGGCACTTTGCCGGGCGACGGCGGCTTTGCGTCGGGCATGTTGCATCCGTTTCTGGCGACGGATCATTTGCTGCTGTTGATCAGCATTGGCGTGCTGCTGGGTCGGGGCGGGATGCGCAGCCCGTTGCTTGCCTTGCTTGCAGGGCTTGTTCTGGGCTTTGGCCTGACGCAGTTGTCACTTGGGCCGATGCAGCCCGCGAACTTGATGCTTGCGCTGGTTGTCGGCGGGGTGCTGGCTGCCGCGATCAGGGTTTCGGGCGCAATCACCATCGCCACTGCTTTCGTGGCCGGGCTGCTGGTGGGCGCCGACACCGACGGCCCCATTGGGACCGCAGCGATCACCGCCTATTTCGGCGTCACGGTGGCCGTGTTGCTGATCGTGCTGAACTGCATGGCGCTGGCCCAGCTGGGGGCCACTTGGCTGAACGGAATTCCCCTGCGCGTGGCCGGATCCTGGATCACTGCCGTGGCAATTCTGGTGCTGGCCTTTCTGGCGCGCAGCGGTCTGGGGGTGATATGACGCGCGGGTTCTGGATCTTGCTGTTTCTTGTGCTGCCCGTGGTGGCATCCGCGCATGAAACCACCCGATCTTACCTGACGCTGACGCGGCAGCAATCAAGCCTGACCATTGATCTGCGGCTTGCGTTTCGTGATATCGAGGTTGCCGTCTGGCTGGACGAAGACCTTGATGGCCGCATCACTTGGGCCGAGGCCGAGGCAAGGCTACCCGCCGTTGCGGCCTATGTCGTGGCAAACCTGACGTTTGATGCGGGCGGCGCCTGCACCGTCACGCAAACCGACGCCGGTGCTGTTCAAACAGGTGGCGTGGCCTTTCTTGAACTGGCCTTGGCGGGCATCTGTCCAGATGCCAGCACCCCGCTGATCGTCAAATCGCGCCTGTTTGCGGATATTGACCCCGATCATCGCCTGTTCCTGACGGCAATGACGGCGGGCAGGTCTAGCACCGATGTTCTGGGCGCGCAGCACACCCAGATCATCCTTGCGCCCGCTGCGGTGGGGGCATTAGCAACTTTTTTGTCCTATCTGCGTGCCGGGGTCGAACATCTGGCGGGGGGGGCAGATCACATTGTCTTTCTGATTGTGCTGATGCTGCCTGCAGTCGCGACAAGGAGCAGCCCTGCACGTGCGGCCATGGGGGTGGTCATGGCTGCCACCGGATTCACTATCGCGCATACGCTGACACTGACCGCTGCCACCTTGCAGGTGCTGCAGCCAAGGACGGATGTAATCGAAGTACTGGTCGCGCTGTCCATCATCATCACGGCTGCAGACAATATCCGGCCGTTCCTGCCCGCCCCGCGTGCGGCTGTGGCGGCCTTTTTCGGCCTGATCCATGGCTTCGGCTTTGCCACTGTTCTGGGTGGTTTGTCTTTGTCACCCGCAACCATGGCGGTCGCCCTTTTGGGCTTCAATACCGGGATCGAGCTTGCCCAGATCGCCCTTGTACTTGCCACGATGCCCGCCCTTTACATGCTGCGCGCGGGGCCGGTTGTGGTCTGGACGGGCAGTGCTGCAGCAATTGGATTGGGGCTATACTGGTGCGTCCTTCGATTGCTAGCATGACAGGAACTGCCATTCCGGACAGTGGTGCCACGTCGAGTGCTTAAAAGCGCAGGCCCAGTGTCAGGTTGTAGAACGTGTCTGTGCTGCTGCTTCCAAGATCATCAACCACGCCCGCCTGAACATAGAGGCCCTGATTGAAACTGTAATCCGCAGAAACGCCATAAAGCGTATCCGACCCGCTGCCCGAGTCGATGCTCAGCGCAGTTGCCGTCAGCTCTAGCTCGTCGAGGGGCTTGTATTTGGCATAGGCGTGCAGCGCCGTTTCATTGTTGAACGCGACGTTGCCGGAATAGAGCATGCCCGCTGTCACTTTGCCGAATTTGGATTCCACGCCAAGGAAATAGCGGGTCTCGGACTGGCTGCCCGAACTTACATGTTCCAAAGCCCCGGTTAACAGCGTCTCGCCAATTCGGTAATTTGCGGCAAGATCGTAAACATCCAGATCATCGAACTTTTGATAGGATGCACCGACATTCGTCGCCCCGAACGTGCCATCATAGCGAAGGCCGACCGGAACCTCGTCATCACCGAGCAGATAAGACGTCGTGACAAAACTGCGCTTGACTGAACCGGTTTGTCCGAGCTTCAAAATAATCAGACCGCCCGGTGTCGGAACATTCTGCAAATAAGCATCCAACGCCGAGCGCGGCACGCCAAAAGACAATTTTCCGATTGAGGACTGATAAGTAAGTGCACCGTATATGGCTGATTCATCATCAGTATCGGTGATCAGGGCATCAACGCCAAATTCAACCCCAAAGCCGCTGCCTGCGTCTGAAAAGCCAAGTGTTGTTTCGGTGTAGCCATAAGTCTCACCGTTGCCAGAGGTGCTGAAATGGCCAAGTTCGGCATAGCCATTGGTGTAAAACCCGTCCTGAACAGTTTGCGCCAAGACCGGTTCCGTAAAGACAGGCTGTGCCACGCAGGCGCAAAACAACGCAGGAAGTGCTGCAGATCGCTTCATTGCCAAACCCTCAATACCATGGGCCTTTAGGTGGCCCTTGTAGGTTTTGTAACACAAAAGCGCAAAGCGCTCAACCTATGGTTTTGACGGTGAATTCTGTCCGGCAGCAAAGATCATCCTAGGTCAGATCTGCCATCAGTCCTGCGCTGGTACCGCCTTGAGATAATCGGCCACAGCGCGGCGGTCACTTTCTGGCAAGCGGGCCATATTTTCCACCACATGCACCATGTGGCCGCCCACGACATCATAGTCAGGGGTAAAGCCCGAAGTCAGATATTCGACAATTTCGTCCTCGGTCCAGTCCAGCTTGCCGGGGGTTATGTTGGGAATGGTGCCTTTGCCAGACGGGTTGGGCGCACCCGACAGCCACAGGTCGCGTCGCAGGCCGCCAGCCCGATTGCGCGGCGTATGGCATTCGCCGCAATGGGCGAGGGCCTCGGCGATGTAGCGGCCACGATCTGCCGAGGCGGGCAAGTCGCTCGGCACGGCCCAATTGTCCTTCATGAACAGAAGTTTCCACAGGCCAAGGCCGCGCCGCAGAGTAAAGGGAAAAGACAGATCATGCGGCTGACTGGGCATAGCTGACACAGGCAGGTCGTCCATGAAGGATTTCAGATCCACCACATCTTGCAGCGTCATTCTCGCGTAGGCGCTATAGGGCAGCACAGGATAGTAGTGCTGGCCGTTCGGCGACACGCCGCGCATCACCGCATTGGCAAAGACGGGCAAATCCCAGGTCCCGATCCCATGATCGGGGTCCGGCGAAATATTGGGGGCCACGAATGTGCCAAAATTTGACGGGAATCTTTGCCCCCCCGACAAGACCAGTTGCGCCTTGTCCATTGCACCCTCGGCCATGTGGCAAGACGCGCAGCCGGCAGCCCAGAACACCGACTCGCCACGCGCCGGATCGCCGGTCAGGCCGGAAAAGGCCGAAGTCGGCAACAGATCAGGCCGGGTCAGAAACCAGAATGCGGCGCAGGAAAGGGCGGAGGCGATCAACAACCAGCGAAAAAAACGGAACATTGTTTCCCTTTCCATAACAATACAAAGGCCCGTCGCTTTCGATATAGCGATGCCGACATTATCCTGTCGCTTGGTCCCACCTGCTGTTGTCAGGGCATTTCATGACCCTGTCTGTCTTAGAACCGGGCAATCCAAGATCATGGCTTTACAAGGTCCACGTCGGTGAACCGTACTTTGCCGATATAGGGCAAGTTGCGATTGCGTTGTGCGAAATCAATGCCGTAGCCGACAACAAATTCATCGGGTATCACGAACCCGGTCCAAGTGGCGCGAATGTCAACCTCGCGGCGCGACGGTTTGTCCAGCAGCGCGCAGACCTCCAGCCGGGCAGGTTCGCGCGATTGAAGCAGTTGCAAGACATGGTGCAACGTGAACCCGGTATCGACGATGTCTTCGACGACAAGGACATCCTGCCCTGCGATCTGGCCGCGCAGGTCTTTGAGGATGCGGACTTCGCGGCTGGATTGCATCGTATCGCCGTAGGACGAGGCCTCAAGAAAATCGACTTCGACCGGCAGATCAATCTCGCGCACCAGATCCGCGATGAACACGAAAGATCCGCGCAACAGCCCGACCACAACCAGTTTGTCGGACCCGGCAAAATGGGCGGTGATCTGGCGTGCAAGGGCCTCAACCCGGGCGGCGATTGCCTTGGCCGAAATCATCTGATCAATGGCATAGGGGCGCTGTGGCATGATATCCCTTGATAAATCTGGCTCTTGATTTTCGATCAATCCATACTCAATAAGGCCCGTCAAGTCACGTCAAGGCAAGGCCCATGCCAAAGCATCACGAGATCAAGATCCTGCCGTATTCGGCGCAGCAGATGTATGATCTGGTGGCGGATGTCGCTTCTTACCCGCAGTTTCTGCCGTGGAATTCGGCAGCGCGGATCACCTCGCGCAGGCCTTTTGCGGGCGGCGAGATGATGGAGGCGGATCTTGTGATCTCCTTCAAGGTCTTTCGCGAACGCTTTGCCAGCCGAGTCATGCTGTATCCGGCCGAAAAGCGGATCGAGACGGAATATCTGGATGGCCCGTTTCGCCATATGAAATCGACATGGAGCTTCAAGGACCGCGAGGAAGGCGGCTGTGATGTCGAGTTTTTTGTTGATTTCGAATTTCGCAATGCAATTTTGCAAGGGATTATTGGAATGGTCTTCAACGACGCCATGCAGCGCATCGTGCGGGCGTTTGAACGTCGGGCCGCAGTGCTTTACCCAACCTGATCCCGGGGCTGCGACGGAAACCCTGACCCCCGGGCGTATCACTGCCAGGGATTGGGAGATCACCGCTCTGAAATGGATTGCAACCGTACTGGTTTTATTGGCTTGGCCTTTGTGGGCGCGGGCTGAAGAGATATCGCTTGGGGATCGCAGTTATATGATTGATCTGCCGTCGCGAGCAGCCAATGCACCGATCATCCTGGCGCTGCATGGCGGGGGCGGTAACCCAGCACAATTCGCCCGCAACTCTGGCCTCAGTCGCCCGGCCAATGCCAAGGGATATGCGGTGATCTATCCGGCAGGCACCGGACTTGAACGGGTCGGGCGGCTAGCCTGGAATGGGGGGTATTGCTGCGGGGCCGCCGCACGAAATGGGGTCGACGATGTGGCGTTTCTGGACGCAGTGATCGCCGATGCAACCAAGCGCTTTGGCCTTGACGAGCGGCGCGTTTATCTGACCGGCATGTCGAACGGCAGTCTGATGGCCGAGGTTTATGCTGCAGCGCGCCCGGGGCAGGTTCGGGCGGTGGGCGCGGTGTCAGGCAGCATGGACGTGGACCGTGTCCGGGTCAAAGGGCCAGTTCCTACTTTGGTGATTCATGGCACTGCAGATACCCATGTGCCCTTTGCCGGTGGTCTTGGCAGCGAAGGCAAGCAAGCCACCGACTGGTCGTCGGTGGATCAGGTTATCGCCGCCTTTACGGCTGCCTTTCGCGGTCGGTTGACCAGATCAGAGACAGTTCTTGACCCGGTGCGCGATGCGACAAGGGTATTAAAGACGGATTATTCCGATGCGACGGGCCGGGTCCAGATCCGGTTGCTAGCCATCGAAGGCGGGGGCCATGTCTGGCCGGGGGGCAGACGCGCCCAGCGCAGCGGCGGCACGGCGGATATCGCAGCCAATACCGAGGTTTTGCAGTTTTTCACTTTGCACCCCTGATCAGGCACGACCGTTTATAGGGCCGTGGTTACGGGAGGTGATACCGCCCCGGCCAGTAGACCAAGCGCGAATTCAGTTGCGGCTGTGCGAACCGCAGCACGGCCAAGCGGGCCAAAGTCCACGGTCTGCGTCAGGGTCGTATGGCCGTGCTGCGCCAGGCCAAAGCAAACCCGGCCTTCGGGTTTGAACTCTGATCCGCCGGGGCCTGCAATGCCGGTGACTGCGACCGCAAGGGACGCATGGGCACCTGTCAGCGCGCCTTCGGCCATTTCGGCCGCGATCTGTTCCGAAACGGCCCCAAACGCTGCCAGAGTGGCCGCTTGTACCCCGACCATCGCGACCTTTGCGTCGTTGGAATAGGTGACAAAGCCGCGATCAAACACATCCGATGACCCGGGAATATCTGTCAGGGCTGCGGCAATCATGCCACCTGTGCAACTTTCAGCGGTGGCGATGCGGATGCCGCGTGCCCGGGCGGCAACAAGGATGTCAGCTGCCGTCATTGCATCAAGGGTATATGATAAAGAATGCCCGCAACAAGCGTGGCAATGCCGGCGAAAAGCCCCGCCCAAAGATCATCCAGCATGACGCCTGCCGCGTCGTGGCGGCGGTCGGCGCGACCCACGAGCCAGGGTTTCCAGATGTCGAACAGCCGAAAGAACAAAAAGGCCGCAATCCAGCCGGGATAGGCATCTATTGCCCAATCCTCGGTACCGCGTGCCCAGAAGGCTGCCGCCGGAAACAGCAAGGCCAACCATTGGCCTGCAACTTCGTCGATCACGAATTCAGATGGGTCTTCACCGGGGCGGTTCGCCAGCTCGCGCCGGCAGGCCCAAAACCCTGCCGCTGTGGCGATAACTGTGGCGATCACCAATACCGGAAAGCCAAGATGCCGGTCGATCTGCAGGCCCAGAATCACAGCAACGGCCGAAGCCCATGTACCGGGCGCGAAACCGATCTGGCCAAGGCCGAAGACGGTGACGATCAGGCGGCTCATCCGGCCACCAATGCAGCTGTGGCGAGGGCCGCGATGCCTTCCTCACGGCCGGTAAAGCCAAGTTGTTCGGATGTCGTGGCCTTGACGCTGATCCGGGCCGGATCAATCGCCATGATCCGGGCCAGGGCTGCCTGCATGGCGGCGGCATGAGGCCCGATTTTCGGTTGTTCGCAAATCAGCGTCACATCAGCATTGGCAAGGCGAAAGCCCTGATCACGGACCATGGCCATGGCGTGTGCCAGAAAGATATCCGAAGCAGCACCCTTCCATTTTGGATCAGAGGGTGGGAAATGGCGGCCAATATCACCCGCTGCCAGCGCGCCATAAATCGCATCGGTCAAGGCATGCATGCCGACATCGGCGTCGGAATGGCCCAGCAATGCCTTGGTATGCGCAATCTGCACCCCGCAAAGCCAAAGGTGGTCGCCGGGGCAGAAGGCGTGCACATCAAAACCATTGCCAAGCCGGATATCCATTCGGGGGTCGTCCTTTTGGGTGCGTGCAGCAAGAATGCGGGAGGCGCGGTCAAGATCGGCGGGAAAGGTCACCTTGAGGTTATCGTCATCCCCATCGACGAAGGCAACCTGAAGCCCCTGCGCGCGCGCTACGGCGACATCATCAGCGGCGGGTCCCGAATGGGCGCGGTGCGCAGCAAGGATGGCGTCGAAATGAAACGCCTGTGGCGTTTGGGCGCGGTACAGGCCATCGCGGTTCTGGTTGCTGCCCACAAGGCCATTCTCGCCATGCCAAAGCGCATCTGCAATCGGCAGGGCAGGGACGGCGCCCGGATGATGATCAAGCGCGCCCAGCAGTCGGCGGATCAGGTCAGCGGTTATCAAAGGGCGGGCGCCATCGTGGATCAAGACCCGCGTGACATCCGATCCGGCCAACTGCTCCAGCGCGTTGCGCACCGAAAGATCGCGGGTAGTACCCCCGTCAACCAGGCAAAGTCCCGTGCCGAGCCGGGCTGCGCGGGGATGATCATCGGGGTGGATCACCAAAACGATCTGGTCTACCAACCCGGCAAAAGCAGCAATGCTGTGTGCCAGCATCGGTTGCCCTGCCAGCATCTGCCATTGTTTGGGCAGATCGCCGCCTGCGCGTGTGCCGCGCCCTGCGGCGACGATGATTGCTGCTGTTGTCACGTTTGACCTCGGTATTGCCTGAACAGTGGTAAGACAGGCTTTCGGCGATGGCAATCTGAACGCCGAATAGTCGTTGAACGCATAAAATTTGTGCAACGCCTGTTTTTCAGACGAAAGTTGGCGCAGTTGAATTGTTATTTGGGCCCGAAATTGGTAATTCGAAGCTGTGAAACACGAAAAACCACACCCCTCAGGACTTTGGATTGGCGACCTGGCGCTGAATCCGCCGGTACTTTTGGCCCCGTTGGCGGGCATTACCGATTTGCCGTTTCGCAGATTGGTCAGCCGCTTTGGGGCCGGGCTGGTGATCAGCGAAATGGTGGCAAGCCAGGAGGTGGTGCAGGCCAAGCCGCAAGCGCGGGCCCGGGCTGACCTAGGCCTTGGCGAGGCGGCCACCTCGGTACAACTGGCCGGGCGCGACGCCTATTGGATGGCTGAGGCCGCGCGCCTTGTCGAAGCGCAGGGTGCCCGGGTCATCGACATCAATATGGGCTGTCCGGCCAAGAAAGTGACCAACGGGTATTGCGGTTCCGCGCTGATGCGCGATCTGGATCATGCATTGGCGCTGATCGAGGCGGTGGTGGGTGCGGTCAAAGTGCCGGTTACGCTGAAGACACGGCTCGGCTGGGATGATGCCGCCCTGAACGCGCCCGAATTGGCCAAACGGGCAGAAGCTGCGGGCATCGCGATGATCACCATTCATGGCCGCACTAGGTGCCAGTTCTATACCGGGGCTGCCGACTGGCACGCCATTCGGGCGGTCAAGCAGGCGGTGCGCATCCCGATCATCGCCAATGGCGATATTGTGGATGCCGCATCAGCACGGGCCGCCCTCGCGGCGTCAGGCGCGGATGGGGTGATGATCGGACGCGGGGCGCAAGGCGCACCCTGGCTGCTGGCCCAGATCGCGGCGGCGGTGTATGGCACGCCCGCCCCCAATGTGCCGCAAGGCGCGGCTTTGGGTGATCTGGTGATCGGGCATTATGAGGACATGTTGGCATTTTACGGCGTAGACCTTGGGCTTAGGGTCGCCCGCAAGCACCTCGGCTGGTATCTTGAAGAGGCGGGCCTGACCGGCCAGCGCGCTGCGGTTATGGCGGCGGCTACGCCTGACACCACGATTGCGGCCTTGCGGATTGCCTTTGGATCCGTGGACAGGGTTGCTGCATGACACATGATCCCGGGCCTGATCCCGTGCTGCAACCTAATCTGGCGTCCAAATACACCCCTGTGACCGGGGTGATCTGGGCCTCACTGCCGTTGCCCGCAGTTCTGGTGGATTTTGAGGGCAGAATTCTAGAGGCCAATCCGGCGGCAGAGATTTTTCTGAATGCATCGGCCAAGACGCTGCGCGGCCAACCTGCCCTTGACCGGCTGCATATCGACGCGCCGATGGAAGAGGCCTTTTCGCGGGTGCGTGCCAACCAGTCTGCCTTGTTCATCAATGATGTCGATGTGACCAGCGGCGAACGTGCACCAATGCAATGCAACGTGCAGATTGCACCTATGCTGGACAGTCCGGGGATTGCGATGCTGCTCGTTTCCCCGCGCGAGATCGCCGATCGGCTGGGACGGTCGATGAATGCCAAATCGTCGGCACGATCGGCGATTGGCATGGCGGAAATGCTGGCGCATGAAATCAAGAACCCGCTGGCGGGTATTTCCGGCGCCGCGCAACTGTTGTCGATGGGGTTGTCGGCAGAAGACCGCGAAATGACCGACCTTATCGTCGAGGAAACCCGCCGCATCGTGAAGCTGCTGGAGCAGGTCGAGCAATTCGGCAATTTGCGTGCGCCGGATCGTCGGGTGGTCAATATCCACGATGCGTTGGACCGGGCCAGACGGTCGGCGCTGGTCGGCTACGGTGTCAACATGACGATCATCGAAGATTACGATCCGTCATTGCCGCCGACGTTTGCTGATCCCGATCAGTTGGTGCAAGTGTTCTTGAACCTGATCAAGAATGCCGTCGAGGCAGCCGGCAACACCGGTGGCAACATCCGCCTGCATACGTTTTACGACCGATCCTTGCGGCTGCGCCAGAAAGTGGGGCCGGGTCGGGCGGTGCCATTGCAGATCGAAATCATAGACGATGGACCGGGAATAAAGCCCGAGATCGCGGCAGATATCTTTGAGCCCTTCGTCTCGGGGCGGGAAAATGGCACCGGGCTGGGTCTGGCATTGGTGTCCAAGATCATCGCCGATCACGAAGGCTGGATTTCGGTCGAATCGGCCCCGGGTCGCACTGCATTCCGCGTGTCGCTGCCAGTGGCTAAATCACAAAAGGACGTAAACTGATGGATGGCACGGTATTGGTGGCTGATGACGACCGCACCATTCGCACGGTGTTGACCCAAGCGCTGACCCGGGCAGGATGCAAAGTACATGCGACGTCCAGCCTGATGACATTGATGCGTTGGGTCGAGGAGGGCAAGGGCGACCTCGTGATCACCGATGTGATCATGCCCGATGGCAATGGGCTGGAAACTTTGCCACGTATTTCAAAGCTGCGCCCCGGTCTTCCTGTCATCGTCATCTCGGCGCAAAATACCATCATGACGGCCGTACAGGCCGCCGAGGCCGAGGCCTATGATTATTTGCCAAAGCCCTTCGATCTGCCCGACCTGATGAAACGGTCCGCTCGGGCGCTGGACCAGAAGCGCCGTCATGTCGCCAAACCGGCAGTCCAGCGCGACCCGGGGGCAGATCTGCCTCTGGTAGGGCGCACGACCGGGATGCAGGCCCTTTACCGGCTGGTTGCCCGGGTGATGAACGCTGATCTTTCGGTCCTGATCACGGGCGAATCCGGCACCGGAAAATCGCTGATCGCGCGGGCCATCCACGATTTCTCGGACCGCAGATCGCAGCCATTCGTGGTTGTGCAGACGGCTGATCTGGTTGGCATAGATGGCCCTGCGTCCTTGTTGCAGCGCGCACGCGGCGGGTCGTTGGTTTTCGATGAGGTTGCCGACTACGATGCCGACGCGCAGGCACGCATTGTCCGGATGCTGGATATGCTCAGTGAGACCGCCCCGCGGATCATGGCCACCAGCCAGACCGACCTGACCCTGCGGATGGAGGCGGGGCAGTTCCGGCAGGATCTTTACTATCGGCTGGGGGGGGTCACCCTGCAGGTACCGGCCTTGCGCGAACGGGTGGACGACATTCCCCTGCTGGCCGATCACTTTCTGGCGCGTGGCGAACGTGATCTGGGCACACTCCGACATTTGTCAAAAGATGCGGCGGATCTGGTGCGGGCTTATTCCTGGCCGGGCAATGTGCGGCAATTGGAAAACACGCTGCGGCGGCTATCGGTGACATCATCGGAGGCTGAAATTACCCGCGCCGAAGTGGACGCAGTGCTTGGCAACCAGCCGGCGATGGAACCCCTTCGCGGCGGTGGCGAGGGTGAAAAACTGTCAGCTTCGGTTGCGCGGCATCTGAAACGATATTTCGATCTGCACGGCGGATCTTTGCCACCGGGCGGAGTGTACAACAGGATCCTGCGAGAGGTGGAATTGCCCTTGATCGAAATCGCATTGGACGCAACCGCAGGAAATCAGGCGAAATGTGCCGATCTGCTGGGCATCAATCGCAATACTTTGCGCAAGAAGATCACCGAGCTGGATATTCGCGTGACACGGCGCCGCAAACTGATGTAAAACCGCAACATCAAGCGTGTCTTCCGGGTATATTTGCGGTAGGCATACAAGATGTGGCTTGGCGTGTAGCCTGCCGCGTTAGCGATTGGGGGCTGGATTTCGTGCAAAGGGCAGCGCGTCGCGACACTTGGATCAAGCTTGCCCGCTTGCGACGCTTGCGCCGGGTGCAAACCGCCATGACCTTGGGACTGGTCGTTCTTGGCCCGGTTCTGGCAGTGGCGACTTTCCTGACGCTGGGGCCGTTCAGCCAGGGGGCAAGTTCGCCCGCCTTGCGATTGGTGCTGCTTGCCGACCTTGTCTATATTCTGGTCGTGGCAGCCCTTGTGCTGCAGCGGCTGGCCCGGATGGCAGCAGACCGGCGAAGCCAGTCGGTCGGCTCGCGTCTGCATCTTCGGCTTTCGGGTGTGTTTGCGCTGATTGCACTGATCCCGACCGTTCTTGTGGCTGTCTTCGCGGTGCTGACGGTGAATGTGGGGCTGGAGGGGTGGTTTTCCGACCGTGTCCGGCAAGTTGTCGGCAACTCCCTTTCGGCAGCCGAAGCCTATGAGGGCGAGCATCGTCAGGATCTGACCGAAGATGCCAACAGTCTGGCGGGCTATCTGAATGTCGCCAAGCAATCCACGTTCTTCCTGCGCGATGATCAATTGCGTCCGGTCTTGACGCAGGGCCAGGACGCTATTCAACGCGGCCTTCGCGAGGCATTTCTGATCGACGGCACGGGCACCCTGAAAACGCGCGGAGAAAAGTCCTATCTTTTTGATTTTGAAAAACCATCTGCCGATGAAATTGCGCGCGCGAAATCCGGCGAAACCGTGATCATACAAGACGGGGCAAATGATGAATTTCGCGCCCTTGTCCATCTAGAGGCGTTTGCCGACCGATATCTTTACATATCACGCAATGTGGACGGCAAGATATTGGGCCTTCTGGATGAAACCCAGGAAACGGTGCGGCTTTACGAACAGCTAGAGGCCGAACGGGGCAAGTTGTTGTTCGAATTTGCACTGCTTTATCTGGGATTTGCGCTGATTTTGATCCTGGCGGCGGTCTGGCTTGGCCTGTGGTTTGCTGAACGTCTGGCCCAGCCGGTCGGTCGCCTGACCGGGGCGGCGCAGCGGGTCGGCAATGGCGATCTGGATGTGACCGTTCAAGAAGAAGATGGTGATGATGAAATTGCCATGCTGGGGCGCATCTTCAACCAAATGACACGCCAGCTTAAGGGTCAGCGCGAAGCCCTTGTCGAGGGCCACAGCCAGACCGAGCGGCGCAGACGCTTGTTCGATTCCGTTCTGTCGTCAGTCACCGCCGGGGTGATCGGACTGGATGCGCAGGGCAAGGTGGCCTTTGTCAACCGTGCAGCAGAGCGGCTGCTGGATGTGGCAGACGGTGCCACGGATCTGGCGCTTGATCTGGCGGTTCCGGAATTTGCTGATCTCTTTGCCAGGTTGCGCGAAGGCTCAGGCGCTGCAGTGCAAGATGAAGTGCGCCTCGCGCGGAAGGGCTATCTGGAAAGCCTTCTGGTCCGCATGGCGGTACGCACGAATGAGACCGGTCGATTGGAGGGCTACGTTGTGGCCTTTGACGATGTGACGCAGCTTGTTTCGGCCCAACGGATGGCGGCCTGGGGCGATGTGGCCCGGCGCATCGCACATGAAATCAAGAACCCTCTGACGCCCATTCAGCTTTCCGCAGAACGGATCAAGCGTAAATTCCGCCCGCTGGTTGGCGATCAGGCCGATGATCTTGCGCAGTATGCCGACGTTATTATTCGCCAAACCAATGACTTGCGCCGCATAGTTGACGAGTTTTCAAAATTCGCCCGGATGCCAGAGCCGGATCGCCGCGAGCAAGACCTGACCCTGCTGGTACGTGATGCTGCGATTCTGCAGGAAACCGGACAACCCGGCGTGCGCTTTGTGACCCGCCTGTTGTCCGAACCTTTGGTGCTTGAACTGGATGCCACCATGATCTCGCAGGCTTTGACAAACCTGATCAAGAATGCGGGTGAAGCAATTGAAACCAGACAGGAAAAGGGAATTGAGCCAAAGGCAGTAGCGGAAATCCGCATTTCCATGGCGGTGACGGAAACGGATGCTTTGATCGAAATTGCAGACAACGGGATTGGTCTGCCCGAAGACAGGGCCCGCCTGTTTGAGCCCTATGTAACGACCCGCGAAAAGGGGACGGGCCTTGGCCTGCCCATCGTGAAGAAAATCATAGAAGAACATGGCGGGACATTGACGCTCGTTGATGCGCCCATATTTGATGGCAACACCCATGCCGGGGCAATGGCGGTTATTCGTCTGCCCCGGGCCACCCGGCCAGCGCGTCCGCGCCCCGGCCGTGGCAGCATGACGGCGCGCCAGGACACAGCCGGAGGACAGGTATAGATTATGACAGGTATCTTGATAGTAGATGATGAACGCGACATTCGTGAACTGATTCGCGATATTCTGAAGGACGAAGGCTATCCCGTTCGTCTTGCAGGAAATTCGGACGAATGCATGGCCGAGATCAACATTGAACCGCCAGCTTTGATGATCCTTGATATCTGGTTGAAAGACAGCCGGATGGACGGGATCGACATCCTGAAAGTGGTGAAACGTGATAATCCGGATGTGCCGGTGGTGATCATTTCCGGCCATGGCAATATTGAAATCGCGGTCGCGGCGATCAAGCAGGGCGCCTATGATTTCATTGAAAAGCCGTTCAATATCGACCAGTTGATGGTGGTTGTCGCGCGCGCGATGGAAACGTCGCGACTTCGGCGTGAAAATGGCGAATTGCGCCGCCGCGACATTACATCGACTGACATGCTGGGCACCTCTCCGGCGTTCAAGGCGCTGCGGTCCAACCTCGACAAAGTGACCAAGTCGAATGGCCGGGTCATGTTGACCGGGCCGGCGGGTTCGGGCAAGGAAATGGCCGCAAGGTTCATTCATGCCAATTCCAACCGCGCGTCGGCGCCGTTTGTTTCGGTATCTTCGGCCGCGATTGAGCCTGACCGCATGGAAGAGGTTCTGTTCGGGCGTGAAACTGCTGACCGCGGCGTCGAGCCGGGGCTGCTGGAACAGGCTCATGGTGGGGTCGTCTATTTTGACGAAGTGGCTGATATGCCGCTGGGCACACAATCCAAGATATTGCGGGTTCTGGTCGATCAGCAATTCACCCGGCTGAATGGCGCAGACAAAGTCCGGGTTGATCTGCGGGTAGTGTCATCGACGACCCGCGATTTGCGCGGCGAAATCAGCAATGGACGGTTCCGCCAGGAACTTTACGACCGCCTGAACGTGGTGCCAATCGCGGTACCGTCGCTGGAGGATCGCCGCGAAGACATTCCGGACCTGACCCGTCATTTCATCGACCTGTTCCACCGCACCCAGGGCTTACCGATGCGGGGTCTATCGTCAGATGCCGAAGCCATGCTGCAAACCATGCAATGGCCCGGAAATGTGCGACAGTTGCGCAATCTGATCGAGCGCGTCCTGATCCTGGGCGATAACACTGGTGCGATCGACGTGCGCGAGCTGCCGGGACAGGAAAATACAGCTGATGCTGGCGGCAGGCTGGTTCTGGGTGGGGCGATGGCAACCTTGCCGCTGCGCGAAGCCCGCGAATTGTTTGAACGAGAGTATCTGCTGACCCAGATCGGGCGTTTTGGCGGCAATATCAGCCGGACCGCCAATTTTGTCGGTATGGAACGGTCTGCGCTGCATCGTAAGCTGAAGTCGCTTGGCGTGATGACCACCTCCAAATCCGGCGGCAGACCAATGCACAATGAGGATGAAGAACCGCTTGATGAAGACGCGTAGTGGCGGCGCAAAGCAGTGGCGCTGATTGACCATTGAGACGGCATCTGCCAAGGAAGGTGGCTTGCCCCAGGGTATCGCTGCGATGCCGCCGGGCCAGAACCAAAGAGGCGAACGATGAAAGTGATCATCTGTGGCGCGGGGCAGGTTGGATGGCAGATTGCGCGTCATCTTTCCGGCGAAAAGAACGATGTCACTGTCGTAGACAGCAATGCAGACCTTGTACGCCGCGCAACGGAAACGCTGGATGTCCAAGGTGTTGTCGGGTTTTCTTCATATCCGGACGTGCTTGCCCGGGCGGGTGCCCGCACCGCCGACATGATCATCGCGGCCACTTATTCTGATGAAGTGAACATGGTGACCTGTCAGGTCGCGCATTCGGTTTTTGATGTCCGTCGCACCATCGCGCGCCTGCGCAGCCAGAACTATCAAGATCCGCTTTATTCGGATCTTTTCGGCCGCGATAACTTGCCCATAGATGTCATAATCAGTCCGGAACGCGAAGTGGCCGAGGCAGCGTTGCAGCGGTTGGCCGCGCCCGCCACATTTGACAGCGAAAGCTTCATGGGCGGCAAGGCGCAATTGCTTGGCTTGGCGCTGGACGAAGACTGCCCGGTTCTGGAAACGCCACTGCGGCAGCTGAACGAACTGTTCTCGACCCTGAGGGCAATTGTCGTGGGCGTCCGTCGTGGCAGCCGGCTATTCGCGCCCGATCCATCGGACCAGCTTTATCCGGGTGATCAGATTTATATTTTCAGCCATGCTGAGGACATCAACAGATCAATAGAAATATTTGGAAAGAAAACAAAAAAGCAGGAACGGATCGTCATTATTGGCGGCGGTAATGTCGGGTTGGGGGTTGCCCGTGCGTTAGAGGCGCGAAGTGACCGGGTCCGCGCCAAGATCATCGAGAAAGACCGCGCTTGTGCCGAGATGGCGGCTGACCAGTTGCAGCGCACCATCGTTCTGCACGGTGACGGCATGGATATGGACATTTTGCTGGAAGCCAGCATCGACAAGGCTGATGCGGTTTTGGCAGTGACAGATGATGACAAGACCAATCTGCTGGTCGCCGTGCGGGCCAAACAGGCGGGCTGTCAGATGGCGATTGCGCTGGTCAATGATCCGACGCTGGCACCATTGATGGGCCCGCTGGAAATTGATGCCTATATCAACCCGCGTGCGACAACCGTCAGTTCGATCCTGCGTCACGTCCGGCAAGGCCGGGTGCGGGCGATCTATTCGATCGGGGACGCCGAGGCCGAAGTGATTGAGGCGCAGGTTTTGACCACCTCGCCGATTGCTGGTCATCTGATTCGTGAGATCGAATTTCCCGAAGGTGTTCTTGTCGGTGCGGTGATGAAAGCCGACAAGGTGATCAAGCCGACCGGCGACCTTCGGGTTGATGCCGGTGATACGATTGCTCTTTTCGCAATGTCGGCGGATATCCCCGAGGTTGAACGGCTGCTTCAGGTCACCATAGATTATACCAAATGATGGTTTCCCGCCGCCTGCCGGATCTGCCTCTGTTGGTGGTGTTGATGGGCGTGGCTTCGGTCTGCATGCTTGTACCGGCGGCCCATGCCGTGGTCTTGGGTCAGTCGGCTGTGGCAAGGGCATTTTTCTATTCGGCAATTGTGCTGGTCGTATTGACGACGATGATCGGCATCGCCGTGGCAGCACCGCAAGGCAGTGTGCCGGCCCCGCGAAAGCTGGTTTCGGTCATCGGCACCTATCTTGCCCTGCCGCTGGTCATGGCTGTACCTGTGCATCAAGCCGTGCCTGACGTGACCTTTGGTCAGGCATGGTTTGAAATGTTATCCGCTTTCACCACCACTGGGGCGACCATATTCGACACCCCCGGTGCCGCAGCCCCGCCGATCCACCTTTGGCGCGCGATGAGCGGATGGTTGGGTGGTTTCTACAGCCTGCTGATCGCTGTGGCGATCCTGGCACCGATGGGCCTTGGCGGGGTTGAGTTGATGGGAGGTCGCGCCCCCGGCCGGGGAGGCGGCACCGTGCAGATCAGCAAGATCGCCGAAACATCACAACGCGTTACCTATTTCACTGCTGTGGTCTTGCCGGTCTATGTCGGTCTGACAGTGCTGCTTTGGACAGCCTTGCTGATCGCCGGTGATTCCGCACTGATCGGCTTGTGTCATGCGATGGGGACCATTTCAAGCAGCGGCATTTCGCCGATCACCGGGCTTGGTGGTGCGGCATCCGGCCTTTTCGGTGAAATCCTGATTTTCCTTTGTTTCGGCTTTGCGCTGACCCGGCGCCTTTGGCCGGGTGCCATCACTACAGACCGCAGCGCAACACTTTGGGGCGACCCTGAATTGCGGCTTGCAGTCGGCATCGTTGCAACCGTCACGGCCGTATTATGCCTGTACCAGACCAGCCAGTTTGCCTACAGCGGCGGCCCTCAATCGATCGGCGCGTCGCTTCGCAGCCTCTGGGGCACGGCGTTCACCGCCTTGTCATTTCTGACGACAACGGGCTACACATCGTCGGTCTGGCCCGGGTTTGGTGCGCCCAGCCTGTTTCTTCTGGGACTAGCGATTCTGGGTGGCGGGGTTGCGACGACGGCGGGCGGCATCAAGTTGCTGCGGGTCTATGCCTTGCTGCGCCACAGCGAACGTGAACTGGAACGTGTCGTTCATCCACATTCGATCGGCGGTCATGGCGCCGTGGCCCGGCGGCTTCGCAGGCAAGGGGCCTATCTGGCCTGGATATTCTTCATGGTTTTTGGAATTTCCATTGCCGCCACCACCGCCGCAATGACCCTGACCGGGTTGGAGTTCTGGCAATCCATGGTGCTGGCAGTGGCCGGATTGACAAATACCGGGCCTCTTGCCGCAGCCATCAGCGAAACGCAGATGTCCTACAGTGCCCTCGGCAGCAGTCAGATGGCGGTACTAGGACTGGCAATGATCTTTGGCCGTGTCGAAATACTTGCGGTTTTTGTGGTTTTCGCACGGGAAAGCTGGGCGCGGTAGGCGCGGATGCCCTTGCGGAATTTGGGGCTGGAAACTAAGTCAATCCCACAGCATACTTGGCTTGCACCTTTGGGGGATAGGCCGAAGGCGGGGATACCAACCATAACAAAAAAAGGCAAAAGACAAAATGGCTGCCGACAAGCAAAATTTACAAGACGCATTTCTCAATCATGTGCGCAAAGCCAAAGTTCCGGTGACAATTTTTTTGATCAATGGTGTCAAACTGCAGGGCGTCATTACCTGGTTTGACAATTTCTGCGTCCTGCTGCGTCGGGACGGCCAGTCGCAACTGGTCTACAAGCACGCAATTTCAACTATCATGCCGGGTGCTCCGATCAGCCTTTATGAGGGTGAAGACTGATTTCGGATTTTCCTGACAACGACGATGATGATGACTGGCCTGTCCGGGCGGTTTTGGACGGGATGCACAGCACGCAGACAGTTGCGATGCGGGCCTATGTGCTGCATGCCGATCTGACATCCGACCGTGGCCGCCGTCTGGCCGACCATGCCATGGCGGAAGCTGTTTCGCTTGCGGGTGCCCTGCCGGATCTTCAGGTGGTCGGTGCAGAGGTGGTTCGGCTGGCCCGTCTACACCCCGGCCTTCTTTTCGGGACTGGCAAGGTGGAAGACCTCAAGCAGCGGCTTGCCGCGCTGGATGTGGGGCTTGTTCTGGTTGACGGACCTGTCTCACCGGTACAGCAACGCAATCTGGAAAAGGAATGGGGCGTCAAGCTGCTGGATCGCACGGGTCTTATTCTAGAGATCTTTGCTGACCGTGCAGGCACCCGTGAAGGTGTCTTGCAAGTGGAACTGGCGGCGCTCAGCTATCAGCGAACCCGGTTGGTTCGAGCCTGGACGCACCTTGAGCGGCAACGCGGCGGTTTCGGATTTGTCGGTGGCCCCGGCGAGACGCAGATCGAATCTGATCGCCGCGCGATTGATGATCAGGTTATCCGCATCAAACGCCAGCTGGACCGCGTGGTGCGCACCCGGGCCCTGCATCGCGCCTCGCGGCGCAAAGTGCCGTTTCCTCTGATAGCTTTGGTAGGTTACACCAATGCCGGCAAATCGACCTTGTTCAACAAAATGACCGGCGCGGATGTACTGGCCCGCGACATGTTGTTTGCCACCTTGGACCCTACGATGCGCGCCATCGTTCTTCCAACAGGGCGCAAGGTGATTGCTTCAGACACGGTTGGCTTCATCTCTGATCTGCCAACACAGCTGGTCGCGGCTTTTCGCGCCACGTTGGAAGAGGTGCTTGAGGCAGATCTGATCTTGCATGTGCGTGATATTGCGCATCCCCAAAGCAGCGAACAGGCGGCAGATGTGGCCGGGATATTGACCGATCTTGGTGTGAAGGCGACGACCCCTCAGATCGAGGTCTGGAACAAGCTGGATCTGGTCGAGCCAAGCTTGCAGGCAGCGCTGGTCACCCAGGCGGAAAGCCTGACCGGCGTTCACGCGATATCGGCCGTCTCGGGCGAAGGGCTTGGGTCGTTGCTGGACGCGGTGTCGCAGCATCTGGAAGATCACAAGACCGATGTCGAGATTGACCTTGGTTTTGCGGATGGGCGCAAGCGGGCCTGGCTGCATGACGCAGGCGTTGTACTGGCCGAGACGCAGACTGAGGCTGGCACCCACATTTCCGTGCGCTGGAGCGCCCGCCAGGCAGCCCGCTACGGCGCACTCTGAGGCGCTGCTGGTTAAGGGCCGGCCACAATTCGCCGGTCCATCAGACTGCCGATCTGGCCTGATCCAAGCTTCAGAACGTCGGCCAATATCGCCTCGGAATGCTCGCCCAATCGGGGTGCAGCCTGGGGGGGCAGTCTGTCAAACACGGTTGAGGTGACCGGGCTTCCCGGCACCGGGTATCGGCCAATGCCGGGTTGCAGAAGGTCGTTGAACATCGGGTTCTCCAGTGAAAGGTCCGGATCCTGCTGCACCGCTTGTGCAAAGCTGCGGAACGGCGCCCAAGTCAGTTTAGCTGTATCCATCAGCGGTGCCAGGGTGGCCATGTCGCGGGCTGCAAACCACGGTGCAAATAGTGCGGTGATCGCGTCGCGTGCAACAAACCGGTTGCCCTCGTCGGCCAGATCAAGACTCAGTTTAGCGGCAAGGGCAGCGATCGCCGCGTCCATGTCCAGCAGGCGCACAAGGCCTGTCCATTGCCGGTCCGTCAGCCCGATCACCATCACCCGGTTGCCGCAGGCCGTCACGAAATCCTGACCATAAGCACCGTAAAGCGCATTGCCGGATTTTGGCCGATCCACGTCATTGACGCAAACTTCGCCGATGATGCCCAGATGGCCCAGCATCGCGGCGGCCACATCCTTCAGCGCCAGTTCGGCAAGCTGGCCCTCGCCGGTCCGCAGTCGGTGCCGCTCGGCGGCCAGCAGGGAACCCACCAGCATCTGCCCGGTGATGCAGTCCCAGGCGGGCAGGACGTGCCCGACCGGCACCTCCAGCCCTTCAGGCCCGGTCGCCGTCGGAAAGCCCACCGCCGGGTTAACGGTGTAATCAACCGCCGGTTCGCCGCGCCGCGTCCCGGTCAGCGACACCATGATCAGATCGGGCCGCACGGCGGACAGTGCCGGATAATCCAGCGGCCCGCGCCCGCGCAGGTTGGTCAGGAACAGGCCCGCATCCGGGCCGGGGGCGGTGATCAGGGCGGCGATCAGCTCGATCCCCTCGGGCCGCGCCATATCGACGGCGATGCTGCGCTTGCCCTTGTTCATCCCCGCCCAGAACAGGCTGGCCCCGTTCGCCGCCACCGGCCAGCGCGCGGCATCCAGGCCCCCCTGCAACCGGTCCACCCGAATGACATCCGCCCCCATCTGCGCCAGCGTCATG
>JANNSG010000189.1:0-8910 GCA_031402355.1 Pseudorhodobacter sp. | reverse complement strand
GCATATTCGCGCGTGCCGGATCCCCGATCAGCGCCGCAATGCGGGATATGTTTGGCGTATCGTTCATAGTTCGATGATAAGCGTAGCATTCCAGCCGCGCAATGGTGCATAAGAGCCAAAATCAGAAAGGCTACCTATGGCACTTCCGCTACACGAACTCGCTGCCCTTGGCACTGCCACCTGTTGGGCTTTCACAGGGCTCTTGGTGGCAGATCCGGTGCGCGCCTTGGGGGCATTTCATTTCAACCTGTTCCGGCAAGGCTTTGTCACGCTCTTGCTGGGCATCATCGTCTTGGCCGCCGGGCTGTGGGTCGAAATGGATTGGGCAACGGCGGGTATCTTGATGGCATCAGGCCTGATCGGCATTTTTCTGGGTGACACTTTTATGTTTGCCGCTGTCGGCCGCGTCGGCCCGCGCCGCGCAGGCGCTATCTTTGCGCTGAACGCCCCGATGGCTGCCATCTTGGGGTGGTTCTTGCTGGGCGAGGCTTTGCCGTTGCAAGGCATTCTTGGCATTGCGATTGCCGTAACGGGCGTCGCACTTGCCATTCTGGGGCGACCGGGCGCCAACGCCCACCGGTTTGAAGCCGTCCAGGGCACCCTTTTGATCGGCGTGATGTTCGGCCTTTGCGCAGGTTTCGGGCAAGCGGCAGGGTCGCTTATCGCGCGCCCTGTCATGACGGCGGGGCTTGACCCCTATGTTGCCTCACTTATCCGGGTTGGTGCATCCGGGCTGACGATGGGAGTGCTGGCGGCCACGCCGTTAGCGCCTGCCGCGCCCAAAACATATGGCCGCGGGACGCTGATCTTAACTGCGATAACCGCCATCATCGGCTTGCTGGTGGGCATGACGCTGTTCCTCTATGCGCTGCAAGGGTCGCAAACCGGGATCATCGCCACCCTTTCGGCGACATCCCCGGTGATCATCCTGCCCTTGCTGTGGCTGCGCACCGGACAGCGCCCGACGGTGCAAAGCTTTTGCGGCGCAGCGTTGGCGGTTCTTGGCTTGGCGCTGATCTTCACGCGGTAAAGGCGGGCTCACTCATCCTTTCCTGTCGGGCAGTCATCGTTGGGCACACAAAGAGTGACCGACAGGGAAGGATGAGTATTTGGTCAAGGAGCAGGCAGTTAGGTCAGCCCTTGCCCAGATGCGCCGTGGCGTGCGCATATCCTGCCGCCAATGCCGCCATTTGCGCGCGCCACGGAAACGGCCCATGGCTAAGCCGTGCGGCCCCCAAAGCCGCCAACGTGGCTGCAGGCTGTGCTGTAGGGCTCATCAACAGGTTCACCGGCAAGGTGGTTGTCGATATCAGCGCAGTGATCAACGCAGGGTCGGTCAGACCGGGCGCAAAAAAGCCCGTAGCTCCTGCCGCTGCGTAAGCCTTTGCACGCTCGATTGCCTCGCCCAACAGGCCCGCATGTTGATCAGCCGGGGCTTTCAGAAACAAATCGGTCCGCGCATTTACGAACAGGGGCACATTGGTCGCGGCACCGGCAGCTGCAACCCCGGCAATGCGGGCGGCTTGTGCGGCGATGGGGTAAAGACCGGTGCCGCCTACAACCTGATCCTCAAAATTCACCCCGATCGCGCCCGCCTCAATCAGGCGGCGCGTATTGGCGGTTATGCTTGCGGCATCAATACCGTAGCCGCCTTCAAAATCGACCGACAGCGGCACCGAAATGCAGTCTACGATGCGCCGCACGATCATCAGCACCGTGTCCAGCGGGATGATTTCGCCATCGAGGTAACCCATCGCGGTTGCCACCGGGCTGCTGCCCGTCGCCAGGGCGGGGGCACCTGCCGCCTCGATGGTCTTGGCTGACCCCGCGTCCCAGATGTTGTAGATGACAATGGGATTGCCGGGTTGGTGCAGGGCCGCAAATGCGCGGGCTTTGTCAGACTGTGTGGGCATGGGAGTGCGGCCTTTGTTGGGTAAGGAGTATTGCGAGCATAGCCTAATCCGACATGCAGCACCCGTCCTATTCTTCGCTTACCGGCCCAAAAGCCCTAGCATTTCTGCCGCCGCAGTCTCGGGTGTCTTTGCGCCCTTGGCCACAGCATCCCCTAATGCGATCATCATTCCCGCCGCAGGTTCCGCAGACAGGGCCGCCAGCAACCGATGCCGCACCTCTGCTTCAAACCATTGCCGCGCTTGTTCCGCCCGACGCTTCTGCCAATGGCCATGGGCTCGCCGCCAATCAGCCAAGGCCTGCATATCCTCCCAGGCTTCGGGCAACCCGGTCTGCTCCAGCGCCGACACCACCCGCGCCTTTGGAAATCCATCCGGGTCTTGCGCACGCCCCCGCAGCAGATGCAGCGCGCCCGCATAGTCGGCGCAGGTGCGCAGCGCGGCGGCTTTCAGATCACCATCGGCCTTGTTGACCAGAATCAGATCGGCCATCTCCATGATGCCGCGTTTGACACCTTGCAATTCGTCCCCTCCCGCCGGGGCCATCAACAGCACGAAGATATCGCACAGCTCGGCCACCATGGTTTCAGACTGGCCCACCCCCACGGTTTCGATCAGCACCACATCGAACCCCGCGCCTTCACACAACGCCACCGCTTCGCGCGTGCGCCGGGCCACTCCGCCAAGCTGGGTCTGGCTGGGCGACGGGCGGATAAAAGCGTTCGGGTCGCGCGACAGCCGTTCCATCCGGGTTTTATCGCCAAGGATCGACCCGCCCGACAGCACCGAAGACGGATCAACCGCCAATACCGCTACCCGCAGACCAAACCCGGTCAGCAAAAGCCCGAAGCTTTCCAGAAAGGTGGATTTCCCCACCCCCGGCGTGCCAGAAAGCCCGATACGCAGCGCCTGTCGCGTCGTTTGCGCCAAAACACCCAGCAAAACCGTTGCCTGTTCACGGTGATCGGCGCGGGTGCTTTCCACCAATGTGATCGCGCGGGCCAGCGCCCGCCGGTCGCCCGCGATCACCGCTGTGGCCAATTCTGATGGGGTCATGCACTGCTCCGGCAAGGGCCTGCCTCTGTTGGCGCTATCTAGCCGCGCCAGCTGCCGAAAGTCACGGCCTGTGCGAAACTTGGCGCAGATTTTGCCAAGGGTGCGGCACCAACTGTCATCTTTCTTGTGTAAACCAACCGCAATTTGGCAAATTGGGGTCCAGTATGTCCGGTTTCTGCCGTCTGGCTTGTGTCTCGGCGTGTCTTCTGTACCTGCCCGCGCAGGCGCAGGCACAAACCGATGGCGGCACGTTTGATGTGCTTTTGCGGGGCATCAAGACGGCTACCTTGTCGTTTGCAGCAAGCCTGGACGGCGATGCCTATTCGGTTACCGGACAGATGCAGACCAGCGGCCTTGCCGCCTTGATCAAGCGGCTGCGCTATGACGGTGCTGCAACCGGCACCATCGCCGAGGGCAGCTATCGGCCTGCCAGGTATGCTGAAAGCGCAGATACCGGGCGTCGGCAATCCGAGGCAACGCTGACCTATGCCAATGGCGCACCACACGTTACCGCCTATTCTCCGCTGCTGGCCCCCCAGCCCGGAGATGTGGACCCCGCGGCCATGGCAGGCTCGGTTGACCCGATGACGGCCCTTTTCGCCACCCTGCGCGCGGTCGATGCCGGCGCGGAATGCAACTTGTCGCTGGACCTGTTTGATGGCAAGCGCGCCAGCCAGTTGCGGGTGGGTGAACCGGTGGTTGCAGCTGACCGGGTGACGTGCGACGGGGCCTATATCCGCGTGCAGGGGTTCACCGCCAAAGAGATGGCAAAACAGTCGCGCTTTCCGTTCACCCTGACCTATGCACCTGCAGCCAATGGCCAGATGCAGGTTGTCGAAGTGATCTCGGAAAGCATCTATGGCAAGGTCACGCTGAAACGGCGATAAGGCCATCATGCGCGATGCCCTGCCCATTGATGATGTCCTGCCCGCCCTGCGCGCTGCCTTGGCCACGCATCGCATGGCCGTGCTGCAGGCCCCGCCGGGGGCGGGCAAAACCACACGGGTGCCACTGGATATGCTGGCTCATGCGGGCGCGCTTGGGCTGACCACGGGGCGCATTCTGATGCTCGAGCCGCGCCGTCTGGCCGCACGAGGGGCGGCAGAGCGGATGGCAGACACGCTGGGCGAGGCGGTTGGCCAGACCGTTGGCTACCGGATGCGTGGTGAAACGGCGGTTTCAGCCAAGACCCGGATCGAGGTTGTGACCGAAGGCATCCTGACCCGGATGATCCAATCCGATCCGTCGCTTGATGGCGTGGCCTGCGTGATCTTCGACGAATTCCACGAACGCAGCCTGAACGCCGATCTGGGGCTTGCCTTGGCGTTGGAAGTGCGCGGCGCGATCCGCCCCGATCTGATGATCCTCGTGATGTCGGCGACGCTGGATGCAGCGCCGGTGGCCGCGATGATGGGCGACGCACCCGTTATCACATCGCAGGGGCGCGCCTATCCGGTTCATACCCGCTGGCTGCCGCGCCCCCTTGATCCAAAACTGCGGCTTGAGGCGGCGGTGGCGACGCTGATTCTGCAAGCGATCGAAGACAGCCGCGTTCTGGGCGGCGGCCTGTTGGTGTTCCTGCCCGGCGAAGGCGAAATCAGGCGGGTCGAGGGGCTGCTTGCAGGTCGCCTGCCGCCAGACTGCGTGATCCGCCCGCTGTTTGGCGCGATGGACTTTGCCGCCCAACGAAGCGCCCTCGCGCCAGTTGCAGGCCGCAAGATCGTGCTGGCCACGGCGATTGCCGAAACCTCGCTGACCCTACCTGACATCACCGTTGTGGTGGATGCCGGTCGCGCCCGGCGGGCCAGGTTTGACCCCAACACCGGCATGGCGCGGCTGGTCACCGAACGGGTGACGAAGGCCGAGGCCGAACAACGCCGTGGCCGCGCGGGCCGGGTGGCGGCAGGCCTGTGCTACCGCATGTGGACGCGCGGCGAAGACGGCGGGCTGGCGGCCTACCCACCGGCCGAGATTGAGACCACCGATCTGACCGGTCTGGCGCTGGAACTGGGTCTATGGGGTGCCGGATCACTTGCATTCCTGACCCCGCCCAACCCCGGCGCGCTGGCCGAGGCGCGCAGCCTTTTGTCCAGCCTTGGCGCATTAAAAGACGGCCGCATTACCCCCCATGGCCAACAACTGGCGGCACTGCCCCTGCATCCGCGCCTTGGCCATATGCTGATCAGATCCGGCGGCCAAGCGCAGGCGGTAACCCTTGCCGCCCTGCTGGCCGAACGCGACCCCCTGCAAGGCGCGCCCTCTGATCTGGCGCTTCGGATGTCTGCGATTGCCGACCCCCGGAAATTCGAGGCCGATCATCCTTATACCGTATCGCGCCCTGTGGTCGACCGTATCCGGGCCGAAGCCAAGCGCCTGACCCGTGCTGTCCAAGGCAAAAGCGTAGGGCCGTTGTCGCTGGCGCAACTCGCTGCCCTCGCCTACCCTGACCGTATCGGATTGCGCCGCAAGGGTGATGCCCCGCGTTGGGTTCTGTCTGGCGGCGCGGGTGCTGCCATGGCCCCCGGTCTGCCGCTGTCACACGCGCGGCTGATCGTCGCCACCGACCTTGACGGTGATCCGCGCGAGGCCACAGTGCGGCAGGCCGTTCAGATATCCGAGGCAGACCTGCGCGCTCTTTATGCAGGTGACATTCAATGGCAATCGGTCTGCAATTGGTCGCGCCGCGAGGGACGGGTGCTGACCCGCCAGCAAGAATGCTACGGTGCGTTGACACTTGCAGACCGCGCGTGGCCCGATGCGCCGCCTGACGCTATCGCCCGCGCTGCATTGGATGGATTGCGCCTGATCGGATTGCCATGGTCGGCCGCCGCCCGCCGTCTGCGCGCCCGCGTTGAACTGGCACGCGCAGGCAGCAAGGATTGGCCCGATTGTTCCGACGAAGGTTTGCTGTCAGCGGATGAAGACTGGCTATTGCCGCATCTGACTGGCTTGAAAACAGAGGCGCAATTGCGCGCATTGGACCTGACCGATGCCTTGAAAGCCCGGCTAAGCTGGGCGCAAACGGCCGAACTCGACCGCCTTGTGCCCGCCCATTTTGAAACCCCGCTGGGCCGGCGCGTTGCCATCGACTATGACGGCGATTTCCCGGGCATCGAGCTGCGCTTGCAGGAACTGTTCGGCGTAACCTTGCATCCTACCGTTGGCACGAACCGCTTGCCTTTGCGCATCACCTTGCTGTCGCCCGGCCAACGCTCGGTGCAAGTGACCACCGATATTCCGGGCTTTTGGGCCAATTCCTACGCCGATGTGCGCCGCGACATGCGCGGGCAATATCCGCGCCATCCCTGGCCCGAAGACCCGACCCAGGCCGAACCCACCCTGCGCGCAAAACCGCGCGGAACCTGATCCCACCAATCGAAAGGGTTTCCCCTGAGGGTTTTTCTGTTCAGACGCTTTACGCCGCCAGACCCAGCAATACCTCAATCCGGGAGGTGGCATCGCCCTCGTGCAGCATCGCCAGCATCACCCGCGCCTCATGTGACCGCAACACCCGTCGCGCGGCAGATTGGCGGCCAAGCAACGCCAAAGCCGCATCAGGCACTTTTGCTTGCAAATCCGCCAAGGCACGCCGCGATAATGTGGCAAGTGCTATTTTGCCCGGATGCAGACTTTCAGAGGCCACCCCATCGGCAATAAGCAAATGATGATGTGGCATCAGGACATGATAATAGCCCATGATCCGCGGTGTTCTATCCTGCGAAATGCCCGGCAGTCCGACCAGATCCTTGGCGCTGATCAAGACCTCGTCTTCGCCAAATAGCAGTTCAGCCGCCGCATTTCGAAACAGGACCAGATGCTGGCCCGATACCTGCAAATCGCGCACTGCCCCCAAGGTGCCCGCCGCAATACGGACAGGCAAGCTTTCGCCCGACACCAAGGCCGATCCGCCGCCAACCCACAACACCGGTTGCATCCCGCCATCCAGTGTTTGTACCATATCGCCTGCCCGCAATGCCTCGACCCGCATTTCACCGTCTGGGGTCGCAATCAAGGTGCCCGCCGCAAAACACACCGCACGCCCATCCAGATAGCGGTTCGACCAGACACCATTCGGGTCATTGGGGTCAATCGCCGCAGTAGGAAAGCCCAGCAAGGCGGTTGAATTTCCCGACCCCGGAATGATGAAATCATTGGCCCCGCCATCAGTCATACCGGTTTGCGCAATGCCAGATCCGCCATTGGTGAACTGGATTTGCTGATAGATGATGTCGATTTCAAAATTGCCGTCACTGGTATGCTGAAGCACAACCTGAAACGTATTGCGGTTGGCACCCCCACCAGAATAGGCCGCAACACCCAACCAGGTGATCGTCACCCGACCGGTGCCCGGATCAAGATCGTAATAGATGTTGTTGGTTCCTGTGGCCGTGCCCGACGTGATGTTGATATCCGTCCAGAACGGCGCGATAGACGGCTGCGTCAGACCACCCAATGCCGTCGGGGTATAGCTGGTATTCGGCGCGCCAAAGGTGATCAGTCCATTGGTATTGATATACATAGAGGTGTAGTTGGTGCCAAAATAGTTGATCCCGCCTGCCCCGAACACCGATGTGATGTCCACCTGCAATGACCCGTCGTCATAATTGCCGGTGGTCAAAGTGCTGCCGCGCACGGACCCTTCGCCCACGCCTTGCGGTCCACCAAGACCTGTATTTATTGCGGCCATAATGGGCCTCCGGTAAGACTGGCTCTAATCTGTGCTGTGGTGTCTTAAGAAAGCATGGCAAGGCTGCGGCGAGGCAAAGGTATTTTCGTGCAAAATAAGGCCGTGCAACCCGCCCGGCGCCGATAACCTGACGCCTGGCGGACACTGAAACCTGCGTAACAATCTGTGTAGGCAGCAACCCTTCCCTTCCCGTTGCATGCGCCGTAGTCAGTTAGCGCAAACAAAAAGGGCAGCATCTGATGGACAGGGATCACGCGGGTTTGCGGCGCTGGCGCTGGGCGTCCGGGACCATGTTTCTGGCCAACGGCTTTTTGATGGGGTCCTGGGCGCCGCAAATTCCGCTGTTGCTGCCGCGCCACCAGATCACCGAAACCACCCTTGGTCTGCTGATCTTTCTGTTGGGCGTCGGTGCCGTGGGGGCGATGGCCCTGTCAGGCGGGTTGATCGCCCGGCATGGCACACGCCCCGTGCTGCGGGTGTTTTCCGTCTCCGCGAGCATCACTTTGGCAGGCGTTGTGCTGGCTCCCGATCTGTGGCTGCTGTCAGTCGCCATGGTGATCATGGGGGCCCTGATCGGCTGCATGGATGTCGCGATGAATGCCAACGCAGTAGAACTGGAACGGCAACTGGGCCGTGCCATCATGTCGTCCAGCCATGGCTTCTGGAGCCTGGGTGGCTTTGTCGGTGGCATCATTGGCGGCTGGATCATCGGCCAGATCGGCGCTGAAGGCCATGTGCTGGTGGTTGCAGGCCTGACGCTGGGCTGCGTGGTGCTGGCATCAAGGCACCTCGGCGGTGCCGCCCCGTCGCCCTCCCATCACGCGGCCTCAGAGAACCCTGCCGCAGGCTGGCCAAAAGGCGCATCGATCTACATTCTGGGCCTGATGGCGTTTTGTTCAATGATCCCCGAGGGCGCGGTTCTGGATTGGGCGGCGCTGTACCTGCAGCAAGAACATGGCACAGGTATCAACACCGCAGGGCTCGCATTCGCTGTGTTTTCCGCCACCATGGCAGGAATGCGCTTTGCCGGTGACGCGCTGCGCAACCGCTTTGGCGCAGTTCGAACCTTGCGGATATCGGCGCTTGTCGCGGCGGCGGGGTTGATGGGGGCGGCGTTGGCCCCGAATGCCATGCTGGTCATTGCCAGCTTTGCGTTTGCGGGTCTTGGCGTCGCCAATATGGTGCCGGTGATGTTCTCGGCCGCCGGCAACTTTCCCGGCCTCAGCGCCGGGATGGGCATCACCACTGTCACCATGC
>JANNSG010000188.1:0-7068 GCA_031402355.1 Pseudorhodobacter sp. | reverse complement strand
GCAATACGCGCGCGGCGCCCAATGGGCGGCCCCGGCCAAGGTAAGAAGTATCAAGCGCGCCGATTTCGCGGGTGACGACGCGGTTGAAGCGGCGCAGGCGGGCAATGGCGTCCAACATGGTTGACCTCTGTCAGGCAATATACCTGACTTAAGTCAGGTATTATGGGTGGGTCAAGGGAATTCTGCTTTACAGGGCGAGGCTGCAAGGTGCAAAACTGAGACGAGGGACGAACGAGGGAGGCCCGAATGCGCGCGGGTTTTCCCATTGCGACCAAGGGCATGGTCATCGGCCTGTTAGGCGGGTCGTTTGATCCGGCGCACGAAGGCCACGCACATATCACCCAAGAGGCGCTGAACCGGATGGGGCTGGACCGGGTTTGGTGGTTGGTTACCCCCGGCAACCCGCTGAAGGCACGCCAGCCTGCACCTATGGCGGATAGGTTGGCGCGGGCGCGGGCGGTGATGGCGCACCCGCGCGTTGTGATTACCGATCTGGAGGCGCGTCTTGGCACCCGGTATACAGCACAGACGATTGCGCGGTTGCAGGCGATGTATCCCGGTGTAAAGTTCGTGTGGTTGATGGGTGCCGACAATCTGGTGCAGTTCCACAAATGGGATCATTGGCGCGATATTCTGCGCAGCGTTCCCGTGGGGGTTCTGGCGCGCCCGGGGGCCGGGGTGGCGGCACGGCTTTCGGTGGCGGCACGCGCGTTTCGGGTGCACAGGGTGGCAAGGGGCGAAAGGCTAAGCACGCGCAAGGCACCCGCTTGGTGTTTTGTGAATGTGCCGCTGGTAAATATGTCGTCATCGGTCATTCGGGCACGTGGGGACTGGAAGGTTTAGGTAGCGCCTGTAGTCGTTAGAGTTCAGTTTGATTGGCAAGTTGCGGAAATGACATTGGACAGCAATCACTTTTCACGACGTTGGGTTTTGGGGGCGGCACTAAGCGGTGTTGCCGCCCCGCTTTGGGCAGAAGCCCCGTTGACATCGATCAGGCCCGTTCGGCGCGGGTCGGTGTCACGGCCAGACGTCCCCGATGCGGCCCGACTATTGGATGCAGCTAAGCTGGGTGGCGTCCTTGGTTTTGTCGTCGCTGATGCTGCCAGCGGGCGTATTCTTGAGGCATTGAACCCGACGTTGCCGCAGCCGCCAGCAAGCGTTGCCAAAGCCATGACGGCCCTTTTTGCGGTGGAGAAACTGGGGGCAGGGCATCGGTTCAGCACTGCAGTCCTGGCGACCGGGCCAGTGACGAATGGCAAGGTCGAGGGCGATCTGGTCCTGGTCGGATCGGGCGATCCCACGCTTTCGACCGATCATTTCGGCGATATGGTGGCGCGTCTGGCTGCGCGCGGGCTGCGGTCTGTTTCCGGGCGGTTTCTGGTTTATGGCGGGTCATTGCCGGCGATTGATGAAATCTCGGCTGACCAGCCTGACCACGTCGGCTACAATCCGGCGATTGGTGGTCTGAACCTCAATTTCAACCGTGTGAATTTCGAATGGACGCGGGTTGCTGGCGATTACAGCGTGACAATGGACGCGCGGGGCGAGCGGTTCATGCCGTTCGTCGAGATGGCAAAAATGCAGATTGAGCAGCGGGAAAGCCCATTGTTCACCTATCAGCCGGGTGAGGGGGTTGATCGCTGGACGGTGGCCTCTGCGGCACTTGGCAAAGGCGGCAGCCGGTGGATGCCGGTGCGACACCCCGCCATCTACGCGGGCGAAGTTTTTCGAACATTGGCCGCGGCCCAGGGGTTGGTTTTGCCACAAGCAACCGCTTCGAACACTGTGCCGATGGGCACATTGCTGGCGGAAAACCGCAGCGACGCGTTAGAGGCGATGCTGAGGGATATGTTGAAGTTTTCAACCAATCTCACCGCAGAGGTCTTGGGGCTGGCGTCATCCGGGGCGGCAGGTCTGGTTGCATCGGCGCGGGTCATGTCTGACTGGGCCGAGGCGACCTACGGGATCCGCCCGCGCTATGTCGATCATTCCGGCCTGAACGGTGCCTCGAAGATTTCGGCCAGTGACATGGTGACCACACTGGTGCGCGCGCGCAGCAACCCGAACGGCGCGGTGCTGCGCAGCATTTTGCGCGATGTCGGCATGCGCGATGCCAAGGGTAAGGCAATAGAAGGGTATCCCGTGCGCGTGCTGGCAAAAAGCGGCACTTTGAATTTCGTGTCAGGATTGGCCGGCTACATCGTACCACCGAAAGGGCCGGATCTGGCCTTTGCGATCTTTGCGGCGGATACGGCGCGGCGGGATAAATTGACAGAGGCGGAACGCGAGCAGCCGACGGGCGGCGAGGCCTGGGTCAAGCGCGCAAGACGGTTGCAGGGGCAGTTGATCAGCCGCTGGGCAGGGCTTTATCTTTGAGCGGCGGATCAGGCGGACGGACAAACAGGCCCGCCGCCTGGCTTTGGTTATTCGACGGTGATGGTGATCACGTCTGACATGACGGGGGCCACGTGCCGGATATGGGTCCAGTCCCCCAGTACCATTTGCAGGGTGTGGCTACCGGGTGCAAGTTCGATCATTGCTTCGGTCTGGCCCTTGCCGAAGTGGCGATGGTTGTCATCCATGTCAATCGGGGCTTTCAGGGCTTCGCCTTCAAGCGAGGCATCGATCAGCAGGTGATGATGCCCAGTATTTTCAGTCTCGGTGCCCGCAGGGGCGATGCCCATACCGGACAGACCGAATTGCACAAGGAACGGGCTTTTGACTGTAGCGCCATCTGCAAGGTTGATGAAATAGACCTTAGCATCTGGGGCTGACGGCGTTTCCTGCGCGAATGCGGCTTTGCCGAACACCAAAGCGGTGGCTGTGGCAAGTGATGCGAATAGAAGCTTCATGCTGACTGTCAAGTTGACCTCCCTTATGTTGTCATGTGTTAGTAAACACCGCAGCGCGGAAAAAAGTCGGTCGGACGAGCAAAAAAACGATGAACCAGTTTCACGATGACCTGACAGAACTTTTGCCGCGTCTGTGGCGGTTTGCGCTGGCGCTTTGTCGGGATGCAACGGCGGCAGAAGACCTGGTGCAGGAAACTTGCAGGCGGGCGCTGGAACGACAGTCGCAATTTCAAATGGGCAGTCGTCTGGATCACTGGGTTTTTGCCATTATTGTGTCGATCCGCCGCAATGATCTGCGGCGCGAAAGGGTCAGGCGCGGGAACGGGATAGAAGACCTTGATCAATTGCAATCAGATGACAGTACAGGGGTTCTTGCCAAGGTGCTGAAATCGCAGCTGTTTGCGCAGGTTTCTGCCTTGTCCGAGGTACAGCGCGAGGCGGTTATGCTGGTCTATGCCGAGGGAATGAGCTATGCCGAAGCGGCGCAAATATTGGATATACCGTTGGGAACCGTTATGAGCAGGCTGGCTGCCGCCAAAGAAAGTCTGGTGGATCGGATGAATCCGCCGGTTAAGCGGGTGGCTGCAATATGAGCATCGCGTCATTGCAGTCGGATGCCGATCTGGTGGCTTTTGTTGATGGCCGTTTGTCTGCCGACAAGACCCGCGCAATCGCCACTGCGGCAAAATCGGATGTAGCCCTTTCTGCGCGGATCGGGGAACTTGCTGCCGGAAGCCCGGATATGGGCGCTCTCTGGGGCGATATGCTTGCGTCCGCCCCGTCCGGGATGATGACAGACCTGCCGGTTGCCCCCTTGCCGCAGGTCAGCAGACGTGCCTGGCTTTCGGGCATTGGTGGCTTGGCGCTAGGATTTGTTGCGGGCTTTGGGGCTTTGCGTTCATGGACGCCAATCCAAGGCGATTGGGAAACAGCCGTCGCTGACTATCATATGCTTTATGGTGCGGCGACAGTGCGTGGTCTTGATCCGTCTGATCAGGCCCGCGCGGCCGAATTGGCAGCGGTAGAAGTGGCGACGGGGTTGAAACTTCCGTCGCTGGCCATTGATGGGCTGACCTACCGGCGCGCGCAAATGCTGGATCTGCGTGGCAGGGCAATTGTGCATATTGTGCTGACAACAGCCGATGTTGTGCCAATCGCATTTTGCCTTACGGCTGACACTGGCCCCATCCGGCAGCCGAGTTTCCGGCAGGTTGCGGATATGGGACTTGTCACCTGGGCGAATGGCACGTCCGCCGCTTGTCTGGTGGCGAGACTATCTGCCAGCGACTTGCTGAAACTGGCGGACGCCCTGGCTGCCTAGGGCTTCATATGCCGCACCCGCGCGCCCCATTCAATGGCGGCGGCATGCAGGCGGTCGATTGACAGTTCTTCGCGAATCTCTTCCAGCATTCTGAGTTCGATATCCCGCAGACGGCCATCGGCGGCAGCGGCGTCGCAGGCCAGCGCATAGGCCGTTTCATTCAGCCGTTCGGGCAGCGCATCGCGGATCAGGCCGAACAGGGCATCAAGACCGTCTTCTTCCTCAAACAGGTCGAACACGGTTTGGGCGATCTGGCGGATACGGTCGGTGTCATAGTCGGCAAAGACCGGCATGTGATTGACCATGCGTTGAATAGCGACCATTTCAGCGGTGCGCAGTTGTGCATCGGCGGCGGAAGTAGCGATCATCACGGCGATCAGTGCATCCTGGGCAGACAGCGAGGCGGGGGTATCTTGCACAGGGCTATCCTTCCCGAGGTATTTCGCGCGCAGATTATTGACGCGAGGCAGGCACGGCAATAGGAGACGAAGGATTCGCGGCAGTTTGCCGCTTTATTCCGGTCAAGGAAATGCCGATGTCTGCCCTGCGCGATGCTGCGATGAAATCGAAAGCCTGGCCGTTTGAAGAAGCGCGCCGGATACTGGCGCGCTATGATGGCCGGATGCCCGCGAAGGGCTATGTGCTCTTCGAGACGGGATATGGCCCGTCAGGCCTGCCGCACATCGGGACATTCGGCGAGGTGGCACGCACAACGATGATCCGCCGCGCGTTTGAGGCGATATCAGACATTCCGACACGACTGATCGTTTTCTCTGACGATGTCGACGGCATGCGCAAGGTGCCGGATAATGTGCCGAACCCAGAAATGCTCCGCGAGCACTTGCAGCGGCCTTTGACCGTGGTGCCAGACCCGTTTGGCGAGTTTGAGAGTTTTGGCCACCACAACAACGCCATGCTGCGGCGGTTTCTGGATACGTTTGGCTTTGAGTATGAGTTTATCAGCGCCACTGAGTTTTATAAATCCGGGCAGTTTGATGCGACATTGCGGTTGTGCGCCGAACGCTATGATGCGGTGATGAAGATCATGCTGGCGTCACTGCGCGAGGAACGTCAGCAGACATATTCCTGTTTCTTGCCGATTTCACCGATTTCAGGGCGGGTGCTGTACGTGCCGATGAAAGAGGTGAACGCCGCCGAAGGCACGATTACCTTTGAAGGCGAGGATGGTCATGATTGCACGCTGCCTGTGACGGGCGGCAATGTGAAGCTGCAATGGAAGCCTGACTTCGGCGCGCGCTGGGCGGCGTTGGATGTGGACTTTGAGATGTACGGCAAGGACCATTCCACCAACACGCCGATCTATGACGGGATTTGTGAAGTGCTGGGCGGTAGGGCGCCGGAACACATGACCTATGAGCTTTTCCTTGATGAGGGCGGGCAGAAGATATCGAAATCAAAGGGCAATGGCCTGACGATTGACGAATGGCTGACCTATGCGTCTGCGGAGAGCCTGTCGTATTTCATGTATCTGAAGCCGAAGACGGCCAAGCGGATGCATTTCGATGTGATCCCGAAAGCGGTGGACGAATACCATCAGCAGTTGCGTGCGTTTTCTACGCAAGACATCGACGGACAGGTGAACAACCCGGTCTGGCATATTCATCGGGGTGCGCCGCCGGCATCCAACATGGTGGTGCCGTTTGCGATGTTGCTCAATCTGGCATCGGTGGCTGGGGCGAAGGATAAGAGCGGGCTTTGGGGGTTCATTCAGCGCTATGCGCCAAAGGCGTCGCCTGAAACGCACCCCGATTTGGATGCGGCGGCGGGCTTTGCGCTGCGGTATTTCGATGATTTCGTGGCCCCGACCCGGGTTTTCCGCTTCCCTAGCGACAAGGAACGCGCGGCGATGGTCGATCTGTGCGGGCGTCTGGCGGTTTGGGAGGGCGGCTTGGACGGTGAGGCATTGCAAACCATGGTGTTTGCGGTGGGCACAGACCATGGATTCGAGCCTTTGCGCGATTGGTTTACGGCGCTTTACGAAGTGCTGCTAGGCGCATCACAAGGGCCGCGCTTTGGCGGATTCATCGGGCTTTACGGCGTGGACGAAACCATTGCCCTAATCGACCGGGCCCTGCACGGTGACTTGACCGCGTAACGCTTGACCGGCCTTTTACTTGCGCTACTCTTCCAATTGGGGACGTTTGTGGAGGTTGGACGCATGCGGCTGAGACTTTGCGGAGTTTTGTTGGCGGGAGTGCTGGCGCTTCCGGTGTTTGCGGATGAAACACGAAACCCAGGAATAGAGGCGACGATCCAGGGCCAATTTGATGCCTTCGTCGCCCAGGATGTAACGGGGGCGTTTTCCTTCGCATCCCCGATGATCAAGGGCATATTTGGCACTGCGGAAAACTTTGGCACCATGGTGCAACAGGGCTATCCGATGGTGTGGAACCCGGCAAATGTCAGAATGCTGGAGTTGCGCACGGTGGCGGGAAACCTGTGGCAGCGTGTGTTGGTCACAGATCAAGGCGGACGCACCCATTTGCTGGATTATCAAATGGTCGAGACCCCTGAGGGATGGCAGATCAACGGCGTGCAGTTGCTACCGGACGCCGGGGTCGGAGCCTGATCTATTCGATTGCCGGTTAGGTTGGTTGCGGCTGGAACGGTGTGCTTGGCCGGCGTTGCGTTGCGCGACCCATCGTAGGGCGTGCGGTGATCACAGGCCGGGTTAACCGCGCTTTGTTACCTGTCTGGTTTGCGGCGGCGAAGTCAGCCGCGCGGACCCGATGCGCAACGAGGCGAGGATCACCACATGAACAAAGCGATTACCGACGGGCTTGTCCTGATGCCGCCACCGTTTTCGGCGGGGCTTAACCTATGGTCGCGGGGCGACGGAACGCCGGGGTCGGGCACATATCTGGGCCAGCCAAA
>JANNSG010000187.1:0-9729 GCA_031402355.1 Pseudorhodobacter sp. | reverse complement strand
CCATGGCCGCGGTGATCATAGCGCAGGATACGCAGGGTTGGCGGCAATAACGCGATGACTTGGTCCCAGATTGACAGATTCGTTCCAAGCGCGTGGTTCAGCACCAGAACCGGGCCATGTGCCGCGCCATCAAAGCGGTAGTTCAGCCGCAGGTCGGGAAGATAGGCAAGGGCCATGTCAGCCGCCCAAGGCCAGACATTGCGAAAACACGTCCGGATCGACATTTCCACCGGTGGCGACGCAGATCACAGCGTCGCCGTCGATTGCATCGGGCCGGAACAGGGCGGCAGCAAGCGCCACTGCGCCGCCCGGTTCCAGTACCAGCTTCAGCCTAGAAAAAGCCAGCGCCACGGCCTGCATGGCCTCGGTGTCGGTCACCACAAGGCCGGGGCCGCATAGGCGCTGCAGAATTGGAAAGGTGATCTCACCTGGCTGCGGGGTGACTATGGCATCGCAGACAGAGCCTGACAGAGCCGCATTGCGCTGGACCTGGCCGCTGGAAAGACTGCGGGTGACGTCGTCGAAACCGGCCGGTTCGCAAGGGCGGGCGCGCAGACCTGAGGCCTTGGCTGCCAGCGCCAAAGCAATGCCAGAGGTCAGCCCGCCACCACCGCAGCAGACCAGAACATCGGCGCTTGCAATGCCTTTCGCAGCGGCTTGTGCGGCAATTTCCAAGCCTGTGGTGCCTTGCCCCGCGATAACCTGAACGTCGTCATAGGGTTTGATAAGGGTCAGGCCACGCGTCTGCGACAGATGCGCGCCTATCGCATCACGTTCGTCATTGGCACGGTCATAGAGCACCACTTCGGCCCCCATCGCGCGGGTGTTGTCGATTTTCATCCGGGGCGCATCAGCGGGCATGATGATGACGGCAGGTGCCCCGTGCATCTTTGCCGCAAGCGCCACGCCCTGCGCATGATTGCCCGATGAGAAGGCAATTACGCCCCGCGCACGTTGATCTGCGGCAAGCGCGGATACGGCAGACCAGCCACCGCGAAACTTGAACGATCCGGTCAGTTGCAAACATTCCGCTTTCACGAAAACCCGGCGGCCCGCGATGTCATCAAGAAAGGACGAAGACAGCAGCGGCGTCACCCGCGCATGCCCAGAAAGCCGCGCAGCGGCGGCCTCGATCAGAGCGATATCGGTCATTGCAGGACTTCCATGAACGCGTGGATTGCCGCCAAACTTTCGGGCTCATCCAGAAATGGGATATGGGCGCGGTCGGGAACGTTTGCAAAAATCATGTCGGGGCGGCGGCGGCGCATCTCATCCGCCGTGGCGATTGATAACAGATCAGAGTTCGCGCCACGGATCAATGCAACCGGCAAGTCCGAAAGGGCATCAAACAGCGGCCAAAGATCCACAGGCGGGCCATCGAAGGCTTTGCGAAACGCGCCGCTAAGGGCGGGGTCATAGTTGATTTTCAGGCCGTTCACGGTGGAAATCGCGTTTTTCTGTGCCTCGGCCAGCCAGCGGCTAGCAGGTACGTTCAGAAAGCCGGGCAGGAATTTGGCGTAGGTTTCGGCCAATGCCTGATGCGTTTTGGCGGCAGGGTTCTGGCCAACATAAACAAAGATGCTTTCAAGGCCGGCGCGTTCGACCACAGGGCCTACATCGTTCAGGCAAAGGCCCAAGAGGCGCGGTTTGGCCATCGCTGCAAGCAGCATCCCGATCAAACCACCCCGCGAAGTGCCCAGCAAAGCAAAGCGGTTGACCCCCAGATGGTCCATCAGGGCCAAGGCATCATTTGCTTCTTGCGGCACGGTGTAGGTATCAGCCCCGGTCCAGTCGGACGCACCCCGCCCCCGGTAATCCATGCGGATCAAACGGCACGGCGGCAAGTGCGGTGCCACATAGTCGAAATCGGCCATGGTTCGGGTCAGGCCGGCGAGACATAGCAGGGGCAGGCCTGACCCCTCATCGCGGTAGGCAAGCCGCGCGCCATCAATCGAGGTAAAGAATTTTGTCACTGCGGATGCTCCGTTGGGCTGTAAGTTGACACAGGCCTTGTACAAGGGAAAGGGGGCGCGGCAATGCTGCGCTTGATGCGGCTGGCAACTGCAACTAAACGCATTCTCGAAAACAAGGGCGGATCAGATGGCCAAAGACAGCGCTGAAGAACGGGTGGCGTCAAAACAGATCGGTGCCCTGCGTGGTCTGTTGCCGTTTTTGGCACCTTACCGCAAGAATAGCGCATTTGCGCTGGCGGCCCTGATATTGACGGCGTCGGTCAGTCTTGTTCTGCCGCTGGCTGTCCGCCGCGTCGTAGACGGGTTCAATTCCGGCGATACCAGCCTGCTGGACCAGTATTTTGGTGCGGCTTTGGGCATCGCAGCACTTTTGGCCATTGGCACGGGCCTTCGCTACTATCTGGTCACTCGGCTGGGAGAGCGGGTCGTATCCGATATCCGGCGCAGCTTGTTTGACCGGGTAATGGCCATGAGTCCTGCCTTTTTTGAACGCATCCTGACCGGTGAGGTGCTCAGCCGCCTGACCACCGATACAACACTTATCTTGTCGGTTATCGGGTCTTCGATATCGATCGCATTGCGCAACATGTTGATGTTGCTGGGTGGTCTGGTAATGCTGATGCTGACATCCGCCAAGCTGACGGGGCTGGTCTTGTTGATCGTACCGGCTGTGGTGGTGCCGATCGTCGTGCTTGGTCGGCGTCTGCGCAGGCTGTCGCGCGAAAATCAGGACTGGATTGCAAGTTCATCCGGTTCGGCGTCAGAGGCGCTGTCGTCGGTGCAAACGGTGCAAGCATTCACCCATGAGACGCGCACCAAAGCCGCCTTCGCCGAGGTGACGGAAAAAGCCTATCAATCGGCACGTACCCGCATCAAGACCCGCGCCGTGCTGACGATCATCATCATTTTCCTGACGTTCAGCGGCGTTGTCGGTGTGCTGTGGGTCGGCGCGCGCGATGTGCGAGCAGGGTCGATGAGCCCGGGTGAACTGGTGCAGTTCCTGATCTATTCGGTCATGGTGGCCGGCGCCGTCGGCGCCTTGTCCGAGATCTGGGGTGAATTGCAACGCGCAGCAGGTGCGACCGAGCGTTTGGTAGAACTGCTGGGCACCACGGACAGCGTCCGCGACCCCGCGTCACCCGTACCATTGCCGCGTCCCGTCGCGGGCGCGATCGTGTTCGAAGATGTGCGCTTCAACTACCCGGCCCGGCCAACAGTGTCCGCGCTTGACGGGATCAGCCTGACCGTGACCCCGGGTCAGACCGTGGCGCTGGTCGGCCCTTCGGGTGCCGGCAAGACGACAATTCTGCAGCTGTTGATGCGGTTCTACGATCCGCAATCAGGCGTGATCCGGCTGGATGGAATTGATCTGCGCAACATGGCCCGGGATGACTTTCGCCGGTCTTTCGCGATGGTGCCGCAAGACCCGGTGATTTTTGCCGCCTCAGCGCGCGAAAATATCCGCTTCGGGCGGCCAGAGGCGACCGATGCCGAGGTTGAGGCTGCAGCCATCGCGGCATCAGCGCATCAGTTCTTGACTGCCCTGCCGGAGGGCTATGACACTTGGCTTGGCGAACGGGGCGTCATGCTGTCGGGGGGGCAAAAGCAGCGCGTTGCAATCGCACGGGCGATTTTGCGTGACGCAGCGGTGTTGTTGCTGGATGAGGCCACATCCGCGCTGGATGCTGAAAGTGAGCGTGACGTTCAAGCGGCCGTCGAGGTGCTGTCAAAGGGACGCACGACCTTGGTTGTGGCGCACCGGCTGGCCACGGTGAAACGCGCAGACCGGATAGTTGTGTTTGATCAGGGCAAGATCGTTGCGACCGGCAGCCACGATGCGCTGGTTGCCGAAGGGGGGCTCTACGCGCGGCTTGCCCGCCTGCAATTCACCGATGGGCAGATGTAACGGCTGAGCCGTTCGGACATCCGTTGGGGGGGGCGGCTTGCGGCTTTGCAATATAATTCGGTGACGTGGCGTAGCAAGGTCAGGCAACGCTTGTCACATCGTCCAATCCAATCCATCCTGTACCCGAGGAAAATACCTGCGGACTATAACGTGGGATTTTGGGGGGATTATTCATGGTGGAATTCACTACACGCGAAAGCGTGCGGGCGATTGAGGCCAAGGGTGGTTGGAACACGCTTGATGTGGCCAAAAGCATCTATCAGTTGCTTGGCCAAACCAAGGCCAAGCACGGCGCCAAGAATGCGGTGTCGTTTCAACTGACGTCCGGACCAAAGGACCGTGCAGAGACGCTGACATGGAACGCCCTTCACGGGCGCATCACGCAAGCGGCCAACCTGTTCCGGTCACTTGGTGTCGGCGAAAGCGACGTGGTGGCCTATGTCTTGCCCAATTCGCTGGAGACGGTAGTAACCCTGCTGGGTGGCGCGGTTGCGGGCATCGTGTCGCCGATCAACCCATTGATGGAGCCCGATCAGATCGCATCCATCCTGCGCGAGACGAATGCAAAGGTCGTGGTCACGTTGCGGTCGTTCCCGAAAACCGAACTGGCGCAAAGGGTGGCCGAGGCAGTGCGTCTGGCCCCCAATGTGAAAACCGTGCTTGAGGTGGACCTGAACCGTTACCTCGCCCCGCCGAAATCCTGGATCGTGCCATTGGTGCGGCCGAAAAACCCTGTTCAACACGCTGCCACAGTCAAGAATTTCAATGCCGAATGTGCCCGCCAGCCAGCAGAAAAACTGATCTTTGACGACTGCTTGACAGACCGGGTCGCTGCCTATTTTCACACCGGCGGCACCACGGGCATGCCAAAGGTCGCCCAACACCGGGTGTCTGGCATGATCTATCAGGGCTGGGCGGGCGGCAATCTGATCTTCAAGACGTCCGATGTGGTGCTTTGTCCCTTGCCGCTGTTTCACGTATTTGCCGCCTATCCGATCTTGATGTCGATGGCGACCTGTGGCGCGCATGTCGTTTTCCCAACCCCGGCGGGCTACCGGGGCGAAGGCGTGTTCGATAATTTCTGGGCTTTGATCGAACGGTGGCGGGCCACCTATATGATCACGGTACCCACCGCCCTTGCCGCATTGCTACAGCGCCCGATCAACGCAGATGTCAGCAGCCTGAGGGGGGCAATCTCGGGCTCGTCGCCCCTGCCGCTTGAGCTTTACAGACGGTTCGAGGCCGCGACTGGCGTTCAGATCATCGAAGGCTACGGGATGACCGAATGCACTTGTCTTGTGTCGTGCAACCCGGAAGACGGCGCGAAAAAGAACGGCTCGGTCGGTCTTGTTCTGCCTTTTACCCAAGTGCGCATCCTGCATCTTGATGAGGCAGGTGCCGTTGTTCGGGACTGCGGCGTTGATGAAGTGGGCGAGATCTGCATCGCCAATCCCGGTGTCTATTCCGGTGCCACCTATACTGAGCCGGAAAAGAACAAGGGGCTTTATGTTGAAGACCGGTTCTTGCGATCTGGCGATCTGGGACGATTTGACAGCGATGGCTACCTTTATATCACCGGTCGCGCCAAGGATCTGATCATCCGGGGCGGTCACAACATCGACCCTGCGATCATCGAAGAGGCGTTGATGGGGCACCCGTCCGTCAGCTTTGTCGGCGCCATTGGTCAGCCAGACGCCCATGCGGGCGAATTGCCCTGCGCCTATGTCGAAATGGCAAAGGGGTCTGCAACCGAAGTTGACGATCTGCTGGCCTATGCCGCCGAACATATTCAGGAACGCGCGGCCGTGCCCAAATACATCGAGGTGTTGGCGGAATTGCCGAAAACCGCCGTCGGCAAAGTGTTTAAGCCCGATCTGCGCCGCATGGCGATTACCCGCATTTACAATGCTGCCCTTGCCGATGCCGGATTGCCGGTCGTGGTGGAGCAGGTGGTCGAAGACAAGAAACGCGGTCTGGTGGCGCAATTGCGCAAATCGGGGGCAACGGAAGATCAGGCGGTCACTGCGGTCTTGGGTGTATTCGTCAATCCATGGGAATGGGCCTAAGCCGTCGGGGCAGCCTACGAAGGGTGATCCGCGGTGTCCATCCAGATTGTCACCGGGCCATCATTGGTCAGGCTGACCGCCATATCGGCACCAAACAGACCGGTTGCTGTGGCAAAGCCTTCAGCTGTCATCAGGGCTGTGAACTGCTCATAAAGACGCCTCGCGTCTTCGGGTTTTGCAGCGGTGGAAAAGCCAGGCCTGTTGCCACGCAGATCGGCGGCAAGGGTAAACTGGCTGACGATCAGTACCGAACCTCCACTATCACGCAGCGACAGGTTCATCTTGCCCGCCACATCGCGGAAAATCCGCAGTTTTGCGATTTTTGTGGCAAGGGACTGCGCCTGCACTTCGGTATCACCCGCCATGGCACAGATCAGAATCAGCAAACCGGGGCCGATCTGGCCCACCAATGTTCCGTCAACCTGAACCGAGGCTTCACTGACCCGTTGGACAAGCGCCCTCATGAATATGCGCCCTCAGATCTCATGTGCCCAGGGCGGGTTTGCGCCGGGGCGCGAACAGGTGATGGCGGCCGCCCGCGTGCCCAAAGACAAAGCGGCGCGCAGGGCGTCATCCGACAGGTTTGCCACTTGGGATTTTGACAAAAGGCCGTCCCGGTCCAGCGAGGCAAGAAAGCCCGCATTGAAGGTATCGCCAGCGCCAACCGTGTCTGCGACGGTGATTTTCGGGGCCGCCACCTGCACCGACCCGCGCGCAGTATGGGCCGTGGCCCCCTTGGAGCCTTCCGTGACAAGCACGACCTTCACGCCCTTGGCCAGCAAAGCCGCAGGATCTGTCTTGCCATACAGCCATTCGCTGTCTTCATCGGAAAGCTTGACGATATCCGACACTGCGATCATCCGGTCGATCCGTGCAGTATAGGCGCTGCGATCTTGCACGAAACTGGGCCTTACGTTCGGATCGATCATCGTGACCCGGGTTGCCGCTTCGCGCGCAAGCAATGCCTCCAGCGCCGTGCCGCAGGGTTCGACCGCCAACCAGATGCCGCCGGTGAAATAGGCTTTGATGGTGCCGGGCAGCTTTGGCAAGTCGGCCACGGTCATCATTCTGCCCGCAGTGTTTTCGTCGTAGAAAAAGTATCTCGCATGACCCTGCGTCAGTTTCACAAAGGCCAGCGTGGTGGGGCGACCTGACCGCACCGCATGATCAAGATTGACGTTGGAGGCCCGCAGCGTTTCTTGCAGCACATCGCCCATAAGATCGGACGACAGCCCGGTCAGAAACGACGATGCCGACCCAAGCCGCGCCAAAGCAATGGCCGTGTTCATCACCGCGCCCCCTGCGTAAGGGGCAAAGCATGGCTCGCCCGCCGGGCTGGTGCGGGGCAACATGTCGATCAAGGCTTCGCCGACGCTCAGAATCATGGGATCGTCCTTGTGCAGAATTTCCAATAGCATAGCGATTGCTGTCCTGTTGGCGCAAACAGTGGTCTTTCAGGCGGTGAAATAGGGCGCAAGATTGGTGCGGATCCGGGTCAGAGGGGTCTTTCCAGTCAGATCGGGCACGAAAGGCCGACCAGTGATCGCTTCATAGGCCGCAATATAGGTGCGGCTGGTGGCTTCGATCATATCGGCGGGAATATCGGGGATCGGATCGGCGTAGGGATCACATCTTGCCACAACCCAGGCACGGATCACGTCCTTGTCGAATGACGGCGGTCTGGTGCCTGCAAGGAACGCAGCCTCGTAGCCGTCGGCGATCCAGTAGCGCGAACTGTCGGGCGTGTGAATTTCGTCGGCGATCAGAATGCGCCCATCGGCATCGGTTCCGAATTCGTATTTCGTGTCACAGAGGATCAGCCCGCGTTCAGCGGCCATCGTTTGGCCGCGCGCGAACAGGGCAAGCGAAATCCGCGAGATGTCATCCCATTGGGCGGCCGTCAGAAGACCGGTTTCGATGATCTGCTGTGCCGTCAACGGTTCATCATGGCCGCCGTCAAAGGCTTTGGTGGTGGGGGTGATGATTGGCGTCGGAAGGGCTTCGTTATCGCGCAGGCCGTCCGGGAAAACATGGCCGTACATGGCCCGCTGGCCGGCCTTGTACTGCGTCAGGATCGAGGTGCCGGTGGTGCCCGCAAGATAGCCGCGCACGACGATTTCAACGGGAAGGATGGTCAGATGTCGGCCGATCACAACGTTCGGGTCAGGGTAGGAGATCACATGGTTGGGGCAGATATCCGCCGTGTGATCGAACCAGAACCGGGCGACCTGGGTCAGGACCTGGCCTTTGAAAGGGATGGCCGCCAGAATCCGGTCAAAGGCGGAAATCCGGTCGGATGAAATCAGGATCCGGCGCGGCCCGAGATTTGCCGAGGCGGGCAGATCGTAGCAATCGCGGACCTTGCCGAAATAGGGGTTCGGAAGTTCCGGAATATGGGCGTGATCAAGGGTGCGGGTCAGGGCGGGCATTTCAGGCTCCGGGTAGGACGGGTCTCTATCGGATGGGAGGGGGGCCGTGTCAACGGGGTGTGTTACCGGGTGCGGGTAACACGCGTGATATGCAGAGTAAGTAGTTGATATAGTTCAGATATGACGGCTTTGTTAAGAGATTCTTAAGTGGTTGAGGAAGGCCGTAACACATGGGTTGGGTGGCGGAAAGCGAGGTTGATATGCCGTTTGGGGAAGTTCGGCGTGATGAACCTGCCCCACGCCCTGTGGTTCAAAAGAAAATCAGATGACCTGGTCAATGATCCGCGCAAGCAGCGAGGATCCGCGCAAGCAGCTAGGCGGGACAGACGCAAGAGGCGCTGGCGGAACGTATGCCCCCCCCCCCACGCCTGGCTTTTTGTTGTCAGGTCCGAGCCACAGTTTCTTGGGTCGTCAACCAATTTGAGATTCCGCTTGCCATCTCTTCCCAACCGGGGGCCGCGATCAACCAATGACTGCGCCCGGCATATTCCAGCTTTGCAACAGGTCGTGGCGATTTTTTGTGTCTGCGGTACATGGCACGAACCATGGACGGCGTGCTGGTAATGTCTGTGCCGCCCGCGATCAACAGCAGGGGCGCGCGGCGCGGGTTGGCGAAATTCAACCCGACGCCAAGCCCTAGTGCTGCCTCAAAATAAATCCGGCCCGGCGCCTGAATGATCTGGCTATCAAAAGCCGCGCGCATTTCATGTGGTGTCAGCCCGTTGGCAAAAGTCTTGCTGAAGTGCTTGAACGACATGCTGTGCAGCTTGCGCCAACCGCGCCAAGACAAAAGCACTGGCGACGCGGATTTGATGGCATTCCAACTTGGCAGCACACCGCGCGGAGGGCCCGCGTCGATGGCAACTCCAGCTTGACCCAAACCACGATCAAGCAAAAGCTGAACAATCAACCCACCAAAGGAATGCCCGATCAAGATAGGCGGTTCTGCCAGCGCTTGAATTTTCGCTGCGTAGTGATCGACAATCATTCCGACAGTAAGATTTGCAAATGCAGGATCAATGCGCTTTTTTAAGTCGCTGACCGGGCGGTCCAAATAGGGCCATGCTGGTGCCAGACAGAGGTAGCCCTGTTCTTCAAAGTAATCTTTCATAGGCTGCCAACACGCAGGTGTGACCCATGCGCCGTGAACAAACATTATGGTTTTTGGCATTTCTGTCCCTTTCGATGATCTTAACTTTTACTTGAATTTATGAGTACTTAAAGTCATTATAGTTCGAATTTACATGCTGAAAGTCCCAGTCTATGAGCGACACACCTTCCGCTTTGCATCATCCGTTGGATCAGGATTCGTTTTCCAAGGTGCTGGACATGCTTCGCTTGCGCGGCACTTCGGT
>JANNSG010000186.1:0-7055 GCA_031402355.1 Pseudorhodobacter sp. | reverse complement strand
CTGCTGCCGGCGGCCCTGCTGCTGTCCAGTTTTGCGCCAGACTGGATCACGCCATTGTTGATGCTTGGCGGGGCCTATCTGTGTTTTGAGGGGGCGGAAAAGGTGTTTCACATGCTGTTCCCGCATGGCGATGCGGTCGTTGAGGCTGATTTCGACACCAAGGACCCCGGTCATCTGGAAGAAGAAAAAATCGCCGGTGCGATCAAGACCGATTTCATTCTGTCTGCCGAGATCATGACCATCGCCCTTGCCGCAATTCCTGTCAGCACGATCTGGTTTGAAGCGATCACGCTGGCAATTGTCGGCATCGCGATCACGCTTGCCGTTTATGGCACCGTGGCGCTGATCGTGAAAATGGATGATCTGGGCCTGTTGATGGCGGCGCGGGGCAAATTGGCGGCAACGCGGGCTTTTGGCCGCGGCCTTGTGGTGGGGATGCCGGTGTTGATGCAGATCCTGTCAACCCTCGGCACTGCTGCGATGCTGTGGGTCGGCGGATCCATCCTCATTCACGGGATGGAGGAACTGGGCCTGCCCTGGCTTGGCCATCATATTCACAATCTGGCTGTATGGGCAGGTCACAGCGCGCCTGTGGCGGCCGGGTTTGTCGAATGGCTGGTTAAGGCTGCCATTGACGGGGTGTTGGGCTTGTTCCTTGGGATTGCCCTGATCCCACTTGCGACACGGATCATAGGCCCGTTATGGGCGCGGGTTTTTGGCACTCAAAAGGCATCCCATTGACCGGTGACCACCAAAAGGCCGACTTTTTCGCAGATGCAGCAACGCTTGTTGGCCGCATCTTGCTGGCGGCGCTGTTTCTTGGCGGTGCCGCACAGAAAGGCAGCGATCCTTCGGCAGTGCAATCCTTGCTGTCATCTGCGGGCTGGCCGGTATGGCTGATCTGGCCCGCCATGGCCTTCAACCTGATCGCCGGCATTGCCCTGATCGCGGGCGTCGCCATTCGCCCGGTGGCTGCAGCACTAGCGCTCTATTGCGCGGTCACCAGCCTGTTTCACTATCTGCCGCAGGATCCCTGGCAAATGACGATTTTCGTCAAGAACTGGGCCATTGCAGGCGGCTGTCTTGTACTGGCGGCGCATGGGGCAGGGCGCTTTGCCCTGCGCCCGTAGCCATGTTTTTGACGGCTAGAGCAGGGCTTTCACTTTCGCCGCAGTCTCCTCGGCGGTAATGCCGAATTCCTTGTAAAGCCGCTCTGCCGGGGCTGATGCGCCAAACCCGTGCATACCGATGAAGCCCGATTTTTCGCGCTTGCCGCCTTCGCCGAACAACCACCGGTCCCAGCCAAAGCGGATGCCCGCTTCTATGGCCACGCGAACTGGCCCTGACGGCAGCACTTTGCGCCGCCATGCCGCGTCTTGGTCTTCGAACAATTCCCAGCAGGGCATTGAAACAACCCGCGTGCCGATCCCGTCCGCCTCCAACAAATCGCGCGCTTTCATCGCAATTTCAACCTCAGACCCGGTTGCCATCAAGATCGCCTGACGCTTGCCCGTGGCTTCGGCCAGCACATAGCCGCCCTTGGCGACCATATTCTGGTTGGTATGGACTTTCCGCAACGCAGGCAGGTTCTGGCGGCTAAGGGCCATCACCGATGGCGTGGTTTTCGATGACAGCGCCAATTCCCAGGCCTCAGCCGTTTCCACCAGATCGGCCGGGCGGAACACCCAAGTGTTTGGTGTGGCGCGCGAGATCGCCAGATGTTCCACCGGTTGATGGGTTGGGCCGTCTTCGCCAAGCCCGATGGAATCATGCGTCATCACATAGACCACCGGCACCCCCATCAGCGCCGACAGACGCATCGCAGGCCGCGCATAATCGGTGAAGCACATGAAGGTTCCGCCGTACGGGCGCACACCACCATGTAGCACCATGCCGTTCATTGCAGTTGCCATACCATGTTCACGGATGCCGTAATAGACATAGCGGCCCTTGCGGTTGTCGGGCGCAAAGGTGCCCATGTCCGGGGTCTTGGTGTTGTTTGATCCGGTCAGATCCGCTGATCCGCCGATGGTTTCGGGCATCACCGGATTGACTGCCTCCAGCACCATTTCAGATGCTCGACGGGTCGCCACTTTTGGCATGGTTTCAATCGCCGTCTTTTTCACTGAGCGAATGGCAGCGGTCAGTTTCGCGGGAGCGTCGCCTGCGAAAATCCGCGCGAATTCAACCTGGCGGGCAGCGGACAAAGCGCTGATGCGCGTGTCCCAGGCCTCGCGCGCCGCTTGGCCCCGCCGCCCGATCGCCTCCCATGCTGCTTTGATGTCTGCCGGAATAACAAATGGCCCATGTCCCCAGCCATAAACGGCCCGGGTATCGGCAATCAATTTGGCATCGGTCAGGGCACCGTGACCCTTTGACGTATCCTGCGCCGATGACCCCAGGGCGATATGCGTGGCGCAAGCGATCAGTGCCGGGCCTGGGCTGGCTTTGGCTGCCGCAATAGCGCGGTCGATCGCCACCGGGTCATGGCCATCACAGTCAAACACATCCCAACCGCTGGCGGCAAATCGCGCCTTCTGATCGGTTATGTCGGAAATGGATACTTTGCCATCAATGGTGATGCCGTTGTTGTCCCACAGCACAATCAAGCGTGAAAGCTGCTGCTTACCCGCCAATCCAATGGCTTCCTGACTGACACCTTCCATCAGGCACCCATCGCCCGCGATGACATAGGTATAATGGTCGATCACCTTTGCCCCCCAACGGGCGCGCAAGGATTCTTCTGCCATCGCAAAGCCAACCGAATTGGCAATCCCTTGCCCCAGTGGCCCGGTGGTGGTTTCCACGCCTGAGACATGGCCAAATTCCGGGTGGCCCGCCGTGATCGCACCCCATTGGCGGAATGCTTTCACCTGATCCAGCGTCATGTCAGCATAGCCGGTCAGATGCAGCAGGGCATAAATCAGCATTGACCCATGACCCGCCGACAGAATGAACCGGTCCCGGTTGGCCCAGCGGGGCATCGACGCATCAAAGCTCAGGTGCTTCTCAAACAGCACGGTCGCCACATCGGCCATTCCCATGGGCATACCGGAATGCCCCGAATCGGCCGCCGCAACCGCGTCCAGGGTCAGGGTTCGGATGGCACAGGCCTTGTTCCAATGGTCGGGGTGGTTGGCACGAAGCGTTGCAATATCCAAGTCCGGGATCCTATTCATGACAGCGGGAGTGTTGGCTCAATATCAGCGTCAGCGGCAAGATCAAGCAGGTGGCGCAAGCCCTTGATGCAAAACGCAGGCATCCCGGCAAACTTTGCGCTAAATTCAGCCTTGACGTTCGGCTCTGCGATTCGCAACGTAGGGGGATTAACCCGGCATCTGCACATGCGCGGGCCAAGGTAAGGGGCAGATCGATGCAAGACTTCGCGGAACTGGAAGAACGGCTTGCCACGGCGCTTGACCGGATCGGTGCCGGACTTGCCGGCATGACGGCAAACCCGGCGCCCGCAACCGCGACAGCCGAGGTTGAAAATCTGAAAGCAGCGTTGGACGAAGAACGAATGCTTGCAGCACAATTGACCGAACGATTGCGCGCCGTGAAGGAAAAAGAGGCTGAGACGCTGGCCAGCACTGCCACCCGGATTGCGCAGCTTTCGCAACAACTTGATGCCCAGGGGGCAGAATTGAAACGGATGCGCAACACAACCGTTCAATTGCGCGAAGTGCTGCGCATCTTGCGCCATGCGTCGGCCCAGGGCCTGTCAGATCCGCATCTGGTCAACCGGGCCATGCTGGCCGAACTTGAGGCTTTGCGCGCCACCCGGATGACCGAAGTTTCCCAGATGGACGAGATATTGGCCGAACTTGCCCCCCTGATCGAAGAGGTCCGCGAAGATGCCTGAACTTGATATCACCATCGGCGGGCGCACGTTCCTTGTGGCCTGTCAGCCGGGGGAAGAACATTTTCTGCGATCCGCCGCGGCAATGCTCGATTCAGAGGCGCAAGTTCTGGTAGGCCAGATGGGACGCATGACCGACGCCCGGCTTTTGTTGATGGCGGGCCTGATGCTGGCTGACAAGACAGCAGCCCTTGAAGACGAGTTGCGCGAGCAAAAAGCAAAACTTGCCGCCAGCGCTGCCGTTTCAAGCCCGGTTGAACCGGCCGCCCTGTCGTTGGCAAACTTGGCAGATCTGGCCAACCGGGCCGAGGCTTATGCCGACACTCTGGAAAAGCGCGCGTCCTGAGGCTGCGCGCAGGATGACCGCATAAGCGCGGTCATCCGCTGCCAGAAGATCAGGCGTTCGCTTCGCGGATTTTTTCTGCAGCGGCCTTGTCGTAGGTTACCCCCTTGGCATCAAACAGCTGATCCAGTTCGCCCGACAGCGTCATTTCGGTGACGATATCGCAGCCGCCCACAAATTCGCCTTTGACGTAAAGCTGCGGAATGGTCGGCCAATCGGAAAAATCCTTGATCCCTTGGCGAATGTCTGCGTCGGCCAGCACATTCACATCGGCAAATTCAACGCCCATGTAATTCAACACGCCTGCGACTTTCGATGAAAACCCGCATTGCGGCATCATCTTGGTGCCCTTCATGAACAGCACCACATCGTTGCCGTCCACGGTCTGTTTGATCTTGTCTTGTGCGCTCATCGTCGTTGTCCTTGCAAAAGCCGGGGTCGGCTGTGTTATTCCGGTGCCTTGGTGGTCAGCGCCAGTGCGTGCAATTCGCCATGTGCGCCGTCCATCTTGCCTTTCAGGCTGGCATAGACCGCACGCTGTTGCTGTACCCGGTTCATGCCTTTGAAGCTTTCGTCGATCACTTCGGCAGCCCAATGATTGCCGTCGCCCGCCAGATCAGTGATCGTGATCTTTGCCTTGGGGAAGGTTCCCCGGATCAGGCTTTCAATATCGCGGGCTTCCATGGCCATGCGTAGGCTCCTTTGTTCTGCGCAGAATGTAGGCTTGGTGGCCAAGGCCCGCAAGGGGGTGTCAGCCCAGTGATGCCGCCCATTCATCGCGCATAAGTCCGTACAAAAGTGTATCGTCGCGCGTGGCCGTTGTCGGAAGAAACTCATGCTGCCGCAACCGTCCTTCCAGAATGAACCCCACGCGTTCATAGGCCCTTTGCGCGCGCAGATTTGAGGCCGATGTATCAAGCCAAACCCGATTGGCCTGCAAGTCTTCGAAGGCATGGCTGACCAAAGCCCGAAGAAATGGCGCGCCTTCACCTTTGCCGGGGCTGACCAAGGCGAGTCGCAACAAAAGAACGGTGCCGGATCGATCGTCGAGGTCACAGAAAATCGCAAATCCTCGCGGGGTGGTATCGCCCCAGATCAGCACCCGCGACGACGGCTCGGCAAGATAACGCGCCAGTTCCGCGTCACCCTCGTCTGTCACCATGGTCTGCATATCCGGTCGCTGCACAAGCGCGCGAATGAACGGGAAATCCTGTGCCGTGGCGGGACGCAGGATCATGCAATCGCCTTGGCAAATGCCCCGCGATAGAGTGCTGACAGCATTGCCAAAGACCCGACGGCATCGCCAAACTTCACGGCATCGCCGCCGAACCGGCCGACAACCGCGAAAGGAACACCCGCGATCTTGGCCGCATCTGCAATTGCCTTCGCACCGCTGGCGGAGCAGGCGATCAAATAGCGCGCTTGGTCTTCGCCAAACAGCGTTGGAATATTTCCCGCATCAAGCTGAACGCCCATGCTTGCGCCTTCCGCCATCTCAAACGCCGCCAATGCCAAGCCGCCATCCGACAAATCGGTCGCCGCCCGCACAGTGCCGCGAACGGCGCGCAAAAATTCACCGTGCAACCGTTCGGCCACCAAATCAACCGGCGGCGCGTCGCCCGCTTCAATCCCGAATGCCTCGGCCAACAGCGCCGATTGCCCCAGATGCCCGCGCGTTGTGCCGATCAGCACCGCCAGATCACCCGCCTCGGGTTGCCCCGCAATCATATCGTCCAATGATGCCAGCAAACCCACCGCGCCAATGGTTGGCGTGGGCATGATGCCCGACCCGTCGGTTTCATTGTAAAGCGACACGTTGCCGGACACGATTGGCATATCAAGGGCAAGACACGCCGCCCCGATACCGCGAATAGCCCCGACCATCTGGCCCATGATCTCGGGCTTTTCCGGGTTACCGAAATTCAGATTGTCCGTCGTGGCCAATGGCTTGGCCCCGACAGCGCATAAATTGCGATAAGCTTCCGCCACCGCCTGCTTGCCGCCCTCAAACGGGTTGGCCTTCACATAGCGCGGCGTCACATCCGACGTGAACGCCAGCGCTTTGCCCGTGCCATGCACCCGCACCACGCCTGCAGCCATGCCGGGCGTCAGCACAGTGTCGGCCATGACCTGACTGTCATATTGTTCCCACACCCAGGCCTTGTGCGCATAGCTTGGTGAAGAAATCAGCGCGGTCAAAGCCTCCATCGCGCCAATCGCTGGCACAGCGCCAAGCGGAGCAGCAGGCGGCGTTTCCACCCAAGGCCGATCATATTCCGGGGCCGAGGATGACAGTTTCGACAAAGGCAAATCCGCTTTCACCACATCGCCCTGCATAATCAGAAAGCGATCCTCAGCAATCGTCTCGCCGACAATCGCGAAATCGAGGTCCCATTTCACGAAAATCGCCCGCGCCTCGGCTTCCATTTCAGGACGCAGCACCATCAGCATGCGTTCTTGGGACTCGCTCAGCATCATCTCATAGGCGGACATGTTGGTTTCGCGCTGCGGCACATCATCCAACTGCAACCGCACACCAAGCCCGCCCTTGTCGCCCATTTCAACGGCTGAACAGGTCAGGCCAGCAGCCCCCATATCCTGAATGGAAATTACTGCCCCTGATGCCATCAGTTCCAGACAGGCCTCCAGCAGGCGCTTTTCGGTAAAGGGGTCGCCAACCTGCACGGTGGGGCGTTTTTCTTCGATCGTATCGTCGAATTCAGCCGATGCCATGGTCGCACCGCCAACCCCGTCGCGGCCCGTCTTGGCCCCAAGATAGACTACGGGCATGCCGACGCCCGATGCGACCGAATAGAAGATTTTATCCGCATCCGCCAAACCCGCCGCAAAGGC
>JANNSG010000185.1:0-31991 GCA_031402355.1 Pseudorhodobacter sp. | reverse complement strand
CTCCGTTCAGCTTGGCATGACATTGGTTGGCGTTTTGTCAGGTGCATTTTCCGGCGCAACTTTGGGCACGCGGCTTGCCAACTTTCTGGTCGTCGAAGGCGTAGATCCTGACTGGGCCAATACCCTTGGCGTCGGCGGCGTCGTCGTGGTGCTTACCTACCTGACCCTGATCATCGGCGAACTGGTCCCCAAACAGATCGCGCTCCGAAACCCCGAAGCCATCGCCATGCGTGCGGCCCCCTTCATGGTCTGGATCGCGCGCATCGCCTCGCCGCTGGTCTGGTTTCTTGACTGGTCTGGCCGCATGGTGCTGGCCCTGCTTGGCGTGTCGCGTGACAGCAAGGCCCGCGTCACCGAAGAAGAGGTCCGCACCATCCTTGCCGAAGCCAAGTATGACGGCGTGATTGAGGATGAAGAACAAGAAATGCTGTCGGGCGTCATGCGCCTGGCAGACCGCTCCGCCCGCGCCTTGATGACCCCGCGCCGCGATGTAGAACTCGTTGATCTACAGGCCACCGAAGTCGAAACCATCGCCGCCATCCGCGCCTCGGGTCGCCCGCGCATCCCTGTGCGCGACCGCGATACCGATGAAGTCGTGGGTGTCCTCTATATGACCGATGCCTTCGCCGCCATTTCGCAAGGCCAACCCCTGAACGTGGCCAAACTGATGCGCGAGGTGCCGGTTGTCACCGACAAGGCCGATGCGCTGGCGGTGATCGAAATTCTGCGCGCCTCGCCCAACCACATGGCGCTTGTCTATGACGAACACGGCAGCTTCGAAGGCATCATCACCACCGGTGATATCCTTGAGGCGATCACCGGCACCTTCCTTGAGCACAAGGAAGAGGAACCCGCGATATTCCAACGCAGCGATACCAGCTGGCTGGTCGCAGGCTGGATGCCAGTGGATGAGTTTTGTGAGCGCATGGCCCTGCCGCGCACCTTGGCCGGTGATTACGACACCGTCGCAGGGTTGATGCTGCATCAGTTCCACCGTCTGCCCGATCTCGGCGACAGCTTTATCGCAGAAGGTCACAGCTTCGAAGTGATCGACCTTGATGATCGACGCATCGACAAAGTCCTCGTCACAAGGCTTTGACGCCTGCTGACCGGCGCATTCTACGCCGCTTCCGGGGTCGCGGGGCTGGTTTGGAACATGTCCCTTGTCGGCACCCGTCAACCCGGCGGCCGCTGTTGAGGCAGGCCGCCGATTTGGCAGTCATGAACTATTGTGGTAAAAATCACAAAAATCATCGAGCAGGCTTTTGTCAGGCTCGGCAAAAAACAACTGGACACACGGGTTACAAATACGGGTCGGCTCTAAAACTTACCAAAATCACGGGTTACACAAAACCACAAACAGACACACTTCAACGAAACACTACTCGTTACGCACAGGCACAGGCACTTTCGACAAACTTCTTGCGGTCAAACAACTCAGGACCAGAACACTCGTGACACACAGGCAGATAACAAACATTCAACACGCTCCACCAGGTTTTTCAGGACGCGCCAAGCCGGCAAAAAAACCGTCTTGACGCGTCATTAAAAGGGTAAACTAATTTTTCTTCAAACAAACAGGCGCTAAAAAACTAACTCACTCGGTCACTTGCTACACTACAAACTACTCAACCAGCACCACATCAACTCGTTACGACTTACCCGTTCTACTCGTCACCACACACTCTCTCTATGCATCAAGTTTTCGCATATCTCGCCCCGGTTGAACACTTGGATTTTGGGACTAGCCTTTTTAGACAGGTGTATAATTGCGTTTTTTGCAAATTGTAACAAATCCATTGCGATTGTTTACTTTCTGCAAACGCTGGGCCGCAATTCAAAGAATTGTCCCGATTTCGACCGATCTCTTAACCATCCCACGGGCAGGCAATTTTGGCCGGAATTTGCCCGAAAAACCCATTCCTTGATTCGGATACATGCCAGGCGATGACTGATTCTCGAAACCGCTGCTGGTCGGATACTGCGATGCAGCAATCATTTTATTTCAGTCGCTTAGACAGCTTGCCCTAGAGGAATTGCTGCAAATGCACAGAATTTGGGCGGGCGGGCCGCTGAATGGTGATTCAGCCGATTATTCAGCCCTGTCCTGCTGAAAATGCGCTTTTTCTCAAGATATACAAAGTGGTGATCCAACCGTGTACTCCAAGATCAGAACGGCGCGATTTGCCCCGTGTTTCTGGTCTGAAAGCCACCGCATCGGCCCGCGCCGAACAGCCAAAGACCATTCAGCGCGCGCCAGCGACCTATTTCGCCGCCAGCAGTTCAGGCACGCTCAGCAAGATGAATTCGTTGTCAGCAGCCTTGTCCAATGCGCGGCCTGACGAATAGGGCAGGTTATTGTCATTGGCGACCATGATATGGCTGTCATCCACCATCATCACGTCTTCGATGGTGAAGAAAGGGAAGGTCATCTTACCTGTCAGATCGCGCGCGGCAGCGGTTGGCAGGCGGTTCTTCCCCTCTGGATCGGCGATATCCATCAGATCAATGTGCCCGATGCGGCGCACGAAGCCATCGCCATCCACAGTTGCGGTATCAATCAGCACGATCCGCTTAAGCATCGCAGGTGCAGGAAAGCAGTCCGGCAGCGGGTCGCCCGCGCATTTCAGGCTTGGGTCGCCTTCGCCATTGTCACGCTCAATCACCAAAGCGCGGGTGGCGTCGATAAAATTGAAATCGCCTATCGCCGTGGCCCCCTCCGCCAGCGCAAACTTGAAACTTGCCCCGGTCCAGGCGGCTTTGGCTGGGTCAAACGCCATCACCTGCAGATAGGTGCCCGCAGGTTTGCCATCCGCCCCCAGCAGCGGCTTTTCTGGCATGGCCCACAACAACCCGGTGTCGGGCTGCAGTGCCATACCTTCATAGCCACCAGACCGCTGCACCGTCCAATCGGTGCCTGCCACGGACAGCGCAGATATGCCAACCGTATCTGGCCCTTTCAACTGCGCCTCACCCGCCATCGTCGGGTAGACGCCGATCACCTTACCCTCCAACGTCGCGTTGATGATGTAGGGGCCGAATTCGTCGCCCAGCCAGACGGAACCGCCAGTCACCTGAATGCTCTCGATGTCAAAATCGGCTCCGGTCAGATAGCGCGCATCGGTGCCTTCATAGGCAATGCGGAACGGCACTTTACGGTCGGGATCAAACAGGAATGTCGTGGCCTGCACCGCCACTGTGCCTGCCTCGAAATCAGGCACCAGACGGTGGAAAAACAGCATCGCATCGGGGCTGTTTGCCTTGCTGCCAAAACCGTTGTCCGTCAGCGCGTAAATCGCGCCATCGCTCGCCCGGTTCATTGCAAATCCTGACATGCCCTGGAAAGGTTGCCCTTCAAACGGCAGGCTGATCCCCGTTGGCCGTTTGCCGTGGCTGGGCCCAGTATCGCCCATCACCGATCCCGGAATATCGTTCCGGGCAGGTCCGGTAAATTTGCCGCTGATGCTTGCATCCTTGGGCGCATCCGCAGGCGGTGCGATCAACGTCAATGCCGGGATCAGCGCATGGCCCGCCAGCGTGGCCGGAAACAGGTCTTCTGCCTGGGCGATATTTGCCACCGGCAAGCATAGCGTGGTTGCAAGCAATAGGGCGGTTCTGGTCATTTTGGCACTCCAATCACGGGGATGATCCCGCATGATCAGCGATTGCTGCAACGAAGCCGTGACGGGCATTTGACGCTTTTATGCAGAATCCGCCGTGTGATAAGGTCATTAAGAAAGTATGAATGATAATATTTATATAGTTATATTTCAAATACTTAATCGTCATAACACGCGTGTTACCCCACGCATAACACGCCCCCTGCCAAGGATTGCCATTCCCAATCCGTCTCACCTATCGTGATGCTCATGGAAACGCCCGATGAAACCCTAGCCATCGCCGCCGCATCGGGCGACCGCGAAGCTTTTGCAGGCCTTCTCGCCCGCAATTACGACCGCATCTTCGCCCTCTCCTACCGCCTGATCGGAAGCCGCGCCGACGCCCAGGATCTGACCCAGGATATCTGCGCGGCCTTGCCGGCCAAACTCCGAAACTGGCGCGGCGAGGCCCGGTTTTCAACCTGGCTTTACCGCGTGATCGTGAACGCCGCCCATGACCGCCGCCGCCGTCACGCCACCCATTCCCGCGCCGCCGCCGGCTGGGGCGACTGGGAGCTTGCCCGGCAAGACGCCATCGAAACCGACCGCGTCGAGCTTGATTGGCTGACCCAGACAATGACCCGTCTTCCCGCCGACGTGCGCGACACCGCCGCCCTGATCTTGGGCGAAGACATGACCCAGGCCGAGGCTGCCCAAGTTCTCGGTCTCTCCGAAGGCACCGTCGCCTGGCGGATGTCCGAACTCAAGAAACGCCTGCGCGCCATCGCGGCCGAGGAGGCAAAGCTATGACCGACGATCTCGACGATCTCAAATCCGCCCTGCGTGCCCTTCCCACCGCCGATGCCGCCGCCAAAGCAGACGCGATCGCGCTGGCGATGAAAAATTTCGACAGTCTGCAAAGTTCGGGCCAAGGATCGCCCGCCAGCATGCGTCCCAATCAGGACCGCCAAAAGCAGGCGGGGTTCCTGAACGGAGTGCGAAACATGCTGACTTCAATCACCTCTCGCGGTTTTCTCGCCGCAACGACATCTGCGGCTGCCTTGTCTTTAGGACTGATCGTGGTGCTGCCCACGCTGAACCAACCAAATCCAACCTTGCCGCTGACACTACCCGAAGCGGATGACATCGCCCGGACACGCGAAAGCATTCCAAAACCAGCTTCCCCCATCGTCGAAAACCGCCAGCAACCGCAAGCTGCCGAACCGGCGGGCCGCGTTGCCAAATCCTCTGCCCCTGCTGATGCGATCGTCGATCTGCAAGACGCGCCGCAACAAATGCTTGCTGAAGAAGCCCCCGCCGAAATCGGCGCGTCTATTGATGCCGACATCGGCGCTTCCAGTGATGCCGAAATGGGCATCGCAGACACACTTGCCCCGGCACCTGCTGCTGACTATGCCGCCGCCCTGGCCCAGCCCGAACTTGACTTGGCGCTTGCCGGTGGCGCATTGACCCGCGCAGAGACGACCGAAGCCTACCCCGATGCGGACCAGAACCCGGTCAAAGTCACCGCCGAAGAGCCGGTCTCGACGTTTTCTATCGATGTCGATACCGCCAGCTATTCCGTAGTAAGGTCATCCTTGATGAACGGCATGGCCCCCCCGCCCGAGTCTGTTCGGGTTGAGGAGATGGTGAATTACTTCCCCTATGATTACCCCGCACCTGACGCAGACGAGGCCCCCTTTCGCAGCACTGTCACCGTGATGCCCACCCCCTGGAACCCCGGAACCCGGTTGGTCCATATCGGCCTGCAGGGACGTCTGCCGGCGTTGGCAGACCGCCCGCCGCTGAATCTTGTGTTCCTGATCGACACCTCCGGCTCGATGGATGAGCCGAACAAGTTGCCGTTGCTGAAGCAATCCTTGAAACTGATGCTGGATGGGCTGCGCCCCGAAGACGAAGTCGCGATGGTGGCCTATGCCGGGTCTGCCGGAACGGTGCTGGAGCCGACAAAGGCTGGCGATAGCGCCAAGATCATCGCGGCCCTAGATACCCTTGCGGCGGGCGGGTCAACCGCCGGGGCCGAAGGGCTGGCGCTGGCTTATGACGTCGCCGAAACCATGGCTGACGATGGCGAAGTGAGCCGCGTTTTGCTGGCCACCGACGGCGATTTCAACGTTGGCATCGATGATCCCGATGGCTTGGAAGCCTATATTGCCAAGAAACGCGATACCGGCGTTTACCTGTCCGTCCTCGGTTTTGGACGCGGCAATCTGGATGACGCCACGATGCAGGCCCTGGCACAAAACGGCAACGGCACAGCAGCTTATATCGACACGCTGTCAGAGGCCCGCAAAGTGCTGGTGGATCAGCTGACAGGGGCACTGTTCCCGATTGCCAATGATGTGAAAATTCAAGTGGAATGGAACCCGGCCGCTGTCGCCGAATACCGGCTGATCGGCTATGAAACACGGGCGCTGAACCGCGAAGATTTCAACAATGACCAAGTTGATGCGGGCGAGATCGGGGCAGGTACAGCTGTGACCGCAATTTACGAAGTTACCGCGCCGGGAAGTGCTGCTTTGCGCAATGATCCGCTGCGTTATGGCAACACGGCTGATTTCGAGGGCCAGGCAACGGAACTTGGTTTCCTGCGCCTGCGCTACAAAGCGCCCGGCGGCGATGCCTCGGCGCTGATTGAGACGCCGATCACTGCGGCCGGCGAAGCAGACGATAACGCGCAGTTTGCCGCAGCAATCGCAGGTTTCGGCCAATTGCTAACCGGGTCGGTCTATCTGAACGATTGGGGCTGGCAGGACGCGATTGATCTGGCCCTAGCTGCGCGAGGCGTTGATCCATTCGGGTATCGGATCGAAGCCGTCAATCTGATGCGGATGGCGAAAAGCTTGCAAAATTGACGCAAAGCCCCCTCTTCCGCCCGAAGAGGGGGCAAGGCGAACCTAGAACGTGAAGCTTGCAAAACCCTCGGCCAGGCAGCGCCTGCGGGCAGAGCGGTTGCTGATCATCGGGATCGAAGCCTTTGACTGGACCTGCTCGCAGTATATCAAACCGCGTTTTGACAGCGGTATTGCCCCTGCGATTGCCCGCTTGCCATCCCGGATCGCCGATCTGGGGGCCGAACTGGCCCGGCGTCAATCGCCGTAATGATGAAAAAGGCGCGCCGCAGGGGCGCGCCTTGACATCTTCGGGCGGGGTTAGACACTGACGGTTTCCGCCAGACCTTCAATGGTTTTCACGCCTTCCGCGGCCCCTTTGCCGATTTCGATCCGGCGCGGTTTCAACGCCTCTGGCGTTTCGCGGACCAGATCGATGTGCAGCATCCCATGCTCATGCGCGGCACCGGTCACCCGCATATGATCGGCAAGCGCAAAACGGCGATCAAAGGCCCGGGTGGCTATGCCCCGGTGCAGATAGCTGCGTGCCGGTTCTTCTGCGGTCTTGCGGGCCGTGATGTGCAGGGTGTTTTCCTTGACTTCAACTGTCAGGTCATCCTGGCCGAAACCTGCGACCGCGATCGAAATGCGATACGCATTTTCTGCCGTCTTTTCGATGTTGTAGGGCGGGTACGTGGGTTGCACCATATCGCTTGTCAAGACACGGTCCATCAGATCCGTGATCCGGTCAAAGCCCACTGTGGCGCGGTAAAGCGGGGTAAAGTCATAGCTGCGCATTGCATCCTCCGTAAAGCGATGATGAAGCCCTTCCTTGTGGGAACGGGCGGGTTGGACCGGGCCCGATCTGGCACCCGGTTGACATATAGTTGGGAAACGAGGCGCGCAGTTTCAAGGGATGGCGGGTCGCAACGGTTTTGGTGCCCGGCCTTAGGGTTTGACGAACTTGGCGCCCCCGGCGGCATTGCCTGACAGGACGCGCACGGTCCCTGGAATCGGGCGGGGAGCGCCGATGCCAAAATCCAGTTCAGCGCGCACTTTGGCCAGAGGTTCGGCCAAAGACGTCCCTAAAGCCACTTTCTTGCCATCCACCTCGGCTTTGGCGGACACCACCGATGCCACCCTCGCCACACCATCCCGCACCACAAAGATCGGCGCACCTGAGGACCCGAAATCAACTGAACAGGTCAGTACGACGACACCGGGCTGATTGCCCAGAACAAAACAGACTTCTTGCAAGGACGGCGCTTCAGACCGGTCCATCGCATAAGAGACGACTTCGACCTTGTCGCCCTTGACCGGGCTGGCATCGGTTTCAAACGGCGTGATGGAGGGCAGCCGAATGGGTTGATCCAGTTCCAGCAAGGCCAGATCAAAGGCTACCCGGTCCAGCCGGTCAGCACCGCCAAAGACATAGTCGGGGTGCACGACGGCCCGCCGGACACCGCGATAGGCAGCGGCCCGGCCATTGCGCCATCCGGCCAGAAATTCGATCTGAGCTTCGTCCATCCGCGCGCCGGTTTCCTTGTCGAACATGCAATGCGCAGCCGTCAAAACCAGGTTGGGTTCTATCAAGGCACCCGTGCAGAACCCGCGATCGCCAAAGTTCAGCCGACCAACGGCTTCCCAACCCCGGCTGTCATCGCCGGTCTGCAAAATGCGCAACGCGGATTCTTGCGAACTTGCCGAAGTTGCCCCCCAAAACACGAGACTGAACAGGGCGAATAGGGTCAGGCGCATAAATCCTCCGGGCAATGGACTGCCTCTAGGCATCCTATACGGCGGATTTGTGGCTGGGCTAGGTCAACTCTTGCAGAGCCCGCGGTTTTGGCCCGCCTGTTGCCCAATCCAGCAGTTCAACCGTGTGAACAACAGGTATTGGGGTGGCGGAACCGATCTGCATCATGCAACCGATATTGCCGGCAGAAATGATGTCAGGTTTGCGGGCTTCCAGGGTCTTCACCTTGCGAACCTTCAGTTGACCCGAGATTTCGGGCTGCAGCAGATTGTAAGTTCCCGCCGAGCCGCAACACAGATGGCTGTCGGCAGGTTCAACGACGTCAAAGCCTGCGCGCTTCAACAGGTCCTTGGGCGCAGATTTGATCTGCTGACCATGCTGCAGCGAACAGGCCGCGTGATAGGCCACTCGCAGATTTTTGGCCGGCCCCTCGGGAAGCCCAAGTTTCACCAGTATCTCGCTGATATCCATCGTCATTCCGGAAATCGTTGCCGCTTGTTCAGCCAACGGACCCTGCGCAAACATATGGCCGTAGTCTTTCACCGTTGTGCCACATCCGCTGGTGTTGATCACCACGGCATCAAGTCCCGCAGCCGATTTTTCGGCCATCCACGCCCGGATGTTTGCCGCCGCCGACGCATGTGCCAGATCAGCCTTGCCCATGTGATGCGTCAAGGCCCCGCAACAGCCCATACCCTTGGCGATCACCACCTCGCAGCCCAACCTGCGCAGGATCCTGATGGTGGCATCATTAATATCGGTGTTCAGCGCCTTTTGCGCGCAACCGGTCATCAGGGCCACCCGCATCCGTTTGGGCGTCAGTGCGGCAAAGACCTGCGGGTCGTCATTGCGGCTGACCGGCGGAATGGTCTTCGGTGCCATGTCCAGCATCGCGCGCAACCGCGCGTCGGGCATCAGACCTGCAAAAGGCCGCGCGATCTTGGCCCCCAGCAGGGCCAGCCGGAACCGTGTTGGATGCGGAATAACCCATGCCAGAACGCGCCGCAACAGGCGGTCCATGACAGGCCTGCGATAGGTTTTCTCGATATAGTCGCGCGCGTGGTCCACCAGATGCATGTAATTCACGCCCGAGGGGCAGGTTGTCATGCAGGCCAGGCACGACAAGCACCGGTCGATATGCTTGACGGTCTTGGCATCTGCCGGACGGCCGGTTTCCAGCATCTCTTTGATCAGATAGATCCGGCCCCGTGGGCTATCCAGTTCATCGCCCAGAACCTGATAGGTCGGGCAGGTTGCGGTGCAGAACCCGCAATGAACACAGGTGCGCAAGACCTTATTCGCCTCGGCGGTGGCAGGGTCCGAAAGCTGCTCGGGAGTGAAATTGGTTTGCACGTCAAACTCCCAGCACAGTCAGCATTGGAATGCCCGCCGCCAGCAAAGCCACGATGACAATAGCCGGGTAAACCCAGCGCGGCCTACCCACACCGATGATGTGTCGAATTACCTGAACGATTGCCGCAAGTGCGACCGCAGAAAACAGAAACCCGATAAGTGCCACCATGTAGCTATCACTGCTACCAATGCCCAGCATCACCCAAAGCACCCCGAACGACAGCCCTGCGATCGCGAGTCCGATCAGCGCGGGTCTGCCCGGTGGCAGCGACGCAAGTGCCAAATAGCTGGCCACCGGCAGGCCTATGAACGCCAAAGCAAGTTCCATGTCGGTTCCTTAGATGAGCCCGGGGTTCAACATACCGCGCGGATCAAACTTGGCGCGAAGTCCTTTGGCAAGAGCGGCCAGAACCGGGGCTTCTGGGTGAAGCGATGCAATGCCATCCTTACCGCTCGCCCGGACCCGGGTTGCGTGGCCGGCAAAGGGCCCAATACTGGCTCTGAGGTCAGTGCCCGGGGCAACCAGAACCCATATCAAACCGCCCCCCCAGTCATAGGCCAACGCTTGCGCGCGCGCCCGTGCCGCCAACATAGGGGCCTCAGAGGGCTTAACGCAAAGGCGCCAGACATCGCCATCCTTGCCGTGAAATGAGGCGACATCGCGAATGTCAGCCCACCGGTTTGCACCATCTTCGTCACGCACTGCAGGTCCAAATTTGGCCAGAAGTAACGTAAGCTGGGTAACACGATAGTCCACCGATGCTGCGAATCCTTCAATCCGAAGATAGGTGCCCTGCCCCGGCAAATGCGCCGCCCCTGTCACATCATAAGGCGACGACAGGGCCGCCGACATAGCGGCCACGGCGCGGGCGTCATCCAGCCCGGCAATGGTCAGGGTGGCCGCAGCTTCGGGCTTTGGCAGCACTTTGAAACTGACCTCGGTCAAGACGCCCAGCGTGCCAAGGCTGCCCGCCATCAGCTTGACCAGATCATAGCCGGTCACGTTTTTCATGACACGCCCGCCGTTCTTGATCACGGTGCCGCTGCCATCGACAAACCGCACCCCGATCAGGCTGTCTCGGCAGGCGCCAACCTGAACCCGGCGCGGCCCGGATGCATTGCTGGCCACCACACCGCCCAAAGTCGAGTTGCCAGTGCGACCCAGCAGGCCGCGCATATCCGGCACTTCGAACGGCAGACGCTGCCCTTCGCTGGCCAACAGCGCCTCTATCTCGGCCAGCGGTGTGCCGGCGCGGGCAACAAGCGTCAGGGCACCGGGTTCATAAAGGGTCACGCCCGTCAGACCGCAGGTTTCCAGAACGTCGGTCGGGCCGGTTTGTCCGATGAACCGGGTGCCACCCCCGACTATCCGTAAAGGGCCGTGTGCGTCCCGGACGGCATCGGCAAGCTCTGCTTCGCTATGGGGTCGCAAGACCATGTCAGGCCGCTCGCCTGCTGGCAGTGATATGCAGCGGGAACACCTTGGCAGCGTTCAACAGCCAGGCCGGATCAAAGACATCCTTCACCCAAAGCTGCGCCTCCATATCAGCATCCGAAAACTGCACCGACATCAGATCGCGCTTTTCGATGCCAACGCCGTGTTCGCCGGTCAAGCATCCCCCGACTTCGACGCAAAGCTTCAGGATCTCGGCCCCGAACGCCTCGCATAACGCCAGATCGCCCGGCTTGTTGGCATCATAAAGGATCAACGGATGCATATTGCCATCACCGGCATGAAAGACATTGCCGACATCAAGACCAAATTCTTTCGACATCTCAGCGATCCGGCGCAGCACGAATGGCAGGGCGGTGATCGGAATGGTGCCATCCAGACACATGTAGTCGTTGATCTGACCCATCGCGCCGAAGGCCGATTTGCGGCCAAGCCATATTTTCTTGGATTCATCCTCAGACCGGCTTTCGCGCAATTCGACAGGGTTGTGCCGGGTGGCAATTGCGCCGATCAGGCCAAGCTGGTGGTCGATCTCGGCCGGGCTGCCTTCAACTTCGATGATCAGCAGGGCTTCGCAATCAGGATATCCGGCATGGGCGAAATCTTCGGTCGCGCGAATGCAGGGGCGATCCATGAATTCGATGGCAACCGGCAATATCCCCGCCTTTATTATGTCGGCCACGCATTCCCCGGCCCGCTCGTTGCTGTCAAACCCGATCAGAACCGGACGCGCACCTTCGGGTTTTGGCAAGATCCGCAGGGTCGCCTCGGTTACAACGCCAAGCTGCCCTTCCGATCCGCAGATCACCCCCAGCAGATCAAGCCCCGGCGCATCCATATGGGCACCGCCGACCTCAACCACACTGCCATCCATCAAGACCAGCGTGACACCAAGCAGATTGTTGGTGGTCACCCCGTATTTCAGGCAATGCGCGCCACCAGAGTTCATCGCAATGTTGCCTGCAATCGCGCAGGCAAGCTGGCTTGACGGATCAGGCGCATAGAAAAAGCCGTCTGCCTCGACCGCCCCGGTAACGGACAGATTGGTGCGTCCCGATTGAACCTTGATGATCCGGTTTTCGTAGTCTGTTTCCAGAACGTCGTTCATCCGCGCGACGCCAAGGATCACACAATCCGCAGTTGGCAAGGCCCCCCCGGCAAGGCTGGTGCCCGACCCGCGCGGCACCACGGGCACCCCCATTGCGTGGCACAGCCGCAAGACCGCCGAAACCTCTGCCGTCGTGCGAGGCAAGACGGCAGCCAGCGGCGGGCAGCGATAGGCCGACAATGCATCACATTCATAGGCCCGGGTTTCCGTTTCCTCATGGACCACGGCATCGGCAGGAAGGATCTTCAGCAAACGCTCAACAACCAGCGATTTGCGCGCAAGAACGGTTGCATCAGGCACGGGCATTTGCATGGCGAGGCTCACCTATCGATCATATTGGTAAGTTTATATAACCAATTTGACCCATTGGCAAGGACCAAGATGAACCCCTATGCTGCGCCCATGATCGCACTCGACGCCCTGCAAAGCACCAACCCGATCGACCTTCTGGCCTTGGCGGGACTTGTCCTGGCTTGGTTAGGCACCGGGTGGCTCACCGAAAACCCCCCGGCACGGCGGCAGTCGGTTTCGGTTTTGATGAATGATTATCGGCGCGAGTGGATGCGGCAGTTCGTCACCCGCGATCCGCGCATTTTTGATGCAACCGTGTTGGACAATCTGCGCCAGGGCACCGCGTTCTTTGCATCAGCCTCGATGATCGCGATAGGGGGCGGTGTCGCCCTTATCGGCAACGCGACTATCGTCAAGGATTTGACCGCGCAATTCGCGCTGGATCAGGGGACCATCAGTTTTGAGCTGAAGATTTTTGTCGTGTTGACGTTTCTGGCAAATGCCCTGCTGAAATTCGTCTGGTCAAACCGGCTTTTCGGCTATTGTCTGATCATGATGGCCGCTGTGCCGAATGATCCGGGTGATCCGCAGTGTTTTCACCGGGCCGCACAGGCAGCCGAGGTCAACATTACCGCCGCCCGCAACTTCAACCGCGGTTTGCGGGCAATCTACTTTGCATTGGGCGCGTTGGGATGGCTGGCGGGTCCCCTAGCCCTTCTAGTGACGACCGGCCTGTCTGCTGGCATTCTGCTGCGCCGCGAATTCGCATCGCAGTCACGCCAAGTGATCCAAAGCGCAAGCCTGAGCGAAAAACTGCCCTCACAGTAACTGCACGCAATGGTGAACACCGCATTCGGTGGTGCTGTGCCATGGTGCCGGCATGAAAACGCTGATCCTTAGCCTGTGCCTTGTCGCAACTGTCGCCGCGCCCGCGATGGCAGATCCGGTTCAGGTCGTGGCGGCGACGGCTGATCCGGATGTGGCCAGCTGGACCATTACTGCAACCCTGCGCCACCCCGATACTGGCTGGGATCATTACGCTGATGCCTGGGAAGTGCTGGCACCGGACGGAACCTCGCTTGGGGTGCGGGAACTGGCGCATCCTCATGTTGAAGAGCAGCCCTTTACCCGCAGTCTGTCCGGCGTGGTCATACCTAACGGCCTCGACCATGTGCTGATCCGCGCGCGCTGTCAGGTTGATGGCTGGGGTGACGCCACATTTCGGCTGGACCTGCCGTAACCGGCGCATAGCCTAACGCGATCTGCGCCCCTCGATCAACCAGGCCGCGATTGCCAGAGCCGCGACCAGAACCAGATACAGCCAGCCCGGCAACAACGCCGCCACCCGGATGTCTTGCGTCACAAAGGCCCCGCGCGGGACGATCCCGATCCAGCCCCGCCCCGAAGCAGGCCTGCCCTCACGCACCGCCCGGATGTCTGGCAAGCCGTCATAAAGCCGCAAGATGCCACCCCGCGTTGCCGCCACCATGCCATCAAACCCATCCGAACTGGCGATGGTCATCTCAAACTCGCGCGGGGCTGACGGGCCGACCGCAACCACGCGCGTCAAATCGCCTTGAGTCAAACGGTAAAGCCCCATCATCGGTGCTTTCCATTCGGCCTGAAACCGGCCTGACGACATCTGCGCCATCGCTATGGCCGCCTCGGACCCGTCCGGCCCGGTGATGGTCAAATCTCCCGGCGGGTCTTCGGCAATGGTCCGCCGAATGATCGTCAGCACATCGCCCTTGGCGGTGGCCGTCAGGGCTTCTTCCTCCAGATCGGGTTCCTTCAGCATCCAATGCGCCAGTCGGCGCAACAATTCCAGCTGCGGCCCGCCGCCCTCATAGCCACGGCCCCATAGCCAGGCCTGATCCGACGCAAGAACCGCAACGCGGCCTTCGTCCACTCGGTCAAGCACCAACAGCGGCAGGTTGTTCGGGCCAGACATCACCACCTGACCCGATCTTGGCGTCAGTTCAACCAGCCGGAACCAGCGCCCCCAACCGCCGTCGGGGGCCAAAGTCTCCAACCCTTCGGTTACCGGATGGCGTCGCCCCAGATCGGTCAGCGCAGGTTTGAAGCCCCCCTCGACCACACGCGATGTCACTTGCGCGGGCAGAACTTCGGCCAGAGGTGACCGCCACAGACTGTCCACCGCGCCGGATTCCGGGCCCGCAGCGACCAGAACCGTGCCACCACCGCGTACATAATCGCGCACGTTTTCAAGATAAGACAGCGGCAGAATTCCCCGGATCCGGTAGCGGTCAAAGATGATCAGATCAAATTCCTTGATCTTTTCAACGAACAATTCCCGGGTCGGGAAAGCGATCAGGGAAAGTTCGTCCACCGGCACGCCGTCCTGCTTTTCCGGCGGCCGCAGAATGGTGAAATGCACCAGATCAACCGATGGGTCGGATTTCAGAAGATTGCGCCAGACCCGTTCACCGGCATGCGGCTCGCCTGAAACCAGCAGCACGCGCAAGCGGTCCCGCACGCCGTTGATCTGCAAAACAGCGGCATTGTTGCGGTCAGTCAATTCGCCCTCGCCTAGGTCCACCGAAAACTGCAGCACATTGATGCCGCCATGCTGCAGCGTCACCGGCAGTTCCAGATCCTCGCCCGTCGGAACAAGATAGGTCTGCGGCACCTCTTCATCGACAGCGATGGTTACAGTCGCCTCGGCGGATATGCCGGATGGAACAGTGCCCTGATCTTCAATGCGCAGGGTCAGCATGACCTCTTCGCCGATGATGGCAAAGGCGGGCGCATTCTTGACAATCAGGCGGCGATCCCAATCCGCCTGTTGTCCGGTCAGCAGAATATGCAAGGGCGCAGGCATATCCGGCGCAAGCTCAAGGTCATGCACTTGGCCGTCGGTGATCAGAATTGCGCCGGCAACCCTCGCACGCGGCTCTTCGGCCAGCGCTTCGGCCAGCGCGGTCATCACCAGACTTCCCGCATCATCAACACCGTCGGCCACCTGCACGATGCGCAATTCGGTGTTGTCCATCGCAGCAACTTCCGCTTGAACCGCAGCCAGCGCGCGGGCCGTCTGATCTTGCCTGTCGCCCAAGGATTGGCTGGCGCTTTTGTCAACTACGGCAATGACAATGTCGGAAAGTGGCGACCGATTTTCTTCTTGCAACGCAGGATTGGCAAGCGCCACCAGCACGACCGCTGCCGTCAAGCCCCGCAACCACCAGCCTGCCAGGCCGCGCCACAAAGCCACCGCAAGCATCACCCCGGCCGCACCGATCAGCACCCAAAGCAAGGGCCAGGGCAGCAACGGATCAAAGATCACGGTTCCGGTCATTGGCCAAGCCTTTCCAGCAGGGCCGGCACATGGACCTGATCGGACTTATAGTTTCCGGTCAGAACATACATGATCAGATTTATGCCAAACCGACTGGCCAATTCGCGCTGCCGTTCTCCGGCGAAACCACGCCCAACGGGAAACATCGCCACCCCTCGCCTGTCGACCGCCCAAGCCGCCGCCCAGTCGTTGCCGCCGACGACAACGGGGGTTACGCCGTCATTCAAATTGCGAAACGGCATTCCTTTGACTGTTTCACTGTCTGGTGGGGATGCCTCAACCCAGACCGGGGGGCCTGCAAAACGGCCCGGATAGTCTTGCAGCAGGTAAAAGGTACGGCCAAGAACATGGTCCTTCGGAACGGGCTCCAAAGGGGGAATGTCCAGTGCAGCGGCCAGCGTTTGCAAATGCCGCGCTTCGGGGGTGGAACCACCAAAGCCCGCGATGTCTCCGTCCCTTGTATCGAACAAAATCATGCCGCCGGTCCGCAGGTATCGGTTCAACTTGGCATAGGCGGCAGCCGACGGCAGTGGCTGGCTGGGCGTGATCGGCCAGTAAAGAAACGGAAAGAACGCCAGATCATCGGTTTCCAGATTGATGGCAATCGGGGCCTCAGGCTCAACCGCCGTGCGTTCATAAAGCCGCTCTCCCAGACCGATCAACCCGGCATGTGCGATATCATCGACCTGCGCCTGCCCGGTGACGACATGGCCAAGCACAACACCCGACGTGGCGGTAAGGGCAAAATCGTCTGCAGCATCCGCCTGCAGATCACCGGTCGTGGTGGCCAGACAGGCCAGTGCCAGTCCTATACTGGCAGCGCCGCGCCGCGCGCCTGCCCCTGACAGACGCCCCGACACCCAGAGCGACGCCAGAATATCCAGCAACAGCAGCACCATAGCGCCGCCAAGGACTGCGCCTTTCAGCGCTTGCTCGCGGGCAGCCTCGATGCCTTCGATGACGATGCCCGCAGGCCAGACCGCCGGGGCAAGCACCGTCTGCGCATTGATCACATTCAAAGCCACCCGTCTGTCGCCGCCCGCATAAAGCCCTGGCGGCAGCTTCGGCGCAGGCCCGTTTTTCAGACCATCTGCCAGATCCGCCCCTTCGACACCGGCAACATCGCTTGCATCTTTCGGCTGGCCGTAAGCATCAAGCATCCCTTCGGGCACCCAAATCTGGCCTTCCAGATCGTCTGCCGTGGGCGCGGCTGGGCGGGTTGAGACGGAAAGCCGCTCCAGCATCTGCACGAACAGGCCCGAGAGCGGCAGGTTTGACCATTCGGCATTCGCGGTCACATGCACCAGCACGACCTGACCCTGCCCCACATCCTTGCGCGTCACCAAAGGCGTCCCATCTGCCAGTGCCGCAATGGTGCGGGCGGCAAGGTCCGGGCCGGGCTCAGCCAGAACCTGCGCAAATACGGTGACCTCGTCCGGGACGGCCAATCCATGAAACGGCGAGTCTTCGGGGAATGCCGCCAGTACCTTAGGCTCCCCCCAACTCATCGCGCCGCCAATCGACCTGCCCCCCTGACGAAGCCGAACCGGCATCAAGGGATCATCCGTTGCCCTGTCTATATCGCTTGCCGCTAGGCGCGGGCCGGCAAAGCGCAGCAGCAAACCGCCCTTCTCCAGCCAGCCCAGCAGCCCCTCTGTTTCATCCGGCGTCAGGCGCGCCACATCGGCCAGCACGATCACGTCGGGATTTGCAAGCAGCACGTCGTCCAGCGCGCCGTCCACTAAATCTGCAACCGGGGCCAGCGCCTGGCGCAGATAGTGGGTCGGCGACAGCAGTTGCAACGCCTCCTGATCCTTGGCGACACCCGATATCAGCGCAATCTTGCGCCGCTTCAGGCTGTCATCGGTCAGGCTGACCGCCCCTGCAGACCGGATGCCCACAATCTCAAAACGGGTGATGCGGTTGCGCAATTCGGGGGGCAACGCCAGATCGGCTTCGGCCTTGTCTGCACCGATCGCGAAATCCACGGCCAATCGGGCCAATTCGCGCTCAATCCCCGAAGGATCCGGACCCCGGGCGGAAATCTCGATCGACACGCCATCACCGGCGGGCAACCGCAGGGCGGATAGCTTGATCTGGCCGTCCTCGAACCTCGCGGGCGGCAAAGCCAACACCGGGCGCGGGCTTTGAAAGACAGTAACTGCCCCCCGCGCCTGCAAGGCGGCCAACAAATCGTTGCGGCCCGGATGCTGCAGACCATCGGACAGCCAATAACTGTCAAATCCGCCCTCGGGCAGTGTACTGGCCCAAAGTGCATACTCCCCCGGAGACCAGGCCTGCGGCGCAAGCAGGGCCAACTGCCCGGCAAGGGCTTCGGCTGGCTCAAACTGGGCAAGCTTCGGCGTATCAGTCAGGCGCAAAACTGCAACCTGGCGACCGGCACGACTGGCGTCCCGCGCAAGCGCAGTTGCCCGGTCAATCCGGCTTGGCCAATCGCGGGCATCCGCCCATGAGCCATCCAGCAAAATCAGCAACGGCCCGGTGCCCGGCTCACGGATCTGCGGGTTCAAAACCGGCCCTGCAAAGGCCATGATCACGCCCGCCACGGCCAGCATCCGCAAAAGCAGCAACCACCAGGGCGTCTTGTCGGTTTCCGGCCTTTCGTCGGTCAGCCCGAGCAGCAGCGCCACCCCCGGAAACAGCCGCCGGATCGGGGCCGGCGGCACCGCCCGCAGCAACAGCCAAAGGACCGGCAATCCGATCAACCCCAAGAGCAACCAGGGTTGGACAAATCCAAGCGGGCCAAGCATCCACATCAGCGCCTGTCCTCCAGCGCGCTGTAGGCCCAAAGCAGCGCAGGCAACGCCCCTGCCCCGGTATGATGGCAGTGACAATGCCAGCCAGTCGCCCGCGCCAGGGCCTGCAGCCGGTCCTTGCGTTCCGCCAACCGCGCCAGATAGCGTGCGCGCAAATCGCCTGCCCGAAGCGTCTCATGGCTTAGGCTGCCGCCCATGGATTGAAAAATCGTGCGGCCGTCAAAGGGAAATTCTTCTTCCGCAGGGTCAAGAATTTGAATCAACGCCCCGCGCACGCCTTGATCGGCGGCACGCGACAAACCGTCCTCGACGCCTGCGATGTCCCCAAGGAAATCAGACAAAAATACCGCGCGGCCATGCGATACCAGCCCCCGCGCATCAGGGTACCCATAGTCGGAAGCAGCGTCAGCACTCTCCAACGCATTGGACAATCGCAATAGCTGTGCGCGGCCAGACCGGGGCGGTGCTGCATCGCCTGCAAGACCAACCCGTTCGCCGCCACGCAGCAGCAAAACTGCAAGCGCCAACGCCAGCAGGCGCGCTCGATCGGCTTTTGGAGCACGGGACCTATCCCCGGTAAACCCCATTGATTTTGACGGGTCCACCCAAAGCGACACCGATTGCGCCGCCTGCCATTCCCGTTCACGCACGAAATGCGCGTCTGACCGCGCCGATCTGCGCCAATCGATCAACCGCGCCGGATCGCCTGCATGTGCCGGGCGATATTGCCAGAATTCATCGCCCATTCCTGCCCGCCTGCGACCATGTTCACCCAGCATCACAGTTGACGCCAGATGTTCAGCCGATGCCAGCAAGGCGGGCAAAGACTGGCCCAGCGCTTCGGCACGTGAGCGTAGTGAGGCGTCAGTCAGGGTCATGCAGCCGTCTCAAGGCCCAAGACCCGGGTCGCCACGCGGTCTATGATGCTGTGCAAGGTCTCGCCCCGCGCCCGGGCGGCAAAAGACAAAGACATCCGGTGCGTCAATGCAGGCCGCGCCAGCGCCGCAACATCTGCGACTGACGGCGCAAGCCTGCCCTCCAGCAGCGCCCGCGCCCGCACAGTCAGCATCAGGGCCTGCGCCGCCCGCGGGCCCGGGCCCCAGCCAAGCGAGCCATCCAGCGCGCTTCCTTCCACCTCGCCGGGTCGGCAGGCGCGCACCAGATCAAGGATAGCCTCGACCACCTTGTCGCCAACCGGCATCCGGCGCAGCACTGCCTGCGCAGCCAGCAATTCATCTGCGGCGAAGACCGGCAAAACTGCCGCCTCCTCTGCCCCAGTGGTCGCAATCAGGATATCACGTTCAGTCGCCCTATCAGGATACTCGACATCCACCTGAACCAGAAACCGGTCAAGCTGCGCTTCGGGCAGCGGATACGTGCCTTCCTGTTCAATCGGGTTCTGCGTAGCCAACACATGGAACGGGCGGCCAAGCGGGCGGTGCTGGCCCGCGATGGTTACCTCGCGTTCCTGCATCGCTTGCAATAGCGCCGACTGAGTTCGGGGGGAGGCGCGGTTGATCTCATCCGCCATCAGCAATTGGCAGAACACCGGACCTTCGATGAATCGAAATGCGCGGCTTCCGTCACTTGCAGTATCCAGCACTTCGGACCCCAAAATATCGGCGGGCATCAGATCGGGCGTAAACTGAATGCGGCTGCCTTTCAGGCCCATAACCGTTGACAGCGTATCCACCAGACGCGTCTTGCCAAGGCCGGGCAGACCCACCAGCAAAGCATGGCCACCGCACAGCATTGCCCCCAGCACCAGATCGACCACCTTTTCTTGCCCGATGAAACGGCGGTTGATGCTGGCCTTGGCCTCGGCCAACTTGCCCCCAAGGGTTTCGATCTCGGCGATCAAAGGTGTGGGATCGGCCATGACAATGCTCCTTCAAACCATATATACCCCATTAGACCGAAACTTAGCGTCCGGCACAAACGGCAAAAGGCCAAAGCAGACAAATGATTGTGAAACCAACTGCGGACTCCGTTCTTGCCTCGGCGGGGGCAGCGACGGGGAAGGGCCCGCCACCGCTGCATTTGTGGAATCCGCCGTTTTGCGGCGATATAGATATGCGCATCGCACGCGACGGCACCTGGTTTTACCTTGGCACGCCAATCGGAAGACCTGGGCTGGTCAAACTGTTTTCGTCGATCATCAAGCGCGAGGGAGACAGCTATTTCCTCGTCACCCCGGTTGAAAAAGTAGGAATCTTGGTTGAAGACGCGCCTTTTCTGGCCATTGACCTTGATGTGATCGGCAAAGACCACAACCAGCGCGTGACATTCATCACCCAAGTCGGTGATACAGTGACGGCTGGCACGGCCCACCCGCTTCGGGTAGACCGCAACGAAATTTCCGGGGAACCTTCACCCTATATCCTGATCCGCGCAAATCTGGAGGCTCTGATCGACCGCAAGTCCTTTTATCGGCTCATTGAGATGTGCCAGCACGAACACCATCAGGGCGCCGATTGGTTTGGCCTTTGGTCGGATGGCGTATTTTTTCCGATCATTCCGTCAGCCGAGCTGTCCTGATGCCCCGTTTTGCCGCCAATCTGACGATGATGTTCACCGAAAGCTCTGTGCTGTCGCGGCCCCGGCATGCCCATAACGCGGGCTTTGACGGGGTAGAGGTGCTGTTTCCCTACGACCATTCCGCCAAGGAGTGGCAGGCGGCTCTGGCGGGTATTCCGCTGGCGTTGATCAACACGCCGCCGGGCGATTGGGCCGCCGGAGAACGCGGCCACGCCGCGGTGCCGGGCAGCGAAGACCGGTTTCGCAGCAGTTTTCTGAAAGCGGCCGATCTTGCTACCCGTTTGGGTGCGCAGAACATTCATGTCATGGCCGGTATCGCGCGCGGTCCTGTCGCCGAACAGACCTACCTTGACAATTTGGCATGGGCCGCAGCACAGGCGCCAGATCTTGGCCTGACGATAGAGCCCTTGAACCCGGTTGATATGCCGGGCTATTTTCTGAACGATTTTGATCAGGCGGCGCGCCTGATTGATGATCTGGGCCTGCCGCGCTTGGGCTTGCAATTTGACCTCTGGCACGCTGTTCGTTTGCATGGCAACGCGGATATGGTCTGGAAAAAGCACGCGCATCGGGTCACCCATGTTCAGATATCGGGTCTCGTGAGCCGGTCCGAACCGGGCGGCGGCGGGTTTGATTTGACCGGGCTCTGCTCCGATCTGGACAGCATGGCCTATGATGGCTGGCTCGCAGCCGAGTATTTTCCGGCCAAGACCACAGCACAGGGGCTGGCTTGGCTTGGCGCACTCAAGGGCCGCACCCAACCCATGGGCACATAGGCCAGAACCCTTGCCCCCCGCCCAACGATCGCTAGACTGACCCCATGCCGAGCCAAGGAATTCCAGATGCCAAATTCAGCCCCCGAAACCGAGATTGTGACCAAATGGAAAGTCGCCTGCGATGGCGGCGAAGGCGCGTTGGGACATCCCCGTGTCTGGCTGACCATCCCGGCCGAGCGCGGCTGGGTTGAGTGCGGCTATTGCGACAAGCGGTATCAGATTGACCGGGCGCATGCGCATGATGATCATTGAACAATCGGTGCAGATTTAGCGGCGGGCTATCGCCCAAATCGCCCCGATGATGCCACCTACGGCACCACCCAGCGGCATCCAGCCGAAAAACACGCCCATCGCATAGGCGCCTTCAAACTGCGAAATGTCAAAAAGATACGCGGCAGCGATGCAGGCGGCCAATGTGATGGCTGCACCCGCCACAAAGCCTGCAAAAAATCCCAGAATCCCCCGACCAACTTTGCGCATCACACCCTCGCATCGCCGTGATTCCGAGCACCGGGTGAATTCGGTGGCTGGCAGCACGGCCAAGATCATGCGAATACTTCCCCAAAGCACCCGCGATTACAAGGAATGCCGCAATGACCTCAACATTCGGCAAGGGCCATCATCTGCACCTGATCGACGGCTCTGCCTATATATTCCGCGCCTACCACGCGCTGCCGCCCTTGACGCGCAAATCAGATGGCTTGCCGGTGGGCGCGGTGGCGGGGTTTTGCAACATTCTGTTCCGCTATCTGGAAGGCAACAAATCGGGCGACGCGCCGACACATGTGGCGGTGATCTTCGATCATTCGTCGAAAACCTTTCGAAACGACATTTACCCCGACTACAAAGCCAACCGCCCAGAATTGCCCGAAGACCTGCGCCCGCAATTCCCGCTGACCCGCGATGCCACCCGCGCTTTCAACATCGCTTGTATTGAAACAGAGGGGTTCGAGGCGGATGACATCATCGCCACTTTGTCCTGCCGCGCGCGCGATGCTGGCGGGGCGGTGACCATCATTTCATCCGACAAAGACCTGATGCAACTGGTTGGTGACGGGGTGGAAATGTTCGACCCGATGAAGCAAAAACGCATCGGACCAGATGAGGTGTTCGAAAAATTCGGCGTGGCCCCGAACCGCGTGGTCGATGTGCAATCGCTGGCTGGGGATTCGGTTGATAACGTGCCGGGCGCGCCGGGCATAGGCATCAAGACCGCCGCCTTGCTGATCCAGGAATTCGGCGATCTGGAAACCTTGTTGGCCCGCGCAGGCGAAATTCCACAACCCAAACGGCGCGAGGCGTTGGTGGACAATGCCGATCTGATCCGCATTTCCAAACGCCTTGTGGCGCTGGATTGCGACATGCCGATTGATTTTACGTTGGAAAGCCTAGAGGTCGCACAGCCCGATGCGGATACCCTGCTGGGTTTTCTGAACCTGATGGAATTTCGCACCCTGACGCAGCGGGTGGCGACCAGTCTGAAAGTCGCCGTGCCCGTCGCGGCTATTGCGCCTGTGGCGGGGGAGCCGAAAATTATTCGTACGAATAATTTTCATGTCAGCGACCTGCCGTTTGACCATTCTGGTTACGAATGCGTCCGCGATGCAGACGCGCTGAACCGCTGGATCACAACCATCGTTGAACAGGGCCATGTGGCGGTTGATACCGAAACCACCAGTCTTGACGAAATGCGCGCCGAACTGGTGGGGATTTCGCTGTGCGTTGAGGCGGGGAAGGCTTGCTATATTCCGCTGGGTCACAAACAGGGCGGCGGCGATCTGTTTGGGTCGTCAGACCTAAGCCCCGGCCAGATGCCGCTGGAACAGGCTCTGGCCTTGCTGAAACCCGTGCTGGAAGATGCAGGCATCCTGAAAATCGGCCAGAACATGAAATACGACGCCAAGATTTTCGCGCGCCACGGCGTGACGGTCGCTCCGATAGACGACACCATGCTGATGTCTTACGCCATGCATGCGGGGCTGCATATGCACGGCATGAACGCGCTGTCGGAAGAATACCTCGGCCACGCGCCGATCTCGATCAAAACGCTTCTGGGGTCTGGCAAGTCACAGGTCACCTTTGACCGCGTGCCAATTGACGAGGCGGTGAAATACGCCGCTGAAGATGCCGATGTGACCTTGCGGCTGTGGAAAACGTTCAAGCCCAAGCTTCACGAGGCAAAGGTCACCACGGTCTATGAGACGCTGGAGCGCCCGCTTGTGCCCGTTCTGGCCGCGATGGAAATGGCAGGCATTCAGGTGGACCGTGACACCCTATCGCGCATGTCGAACGCATTCGCGCAGAAAATGGCGGGGCTTGAGGATGAAATTCACAGCCTCGCGGGCGAAAAATTCAATGTCGGTTCGCCGAAACAACTGGGTGAAATTCTGTTTGACAAGATGTCGCTGCCCGGCGGCGAAAAGGGCAAAACCGGGGCCTACGCCACTGGCGCAGATATTCTGGAAGACCTTGCCACTGAACACGAATTGCCGGGCCGGGTGCTCGATTGGCGGCAGTTGGCCAAGCTGAAATCCACCTATACTGACGCGCTGCAAGACCATATCAACCCCGAAACCGGCCGGGTTCATACCAGCTATTCCATCACCGGGGCGGTCACCGGGCGGCTGGCCTCCACCGACCCGAACCTGCAAAATATCCCGATTCGCAGCGATGAAGGCCGCCGTATCCGCGAGGCGTTTGTGGCCCCCAAAGGCAGGGTTCTGGTCAGCCTTGATTACAGCCAGATTGAACTGCGCATTCTGGCGCATGTCGCCAATATTCCGGCACTGAAACAGGCCTTTGCCGATGGACTTGATATCCACGCGATGACTGCGTCCGAAATGTTCAACGTGCCACTGGAAGGCATGGACCCGATGATCCGCCGTCAGGCCAAGGCGATCAACTTTGGCGTCATCTACGGCATTTCCGGCTTTGGTCTGGCGCGCAACCTGCGCATTCCGCGCGCCGAGGCGCAGGGGTTCATCGACCGGTACTTCGAACGCTTCCCCGGCATCAAGGAATACATGAACGATACTGTCGCCTTCGCCAAAGCGCATGGCTATGTGCAAACGTTGTTTGGTCGCAAAATCCACACGCCGGAAATCAACGCCAAAGGCCCGCAAGCCGGTTTTGCCAAACGTGCCGCCATCAATGCGCCGATCCAAGGCACCGCTGCCGATGTAATCCGCCGCGCGATGATCCGCATGCCAGCCGCGATTGCCGGGATCGATGCCAAGATGCTGCTACAGGTGCACGACGAACTTCTGTTTGAGGTGGCCGAAGATGCAGTTGATGCGCTGATCCCGGTGGCGCGCGATGTGATGGAAGGGGCTGCTGATCCGGCGGTAAGGCTTTCGGTCAAACTGACAGTTGAGGCGGGTCAGGGCGCAAACTGGGCGGCGGCACATTAAGGGCTGCGCCCCGGAATACTTCGACTGGAAATTCTTTCGCGCCCGCTTAAGCCCGGTCAATTCTGACTTGATAGCAGTTGTTGCGCGCTGACCTGACATGCACATAGGCCACGTTCGGATCGGCCAATTTGGCTTTGGCCTCAGCAATAATCCGATCCGTCGTCACAACGCCGCCGGTGCCATAAACGATACGCTCATCGGCGCCGTATCCTCGCACGATGTAATCAGGTGAGGCCAGCATGGCTGGCAAAACTGAGCTTTCCTCTGGCGCATGGCATGCCTCGGCATCAGCGCACAAAAAGATCGGCCCAAGTTCCGCATAGGGCTGGGGGCTAGGAAACGGGCGATGCGCCAGAACCAGCATTCCCGCCCCTTCAGGGATCATCGTCAGGCAGTGGCGACAGGGGTTTCCCGTGCCAAGGGCTACCACCCGTTCAGGCACCTGCCCGTTGGCATCTGGCCCGCCAGCCTGATAAGCGCGCACAATTGCGGTCGGGATCGGGGTGAAATGGATGGTCATGGAACGCTCCTTTTTTTCCCGTCACATACCACCGCGTGTACTTAAGTGCCGACCCGAAACCTGCGGATTTCTTGGCATCAAACCTTGATCAACATCGGCCCCAACGGACGCCCAGCCAGAATGTGCATGTGATAATGCGGCACCTCTTGATGGCCGTGATCCCCGGCATTGGAAATGGTGCGGTAGCCCGCGTCACCCGCGCCCGGGACAACGCCCAACTGCGCCACGATCTTTGCCGCAGTTCGGTGAAAATCAACCAGTTCATCCGCCGATGCTTCAGCGGCGAAATGATCAAAGTTCACATAGGCCCCCTTCGGGATGACCAGCACATGTAAAGGCGCTTGCGGACCAATGTCATGAAACGCCAAAGTATGTGACGTTTCCATCACCGTTTTATTGGGAATTTCACCGCGCAAAATGCGGGCAAAAATGTTCTGGGCGTCATAGTTGTAGGGCATGTTTCAATCCACAAATAGATAGTCGGTATCCAGAACTTCACGGGCTTTCGCTTCCGTGACGCCCAGAAACCCGGCCACAGACAGGGTGTTTTCGTCAAGACTGGCAGATTGACGCATCACATAGAACTGCTCAAAATTCGCGTCACGCAGGCGATCGGATTCGAACCGCACATCGTAGCGAATGGTCGGCAACAGACGGTCGATTGTTCCTTGCGGGGTCGTGGCCCCCGCCAGACCGACACGGCGCGCATGGCCGATCAGAAAGTCATCGGTAAACTCGCAGTCAACTTCCAGCAGGCGGACATCGGATTTGTCGGAATAAAAATCCTGCATCAGATCGACATTCGACGGATCAATGCAAATCACCAGCCGGTCGGTCGCCCATGTCTCAAACAACATCCGCACGACCGCCCGCCTGTGCCGGGTGCGTTTTTCCAGGGTGGTCTGAATGCCGCCAAGATCGGGCAGTTCGGTGTCGGCTTCGTTGAACAGGTAATCGACACATGGCAGGTTGGTCACCTTGCGGACCCGGTCTACCAGCCGCTTGGCCACATGCCATTTCTTGCAAGTGACCATCAGCAAAGTCCGCCCCCGCCCAAGACTGCTTTCGGTTTCCCAGAACCTTGGCGCAAAACGCCGGCCGATGCGGCCCCGTCCGGTCAGAAACCGATATAGGCTCCGGCCTTCGCCGGAAATAACAAACTCGGCCCCTTTGGCGGTGTAAAGCTTGCCCAGCCGCTCTTTCAATGCCACAGCCTCGGGCGAGATCTTGCGGGCAAAAAGATAATCCTGACTGGTTAGAAGATCATATTGATCGTCATAAAAGCTGACCGGAATACCATAGTCGGAAAACATCAGGAACGTCAGCGTGCGCGATCTGATTTCTGCCTCTGGCACCAGATGGCCGACCAGGGTCTGAAAGAACGTCTCATCAGGGATCCATGTGGTGCGGAAAAACCGCATGACATCGCGGCGCTTGGCACAAAATTCTAGGATCGCTTCGATGGTCTGGCGGCGCAAACACCACCATTGGCTGCCGATCTGCATCTGAATGTCGGAAGGCACCTGTCGGGTCAGACCCAACCGCTTTTGCAGCGCCATCGAGGCATAGAACAACCGTTTCTGACCACGTTCATTGAACAGATGCCGGTAGATCAGCCGCTCTTCCTTGATGCCGGTCTTGATCCAGTCCGAATTGAAAAAATCGAAACTTTCGATATAGTCAACTTCCGTCAGATCCAGAAATTCATGAACATATTCCGATGATTTGATCGGCATGCAGTCGCCCGACAACATGTAGAAATGGGTGGCCTGCGCAAAGGCTTCAACCGCCGCCTCGACAGCCAGAAGCGTCGCGGCAATCAGGCTCCATTCGCCCCAGCCGCATTTGACGCGGCGCTTGGCGAAGGTGACGGCGGGGTTTCCGGCCAACGCTTTGCGGATACGCACGAAATCCGCCATTTTGGCGCGACCATCAAAATGCACAGCCAGAAAATCGCCGGTCGCGGTCAGCCGTTCGGCCTGCGCGATGATGCCGTCCGGATCTTTGTGACACAACAGGATATAGGCGATTTTTGCCATTCAGTGAACTCTGCTAGCTGACTTCTGCGCATTGTTTCCATAGATAGCTTTATCAGCCATTGAAAATACAGTGTTTGTTTGCTTCTTTGGGTGCAATAGTTCCGGACTGCCCAGACCCGGGCAAGCGACAACAATAGGTAGGATATTCATGGGGTTTCCCGGCACCTGGATGACGGAAAGCGAAAGCATGGTTTACCGCGTGGTGCCAAAATGTGCCTGCTCTTCGATTGGCCAGATAATGTACTATTCCGATCATGGCACATTTTATGAAGGCGATATCCATGACGCAACCGGCGGCATGCACAAGTGGGCTATCGAGGCAAGCCAGCCAAAGATCGAAAGCAATGTCAGGGGGCATGTGTCCTATGCTTTCACTTGCGTGCGCAATCCCTACACGCGCATCCTGTCGTCTTTCTTTGACAAGATCTGCGGTGTTCAACGCAATGGCAAACGCTATCGCGGCAATATGGTGCCCTTGCTTACACAGAAATACGGCATCGACGTCGGTGGCGATGACGGCACCGACGAATTTGACCAGATCGCCTCATTCCGGCGGTTCTTGCTGTTTGCGCGCGATACCATCCGGTGGCGCAAACCGATGGAGCCTGACATCCATTGGTCAGCGATGTCGGGCCATGTCTCGACCTATATCCAGAACGGCGGCCGTTATGATCATATCTTCTTCACCGAAGCGTTTGACGAAGGGATGCAGGCGGTCCTGAACAACATCAAGACCAAGCACAAGGTGAACCTCAAGAAAATCCCGAAGTTCAACGAAAGCGAAGGGCACGGCCCAAAACGGCTGCATCCGGTCGAAGACTATTTTGACGATCTGTCGCGGCATCTGATATGGGAAATCTACAAACGCGATTTTCAACTGTTCAATTATGATTTCGAAAATCCCGCCAACAAAATGCCGCTAGGCCCGGTTGATCTGGCAGAAGTGCACGCAAAGCTGGGCGAGTAGACCCTCGCTCAGACAAGCCCTTCTTTGCGGAAGAGTGCCTTCAGATCAGTTTCAGGGCGCGCGCCAAAATGGCTGATCACTTCGGCCGCCGCCACGCATCCCATGCGGCCGCAGTTGGCAAGGCTTTGCCCTGATGCCATGCCATAAAGAAAGCCCGCCGCGAACTGATCCCCCGCTCCTGTCGCATCGACGGGCACGATGCGGCGCACGGGAACCACGGCCTGTTCGTCGCCGCGCAGCACGATCACATCATGGCCGGACCGGGTGCAGACCACAAAGCCCGAGTCTGCCGCTGCCTGTTCCAATGCCGACGACAGATCGGTTTGGTAAAGCGACGACCATTCATGTTCGTTGCCGATTACATAGTCGAGGTCCTTGACCAGACGCCGAAAATCACTCCGATGCCGATCCACACAGAACGGGTCCGACAGGGCGATGCCTGCCTTGCCCCCTGAGGCATGGCAAAGCTGAACAGCCCGTTCAAACGCCTGTTTTCCCTTTGGTTTGTCGTAAAGATAGCCTTCCAGAAACAGGATTTCCGCGTTGCCCGCTACATCATCGGGCACATCTACCGGACCAAGTTCGGCTGCAATGCCCAGATAGGTGTTCATCGACCGCTCGCCGTCTGGCGATACGAAGATCATCGATCGGCAGGTGGGCAACTCACCGTTTTGAACGGGCAGATTAACGAAATCCGTGCCATTCTCATTCATGCTTCGCGCGTAGAAGCGACCCAGAGCATCATCATTCACGCGCCCGATGAACGCTGTGGTCAGGCCGAGATTGCCAAGCCCTGCCAAGGTATTGGCAACGGATCCACCTGCTGCCTGCACGCGACTTTCCATCGCCGCGTAAAGCAGTTCTCCGCGTTCACGATCAATAAGCTGCATGATGCCTTTCTCAATACCCATCAGCTCGACGAAACTGTCGTCAACTTGGGCGAACACATCGACAACAGCATTGCCTATGCCAACAACCTGATAGGATTTCATTCGGTTTTATCCTCAAAAAGACAGTGCTCGCGGATTGGGCAGATACCACACTTTGGCTTGCGCGCCACACAGATGTAGCGGCCATGCAGGATCATCCAGTGATGCGCGTGCAGCTGATACTCGGCGGGCACATGATCTTCAATGGCACGCTCAACTACATCCACGTCGCGGCCCGGCGCAATTCCAGACCTATTGCCAAGCCGAAAGATATGCGTATCCACGGCCTGTGCCGGTTGGCCAAACCACATGTTCAACACCACGTTTGCGGTCTTGCGCCCCACCCCCGGCAGCGAGATCAGTGCCGCGCGAGACGATGGCACCTCACCGCCATAGTCATCGACCAAGATCTGGCTAAGGCGCATCACGTGGCGCGCCTTATTGCGGTAAAGGCCGATGGTCTTGATGTACTGGATCAGCGTCTCTTCGCCCAAAGCCAGCATCTTCTCCGGCGTGTCAGCGACGGCAAACAGCGGCCCCGTGGCCCGGTTCACCCCAACATCGGTCGCCTGCGCCGATAGGGCCACAGCCACGACCAGCGTATAGGCGTTCAAATGATGCAATTCCCCCTTCGGTTCAGGTTCTAACGCCTGAAACGTCGTAAAGATCGCTTGCATCGCACTGTAGGGAAGCTGGCTGGCCATGATTGCGATATGCATCAGTCACCGCCACCCGGCAAGGCAGAAGGCGCAGTTTTCGGGTCGCGAAGGGTGGTAAGTCGACCTATCTTGCGGATCAAGGAGAGCATTATGTCAGATTCTCGCGACGCACCCGCCTATCATTATGCCGTGATCGCCCGCGCCCTGCGCCATATCGATGACGCAGGCCCAAGTTTGACACTGGACGATCTTGCCACCCGCATGGGGATGAGCGCGGCACACTTTCAACGTGTGTTTTCGCAGTGGGTCGGCGTATCGCCGAAACGGTATCAACAATACCTGACGCTGGATCATGCAAAGCGACTGCTGGCAGACAGGTTTTCCGTGCTGGAAACATCGCATGAAGCCGGGCTTTCCGGTGGTGGGCGACTGCACGATCTGTTCCTGAAATGGGAAGCGATGAGCCCCGGCGACTATGCCCGCGGCGGCGAAGGGTTGACCATATCCTGGGGCCTGTTCCCAACACCCTTTGGGCAAGCGCTGGCTATGGCCACGGATCGCGGCCTTTGCGGATTGGCCTTTACTGATGAAGGCGGATTTGACGTCGCAATGGCGGATATGACGTCACGCTGGCCCAAGGCCGACTACCTACGCGATGATGCAACTGTCGCACCCTACATTGCCTCTGCATTTGGGAATGGCGACCTTTCTGCAACCCGGCTGCACCTTATCGGCGCCCCGTTTCAGATCAAGGTATGGGAGGCGCTTTTGCAGATTCCCAGCGGGCATGTCACCACATATTCCGAACTTGGCCGTGCGGTTGGCCACACCAATGCCGTGCGCGCGGTTGGCACCGCTGTTGGGCGTAACCCGATAAGCTGGCTGATCCCGTGCCACCGCGCGATGCGCAAATCTGGTGGGCTTGGCGGCTATCATTGGGGTCTGCCGGTGAAACGCGCGATGTTGGCATGGGAGGCCGCCCGCACAGAGATGTGATGCGCGGAATTCTGCCGCGCAAACCCGCGGCCTTTCGCAGGAATGCGCGCATTGCTATAAGGCTGCACAAGCCCGGCAAACGGGCCCCTGAAACGAGGCAGCAGATATGAACCGCAAGACCCCACTGATCATGGCAACCATCGGCATTTTGGGGCTTTCGGCCTGCACGGTCGATCCCAATGCCTTCCCGAACGATCCCAATGCGCGCACCAAGGGCGGCGCTGTTACCGGCGCGCTTCTTGGCGGCTTTATCGGTGCCAGAAGCGACAACAACAGCCTGGCCAAAGCAGCTGTCGGGGCGGCAGTCGGGGCCGCCATCGGCGGCGCAATCGGTTCCAACCTGGATAAACAAGCCGCCGATCTGCGGGCGGTGAACGGCAACTTTACTGTCACCAACAACGGCCAGTATCTGGTGGTCAACATGCCGCAAGACCTGCTGTTCACGACCGACAGCGCAACCCTGCGACCAGACCTTACCCGCGACATCAAAGCAATTGCCGCCAATCTGCAGCAATATCCCAGCAGCCAGATAGAGATCGTCGGACATACTGATGATACCGGATCCTCGGCCTACAACCAGGACCTGTCGCAGCGCCGCGCCGTGTCTGTGGCCAATGTGCTGCGCGAGGCGGGGGTTCCCAATTCCCGCATC
>JANNSG010000184.1:0-26636 GCA_031402355.1 Pseudorhodobacter sp. | reverse complement strand
TTCGGCAAGGATTCCGCGTCAGGGCTGTCTTGCGCAGCAACCAACGGCTTGGGCGCATCAAGTCCCGTTTCGGGTGCCGCAGCGGTTCCATCTGTGGCCGTTGCCGCTTCTGACGCGGGCGCCACCAAAGTCCCGGCATCATCAACAGCCGGTGCGGCCCCGTCCTCCTTAGCGGGCGCGACGGGATCAAGATCGGGCAAAGGCTTGGCAAATTCTGACCCGGCAGGTGGCGCAAGCGCCTCAACCTCCGTCGTCACTGGCTTTACCGGCGCTTCGTCAGTCGGTGCTGGATCGGTCGCGGTTGTGCCAGTTGCGACAGGATCAGCGGAAAGGGCATCGGCGGGTTTGATCAAAGCGCCGCCAGCAGCCGTTTCTGGCGGGGGGGCTACTACATCGGTTGGTTCGGGCACGCTGTCTGCAACGGCCGTTGCCGTTGCGTCGGTCGGTTTGGCGCGAGCCGCAGTTGAGACCTCCGCTTCGATACGCGCAACCGGGGGCGAGGAAAGTTGTGACACAGTCCCCAACCCCAAGGCGGCGATCAACGATCCCCAAAATACGCCTGATAGGAATCCACGTATCATCCTTTGCCCCTTGCCTTCACATCCGGTTCCGAACGTGACCTCACTTCATCCCGGTTTTGCGTCAGTTCCAAATGCACCCCGACCAAGCTTTGACCCTGTATAGCCTGACCCTGCGCCCGGATCATCCTATATCGTCCTGCCACCTGCAAGATGCTGGTTCTGACCCGCAACAGGACAATTCTGACGATCCCATACCAAACCCGGCTTTGTTTGCGTGGGCAGTGCTCGCTTTGACCCTGGTTCCGTAATTGGCAAGGTCGCAATCGGCGCGAAATGCCTTCATTGTAGATGTCCATCATGGCCTGACTAGACGGGCGTCAAATAAAGCAAAAAGGGGCCCAATGGCCCCCTTCTCCTCAGCTGTGTTTCTCTCGTTTCAGCTACACCCACTTGTTCCGCCGCAGGTATTGCACTTCATGCAGGTCCCGTTGCGCACCAGCGTGTAGTTGCCGCATTCGCCACAAGGATCGCCTTCATAGCCTTGCATCTTGGCTTTGGTGCGCAGGTCCATACTGACAGTTCCGGTGGCAAGGGCGGTCGCCCCGGCGGTATAGGTGGTTTCCGGCACCAGCATATTCAGCGTAGCGACGGGATCAAAGTTGCCCGCCAGAGCCGTGCCGCCCATGCCGCCTTGCAGCACGACCAGTTCTTGCGGCACGCGTTTGCGCAGGTATCCGGTCGAGCTGATCTGCTTCAGGAAATCAAGTGAAGCGTTGGCCTCGGCTGGCTCCGTGATGTTGCGTTTGCCTTCATCTTCGCCGCGCCCCAGATCATCAAACGAGGTGCCGCCGGGTTTGACATGCGCCAAATCGGTGCGGTCAAGGTAGCTGACGGCCAGCTCGCGGAAGATGTAATCCAGGATCGAGGTTGCGTTCTTGATGCTGTCATTGCCCTGCACCATGCCTGCCGGTTCGAACTTGGTGAAGGTGAAGGCATCGACGAATTCTTCAAGCGGAACACCGTATTGCAGGCCGACGCTAACGGCGATTGCGAAGTTGTTCATCATGGCGCGGAAGCCCGCACCTTCCTTGTGCATGTCGATGAAAATCTCGCCCAGCTTGCCATCACGGTATTCGCCGGTGCGCAGATACACCTTATGGCCGCCGACGATGGCCTTTTGGGTATAGCCCTTGCGGCGCTCTGGCAGCTTTTCACGGTTGCTGCGCACGATTTCCTTGATGATGACGCGTTCCACGATCTTTTCGGCGATGACCATCGCCTTTTCGTGGTTGCTGCCTGTGCTGAGGATTTCTTCAGCTTCCTCGTCATCCTCGACCAAGGCCGAAGCCAAAGGCTGGCTCAGTTTCGACCCATCGCGGTATAGCGCGTTGGCTTTGATGCCCAGCGAATGGCTAAGCTCATAGGCTGCCAAGGTTTCCTCGATCGTCGCCGAATTTGGCATATTGATGGTCTTGGAAATAGCACCCGAGATGAAAGACTGCGCCGCCGCCATCATGTAGATGTGGGCATCGACAGACAGATACCGCTTGCCGGTTTTGCCGCAAGGATTGGCGCAATCGAAAACGCTGTAATGCACGGGCTTCAGGAAAGGTGCGTTTTCCAGTGTCATGGTGCCACAAACATGGTCATTCGCTGCATCGATCTGGGCTTTGGTGAAACCAAGGTGCCGCAGCAGGTCAAACGTCGGGTCGGTCAGCTTTTCTGCTGGGATGCCCAGCGTGCCTTTGCAGAAATCCTCACCCAGCGTCCACTGGTTGAACACGAAACGGATGTCGAAGGCCGATGGCAGGGCTGCTTCGATCTTTTCCAACTCGCGCGGGCCAAAGCCGTGGCCGATCAGCGATGATGTGTTGATGCCGGGGCAGTTGCCGATGGATCCGTGACCCACGGCATAGGCCACGATTTCGGCCGATTGCGCGGTACCGTAGCCAAGCGTTTCGAGTGCGGCAGGAACCGATTGGTTGATGATCTTGAAATAACCGCCGCCGGCCAGCTTCTTGAACTTTACCAGCGCGAAGTCAGGCTCGATCCCCGTGGTGTCGCAATCCATCACCAGACCGATGGTGCCAGTTGGGGCGATCACGGTGGTTTGGGCGTTGCGGTAGCCGTGTGCTTCGCCCAAAGCCAACGCTTCGTCCCATGCGGATTTTGCAAGGGATACAAGGGTTTGGTCGGGACAGTTCGCGTGATCCAGCGCCACAGGACTTACGTTCAGGTCTTCGTAAGCGTTCTTGGAATACGCCGCAGCACGGTGGTTGCGAATGACACGCAGCATGTGCTTGGCGTTCTTGGCATAGCCGGGGAAAGCGCCCAGTTCGCGCGACATCTCGGCCGATGTGGCATAGGAAACGCCGGTCATAAGTGCGGTCAGAGCACCACACAAAGCGCGGCCTTCTTTTGAATCGTAGCCAAGGCCCATGTTCATCAACAAGCCGCCGATGTTGGCATAACCCAAGCCAAGCGTGCGGAAATCATAAGACCGTTGGGCGATTTCCTTGGATGGAAACTGCGCCATCATCACGGAAATTTCCAAAGTCACAGTCCACAGGCGTGTGGCGTGGATATAGGCCACGTTGTCAAACTTGCCGTCTTTATAAAAGTTCAGCAGGTTCATCGACGCGAGATTACAGGCGGTATCATCAAGGAACATGTATTCCGAACAGGGGTTTGATCCCCGGATCGCGCCATCTTCGGGGCAGGTATGCCAAGCGTTTACCGAATCGTGGAATTGGATGCCAGGGTCGGCACAGGCCCAGGCGGCGTGGCCAACCTGATCCCACAAATCGCGGGCTTTGATGGTTTTGGCCACCTTGCCGTCGGTGCGGCGGATCAGCGCCCAATCGGCATCGTCCTTGACGGCTTTCAGAAAAGCATCCGTCACGCGGACCGAGTTGTTGGAATTCTGGCCAGAGACGGAAATATACGCCTCTGAATCCCAGTCGGTATCATAGGTCGGAAATTCGATGCTGCTGAAACCCTGACGCGCATACTGCAACACGCGGTTGATATAGGTTTCTGGAATCATTACCTTTTTGGCAGACCGAATGCCCGCTTTCAGCGCGTCATTCTTGGCCGGATCGGTGGCGTCGGCGATCGACCCATCCCAGCCGCGAATGGCGGCAAAGATTTCATTCAGTTTTTGTTCGTGCATTTTGGAACCTGCGACCAAAGACGCAACCTTTTGCTCCTCTATCACCTTCCAGTTGATAAAATCTTCCACATCGGGGTGATCCATGTCGATGATCACCATCTTGGCCGCGCGCCGTGTGGTGCCACCGGATTTGATGGCACCTGCTGCACGGTCACCGATTTTCAGGAACCCCATCAGGCCGGAGGATTTGCCGCCGCCTGACAGCTTTTCGCCAGCGCCGCGCAGGCTTGAGAAGTTGGTGCCGGTGCCAGAGCCATATTTGAAAAGACGCGCTTCGCGCACCCACAGATCCATGATGCCGCCGTCGCCGACCAGATCATCCTTTACCGATTGGATGAAGCAGGCGTGCGGCTGTGGGTGCTCGTAGGCGGAATCGGATTTAGTCAAAACGCCTGACTGGTAGTCCACATAGTAATGCCCCTGCGCCGGGCCATCGACGCCGTAGGCCCAATGCAGGCCGGTGTTGAACCACTGCGGGCTATTCGGCGCGGCCATCTGGCGGGCCAGCATGAAGCGCATTTCGTCATAGTACGCGCGGGCATCAGACTCGGCGGTGAAATAGCCGCCCTTCCAGCCCCAATAAGTCCATGCCCCTGCCAGACGGTCGAAGACTTGTTTGGCCGATGTTTCACCCACAGTGCGCGCTTCGGCGGGCATGTCGGCCATTGCGACCTCGTCCGGCACCGAACGCCACAGGAATTCGGGCACGCCCTTTTCCTTCACGCGCTTCAACGCGGCAGGCACACCTGCTTTGCGGAAATACTTCTGCGCCAGCACGTCTGACGCGACCTGGCTCCAGCCCTGTGGCACTTCAACGGCATCATTGCGGAACACAATGGTTCCGTCCGGATTACGAATCTCTGAAACAGTGGTCGAAAACCCGATCTCGCCATAGGCGCCGGATTCAATGGTAGTAAACCTGCGCTCGATCTTCATTTGCCCCGTCTCCATTGTTGCGGCCGGATTATCGCCCGGTCCGAGTCGTGTTTTGTCCCTCGGCGCAGGCAACAAAAATCTAGCGCCCGACCTGCATGTGCAGAAAAGGCGGCAACATCTTTCCCAGATGCGGTTTAGATTTGAAGCGTCCCGGCCCTAGCGCCCACTACATTTGGTGTATCGCCAGATCACTTCATCAATTTGTCGTATTTCGAAAGCGTGATCAACGAATTTATTCACCGAAACTAAAGTTTTTCGGCTTGACGCTCGTCGGAACAGGATTGCGCCAAAGCACTGGGAAAATATGACAGCCGACGCCATCGCGGCGCGCTTGATGTGCGTAATCCTGTGGGCCAATTCGGGAAAAGCTGCAAAACCTGCGCCAATCCGCACAGTTGGAACAAGGGGTTCAGAATTCGGATCAATCACGCAGCACACGTTTGGCGCGATTCGGGCTAGCAGGATCAGGCCTTTCGATTGATCAATATGATCCCCAGAGTGACCAGCAAAGCCGCGCTCAGCAGGCCCGGTTCCAGTGGCTCAGAAAACACAACTGCACCCAACGCCAGGGCGAAAATTGGCGTGAGGAACGAAAAGCTTGCCACTGTCGCGGCTGGATAGGCGGCAAGCAACCAGAGCCACGCAATAAACCCCCCTGCGACAACAACACCCGCTTGAAACACCAGCAACATAATATGCAAGGGCTGAAGATCGCGGACCAATGGGCCGAAGAACAAGCTTGCCGCCAGCAGAATCGGGGCTGAGACCAGAACCATCCAAAACAGTTGCATCTCAGGACCGACGCTCGCCATCGTCGGCTTGCGCGCTAAAAAGGCAGTCGCAGCCCAAGCCACCGCCGCCGCCAAGGCACAAAAATCGCCCGCCAAACTGCCCGCGCCGCCTGAACTGCGATCAAGAATGGCCCAGGCCGTACCCGCAAAAGCCAACGTCAACCCTGCGGCCTTGATCCGGGTAATCCGTTCACCCGGCAGACCGAAATGCGCCATCAATGCCAGCCAGACCGGCATTGAATAGAAGATCACCGAGGTGCGACCAACGGTCGTAAGGTCCAACGCCTGGAACAGAAAGATGAATTCAGCCGAAAACGCCAAGCCGATCAGCAACCCCGCCGGAACGATCGCACGCCCAAGCCTCGGCGGCCTGCCCCGCAGCCAAAGCCAAGCCGCCACAAACATCACCGCCAAAACCGAACGAAGCCCAGCAAAGAAAACCGGTTGCAGCCCGTGATTCACCGTCTTGATGATGATTTGGTTGAACGCAAACAATAATTGTACCGCCAAAAGGGCACTGACTCCAAAGGCGTCTAATCGGTCCTTGCGGGGCATGGCTGGCCTTTTCGTCGGGGAAGTGCCCCCCCGATCAGTCCCTTTCCGCCGAAGCAGAGTCAAGCACACCGCGATTTTCGCTATCGCGTTGACCGGATCCGAATCTAACGTCAAGTTATGCGGGCTGGGGCCCGATCAACCGCGCCCCGGGTGGGTAGTATCAGTTTAAAGAAGGATCGTTACATGAGCCTCGTTTCAACTTTGGCCAAAGTGGCCATCGGCATTGCTGTTGCCAAAGGGGTCAGCAGCCTTGCCAAAGCAGGAAGATCTGGTCAATCGGCCGGTGGCGGGACGCCAATGGGCGACAGCTATTCGCCGCAACGCGGCGGCGCGGGCGGCGGGCTAGGCGATATGATGGGGGATATTCTGGGCGGCGGTCGCGCAAGCGCGGGCACGGCGTCGGCCAAAGACATGGGCGGCTTGGGCGGCGGCTTGGGCGGCGGCGGATTGGGCGGCATGTTTGATCAGCTTCCGGATAATGCTACCAAGAAGACGTCAGCCAAAAATCGTTCCAATGCACCCAACAGCATCGAAGATCTGCTGGGCGGCGGGGCTGCGGGCGGCGGCGGGTTGGGCGATTTGCTGGGCGGCATGCTTGGCGGGGCTACGGCGGGCAGCAAAACCACCGGCGGCATGCAGGGCGGCGGCGGTTTGGGCGATTTGCTGGGTGCCGTGCTTGGCGGTGCGGCAGTTGGCGGTGCGGGCGGCGGGTTTGGTGATATGCTGAACAAGGCACTGACCGGCAAAGCCACTGCACAGGAAGAACCTTCCCAAGCGCAGGAACTGGCGGCGGGACTGATGCTGAAATGCATGATCCAGGCAATCAAGTGTGATGGTGATCTGGGCCAAGATGAGAAGCAAAAACTGATGGCCTCACTAGGGGACGCATCGCAATCCGAAATGAAGTTCGTCAACGCCGAGCTTGCTGCCCCTCTTGATATCGAGGGCCTGGCCAAGCAGATTCCGCGGGGGATGGAGGCGCAGGCCTATATGATGTCGCTGATGGCGATCAATCTGGATAACAAGAACGAAGCGCAGTATTTGCACGGCTTTGCGCAGGCTCTTGATCTGGAAAAGGATCAGGTGAATGCGATTCATGACCACGTGAAAGCGCCGCATCTTTATAGCTGATCTTTGGTGATATTGCGGGAGGGGGCGGGCTTGCCTGCCCCTTTTTCGTGTTGAAGGCAGCTCTGCGGGTTGATAGCAGCTGCAAGATAACGCTCTGAAAGGACGACATGGAAAACCTGCGCGGCATCGTGCTGATGGTCGCCTCGATGGCGGCATTTGCCGTTGAAGACATGTTTGTCAAATGGGCCGCCGCAACAGTGCCGACCGGGCAGATCTTGGTCTTGCTTGCTGCGTTCGGCACGACTGTCTTCACTGTGCTGACATGGCAGCAAGGCGCCCGGTTTTGGGACAAAGCAGCGCTGAATCCGGCTGTGTTATGGCGCAACAGCGGCGAAATGATCGGCTCAGCCGCCTTCGTGACCGCTCTGGCATTAACGCCTTTGACGTCAGCCACTGCAATTTTTCAGGCAACCCCGCTTGTCGTCTCGTTTGGGGCGGCGATGTTTCTGGGTGAAACCGTCGGTTGGCGGCGGTGGACGGCAATTCTAGTGGGGCTTTGCGGTGTGATCTTGATTATTCGTCCGGGCATGAATGGGTTTGATATCAATTCGCTATGGTCTGTTCTTGCAGTGATTGGGTTGTCCGCGCGCGATGTCGCGACCAGACGCATTCCGCAGGCTATTTCGACAGTGCAGCTTGCAGCATGGGGCAGTGCATCTGTTGGCCTTTCGGGTCTTGGAATGATGGCCGTATCAGGCGATACCCAATGGATGACCAGCACAGAGATCGGATATCTCTGCGCTGCCATGCTTTTGGGCACGGCAGGGTATTGGGCTTTGACCAAGGCATCCCGTCTGGGCGAGGTTTCGGTCATCACGCCATTTCGATATTCAAGGCTGGTGTTTGCCATGGTGATCGGGGCCCTTGTGTTTGCCGAGAAACCTGATGTCATAACCTTGTCGGGTGCGGCGCTTATCATCGGATCAGGACTATACACCTTCGCCCGAGAGCGCTTTCGCAAGCGCACCCTTTCCATGACCCCGACGCCGCGCTAAAGAGCACCCAACTGGCCCCGCCCCAAAGAGGTATTTCCCATGAGCACGATTATCGACATTCACGCACGCGAAATTCTGGACAGCCGAGGCAACCCAACGGTCGAAGTTGACGTCTATCTTGAAGGCGGCGCCATGGGCCGGGCCGCTGTACCCTCGGGGGCCTCTACCGGCGCGCATGAGGCGAATGAACGTCGCGACGGTGACAAGAATCGTTACATGGGCAAGGGCGTGCTCGAAGCCGTTGCTGCCGTTAATGGCGAAATTGCAGAAGAGATCGTCGGTTTTGACGCCACCGAACAGGTCGGCATTGATCGTACGATGATTGAAATGGATGGCACGCCGAACAAGGCACGCCTCGGGGCGAATGCCATTCTGGGCGTGTCGTTGGCGGTTGCCAAAGCGGCAGCGGAATTTACCGGGCAGCCGCTATTTCGCTACGTTGGCGGTACCTCTGCCCGCATGTTGCCAGTGCCGATGATGAACATCATCAATGGCGGCGAACACGCGGACAACCCGATAGATATTCAAGAATTCATGATCATGCCGGTTGGCGCGGAAAGTATCCGCGAAGCCATCCGCATGGGGTCGGAAGTGTTCCATACTTTGAAGAAAGAGTTGCAGGCGGCGGGTCATAACACCGGGATCGGTGACGAAGGCGGCTTTGCACCCAACCTTAGCTCCGCCCGCGATGCGCTTGATTTCATTCTGAAGTCGATTGAAAAAGCGGGATACAAACCGGGCAAGGACATTTATCTGGCACTTGATTGTGCGGCTACAGAGTACTTCAAGGGCGGCAAGTATGACATGAAGGGCGAAGGCAAATCGCTGTCCATCGAGCAGAATGTCGATTTTCTAGCCGGACTTGCCGCAGACTATCCGATCCTCTCGATTGAGGATGGCTGTTCGGAAGATGATTGGACGGGCTGGAAACTGCTGACCGAACGGTTGGGCAGTAAGATCCAGTTGGTTGGCGACGATCTTTTCGTGACCAATCCAAAGCGACTGGCCGAAGGCATCGCCAAAGGCTGCGCCAATTCAATGCTGGTAAAAGTCAATCAGATTGGCACCCTGACGGAAACTCTTCAAGCGGTCGATATGGCCCACCGCGCACGCTACACCAATGTGATGAGCCATAGGTCAGGCGAGACGGAGGATGCCACCATCGCCGATCTGGCCGTCGCCACCAATTGCGGGCAGATCAAGACCGGGTCCCTCTCGCGCTCTGACCGGTTGGCGAAATACAACCAGCTGATCCGGATCGAGGAAATGCTGGGTGAGACCGGGGAATATGCCGGCAGATCCATCCTCAAAGACTAAGTCTAGGCAAACAATCGGGGACCTGATCGGGTGACGCGGTATAGATGGACCACAAGGAATTTGTATCCTCGCTGCCTTTCGAAACCCGGTCTGCCCTGACCGCCAAATCCGATCGGCTTGGGCTGGTGCATCTGGCAGGCCATGCGGGGCTTATTCTGGGCCTGGGCGCACTGATTGCCATGCGCGTACCTGGGTGGTGGGCGCTTTTGCCGCTTCAAGGCGTGGCGCTGATCTTTCTGTTCACGCTGGAACATGAAGCAACCCACAAAACCCCCTTCGCCAACCAGACGCTGAACGAATGGGTCGGTCGCCTTTGTGGGTTTGTAATTCTGCTGCCGTTCGAATGGTTCCGCTATTTTCATCTGGCCCATCATCGCTGGACCAATATTGCAGGCCACGATCCCGAACTGGAGGGCGGCAAACCTGAAAACCGGCTGGCCTGGGTCTGGCATGTATCTGGGATACCCTATTGGCACGCGCAAATGCGTCTGCTGATCCGGCTGAGTCTGGGCAAAGGTGTCGCCCCATACATTCCACACACCGCCCTGCCCCGCATCCGGCGTGAAGCGCTCGGCATGGTGATCGGCTATGGGGCTGTGGCGGCCAGCTTGTTCTTAAGCCCCACCGCAATCTGGGTCTGGATTGTGCCGATTCTGATCGGACAACCGGCCTTGCGCCTATATCTGCTGGCTGAACATGGCGATTGTCCAAGGGTGGCCAACATGTTCGAAAACACCCGAACGACCTTTACCACCAAAGCCATGCGGCTTCTGGCTTGGAACATGCCCTATCATGTCGAGCATCATGTTTACCCTTCGGTGCCGTTTCATCAACTGCCCGCCCTGCATGGCCTGATCAAAGCCAACCTTGTGATCACCGCCGAAGGCTATGTCGCCTTCACAAAAGACTATCTGGCACGGCGAAGCTGAACCGTCGGCCCAAGACCGGCAGCCCTGAGCCTATCGACCGCCCTTGTCGATTGTCCGCTGAAATCTGGCCGATACTACTTTCGATTGGTGTTCGCGTCGCACGCGGTGTAGTCGGACCGCATGGCCAATAGTCCGACACCCAAAAACGAAGACAGCTTGCGCGGCTTTGGCTTTGCACTGACCGCCTATCTTTTATGGGGATTCCTGCCAATTTTCATGAAGGCGTTGGCACATATTTCTCCGGCTGAGGTGATAGCCCATCGGGTGATCTGGTCGATCCCCATTGCGGGGGCAGTGCTTTGGGCCACCGGTAGATATGGTGATTTGAAAATTGCTTTGCGCAACCCCAGAATGCTGGGCATGGCAGCCATAACCGCAGTGTTGATCACCATAAACTGGGGCATCTATGTTTGGGCCATCGGGGCCGGCCGCGCACTTGATGCTGCCCTGGGCTATTACATCAACCCGCTTTTCTCCGTGTTTCTTGGCGCTGTCCTGTTGGGCGAGCGCCTGTCACGCGCGCAGATGGGGGCGATCGCTCTGGCCGTTGTTGCAGTCGGCATTCTGACGATCGAGAACGGCAAATTGCCATTCACCGCACTTGGCCTGACCATAAGCTGGGGCTTCTACGCTTATTTGAAAAAATCCCTGCCGATCGGACCAAATCAGGGCTTCTTTCTTGAAATTATGATCCTGCTTGTTCCAGCCTTTGGCTATGTGATCTGGCTGCAAACGCAAGGCAGCGGGCATTTCATGGTTGGCATCACGCGCGACACTGTCTTGCTGCTTTGCTGTGGCCTGGTCACAGCTGTGCCCTTGATGATTTATGCCAATGGCGCAAAACTGCTGCGGCTTTCAACCATCGGCATCATGCAATATATTGCACCGACGATGATTTTTCTGACAGCGGTGTTTGTGTTTGACGAGCCGTTCGGTCGGGCGAAAATGATGGCGTTTCCAATGATTTGGTTGGCCTTACTGATCTACACCTCGTCCATGCTGCAACAAGCCCGCGCCGCATTGCGCGACCGCGCTAACCCTGCGGGCGGCTGATCTGGCCGCCACCCACGGCACCTGCCACACCCGTTGTGCTGGGGCAGGATGTAGGCATGCCGCGCGCCACGCGGACTGCAAGATGGGCAAAAGCCTGCGCCTCCAGCATATCGCCGTTCAGGCCAACCGCCTCGATCGGGTCCACCGCGCAGGACAGCACATTTTTCAGCATCTCCATAAACGTCGCATTATGCCGCCCGCCCCCGGTGACAAGCATCTTCGTTACTGCTTTCGGAAAGTGCTCAGCGCCGCGCGCCACCGCCATAGCTGCGGCAAACGTCAGGGTAGCAGCCGCATCAGCATCGCCAAGGCTTGATACAGCTTCAACAAGCCCATGAAAATCATTCCGGTCCAATGATTTGGGCGGCATTTTGAAGAAGTAGGGATGGCGCAGAAACGCCTCGATGATTGCATCATCTGGCGAACCCTTCCCCGCCAGCCGCCCATCTTCATCCTGTTCCGAGCCAAGGCGTGCCAGCATCAGATCGTTCAACGGCGCATTCGCGGGTCCGGTATCAAAGGCCAGCAGTGCGCCATCCGCCTCTGGCGTGGCAAATCGCGGATCAATCCATGTCAGGTTTCCGACGCCCCCCAAATTAAGGATCGCCAACGGTGCTGTGGCCCCTATGTGTTTGGCGCAGGCGAAATGATAGAACGGCGCCAAAGGGGCACCCTGCCCGCCCAAGGCCACATCCGCGGTGCGAAAATCCCAGACGACTGTCTTTCCCAGCACTTCAGCCAAAACCGCCCCGGATCCCGCCTGATGCGTGCCGCGACCGCGCGGATCATGCGCAAGGGTCTGGCCATGAAAACCGATGATTTCAGCGCCGGAAAACCGCGACAGCACTTCGGCATGGGCGGTTTCCACAACCTCCGCTGCCGCTTCGACCCCGTCATCGCCGGGCCACAATCCGAGCGCGGCACGAAGCACCGCCTGCTCAGACACGGTGTAGGGCCGATATTCGGTTTGTCCAAAGTCGAGACTACTGCCGCCATCCGTCAACACCATTGCCGCATCAACGCCGTCAAGCGATGTGCCAGACATAGCTCCTAAAGCCCAGACCGCACCCGATTTCAACATGACTTCCCCTTGGCCCAAGCCCCCGCTATACGCAGGCTTACCACCCATAAAGCACGAGACAACCATGACCTACCATGCAAAATCAGACTTCATGCGCGTGATGATGGAGCGCGGCTTTCTGGCAGATTGCACCGATTATCAGGGCTTGGATGACCGGTTGTCCAAGAGTGTGGTGACGGGTTATATTGGGTTTGATCTGACGGCCTCATCGCTGCATATCGGCAATCTGGTCCAGATCATGCTGCTGCGCTGGCTGCAAAAGACCGGGCATCGGCCGATCACGTTGATGGGGGGCGGCACGACCAAGGTCGGCGACCCATCCGGCAAGGACGAGATGCGAAAGATGCTTTCGGTCGATCAGATCAACGCCAATGCAGACAGCATCCGCACAGTTTTCTCGCGGTATATTTCGTATGGCGACGGGCCGACGGACTCGCCTTTGGTCAACAATGCCGAATGGCTCGACAAGTTGGGATATATCGAGTTCTTGCGCGATATCGGCCCGCATTTCACGATCAACCGGCTTTTGTCATTTGAAAGCGTGAAGTCGCGGCTGGACCGAGAGCAATCGCTGAGCTTTATCGAGTTCAACTATATGCTGCTGCAGGCCTATGACTATCTGGAACTGCACCGCCGCTATGGCACGATCCTGCAAATGGGTGGATCGGACCAATGGGGCAATATCGTCTCTGGGACAGACCTGATCCGGCGCGTTATGGCATCCGAAGCTTTTGGCCTGACAACACCGCTAGTGACCCGAGCGGACGGCAAGAAAATGGGCAAATCCGTTGATGGCGCGGTCTGGCTGAATTCTGACCGGATGGCACCCTATGAGTTCTGGCAGTGGTGGCGCAATGTCGACGATGCGGATGTCGGAAAGTTTCTGAAGTTGTTCACCGAATTGGACATATCAGACTGCAACAGGCTTGGCGCACTTGGCGGGTCCGAGATCAACGACGCTAAAATCCGGCTGGCAAATGAGGTGACATCATTGCTGCATGGGGCGCAAGCTGCGGCAGCGGCCGAGGCGACGGCACGCGACGTGTTTGAGCGCGGCGGGGTCGGTGATGACCTGCAAGTGATCACCATCAGCCGCGACCTTCTTGCTGATGGGTTGGCCAATACGCATTTCCTCGTCTCGACCACTCTGGTCGCATCGGGGAAAGAGGCAAAGCGGCTGATCGCCGAAAAGGGCCTCAGGTTCAACAACGAACTGGTGTTGGATGCAAACGGGTCAGTGACGGCAGACATGCTTGCCAAAGATCTCAAAGTCTCGATTGGCAAGAAAAAGCACGTTCTGGTCAGGCTTGAGTGACGCGCTTTTCTTTCATCTTGGCTTAAATATCCCGGGGGGTTGCGGGGGGCTGACCCCCCGCTGCCTTAGGTCAAATCACTCAACCACCGTGACTTTCGCCATGCGGTCCGGTGCAGTGACTTCGCCATTGCCGCCTTCGCCCTTCTTGATCGCGTCAACAACCTCCATCCCGGACAGAACTTTTCCGACAATGGTGTATTGCCCGTCAAGATGCGGGGCTGGCGCAAACATGATGAAGAACTGCGAATTCGCCGAATCCGGATCCTGGCTACGCGCCATACCAATCACACCGCGATCAAAGCTCAGCGACGAGAACTCTGCGGGCAAGTTCGGCAGGTCGGATTGCCCCGTACCAGCTTGCGGCGATCCGCCTGCCTTGCCGAACTGTACATCCCCGGTCTGTGCCATGAAACCGTCGATGACGCGGTGAAACACCACGTCGTCATAGCTTCCGGCCTCGGCCAGCGCCACGATCTGCGCCACGTGTTTGGGGGCCACTTCAGGGACCAGGTCAATCACGATTGTGCCGGTCGTGCTGCCATCCACCTCGATCACAAGGTTCGGGCCCGGGCCGTCGGTCACGTCCTGCGCCTGAACCGCCCCTATGGTCAGCACGGTTGCGAAAATGGCCGCTGCAAAAAAAGATCTAGACATCCGCTGCCACCTTCACCGAAATCATCATGTCGGGCTTGGGTGCCGGTTCGCCACGGGTGATCTTGTCAACAAATTCCATACCGGAAATGACGCGGCCATAAACCGTGTATTGACCGTTCAGGAAATGGTTGTCCTTGAAGTTGATGAAGAACTGGCTGTTGGCGGAATTCGGGTTCGATGACCGGGCGGCGCCAATCGTGCCACGATCATGCGGCAGTTTGGAAAACTCGGCAGGCACGTCGGGCATGTCCGACCCACCGGTGCCCGCGCGGCCAAGGTTGAAGCCCTTGGTCGAATTGCCGTTTTCCACATCGCCCGTTTGCGCCATGAAGTCATTGATCACCCGGTGAAACACGACGCCGTCATAGGCACCCGACCGTGCCAGCGTTTTCATCCGCTCGGTATGCTTTGGGGCTACATCGGCCAGCAGTTGGATCACCACCTCGCCGTCTTTCAGCGCGATGATGATGGTATTTTCAGGGTCTTTTATCTCGGCCATTTGGCACTCCTGTTTCAAATTGGGCGGAACTTAGTGCTTGGGACTGCGAAGGGAAAGGCCAAAGCGCATGATCGGTTGACCTGCGTCCAAGCATCGGCGAGACAATGCCATCACTTTTGGGAGATCGCAATTATGGCTTGGAAAACACTCGACGATATGGATGTCGACGGTAAAACCGTGCTGGTGCGGGTCGATGTTAACGTGCCAATGGAAAACGGTGTGGTAACCGATGCCACTCGGATCGACAAGATCGTGCCAACCCTGCGGGATTTGACGGCCAAAGGCGCGAAAGTTGTTCTCCTTGCACATTTTGGCCGCCCCAAGGGCAAACCCGTGCCAGAGATGTCATTGCGCCTTATTTTGCCTGCGCTGGAATTGGCCTTGGGCCACCCTGTCACCTTCATCGAACGCCCCAGCCGGGCGGCAATCGACGCCTTGCCAAGAACCGCTGTGATCCTTTTGGAAAACACCCGCTTCACCCCAATGGAGGAATCCAACGATCCACAAATGGCGGCATTCCTAGCCTCGCTTGGCGACCTATACTGCAACGATGCTTTTTCTGCCGCGCACCGCGCGCATGCATCAACCGAAGGCGTGGCCCACCTGCTGCCGTCCTTTGCAGGCCGCCTGATGGCAGAAGAACTTGCCGCGTTGGAGGCGGCGTTGGGCACGCCTCAGCGGCCCGTTGTGGCCGTTGTTGGCGGCGCGAAAGTATCGACCAAGTTGGAACTGCTGGGCAATCTGGTCACACGCGTGGATCATCTGGTCATCGGTGGCGGTATGGCGAATACGTTTCTTGTTGCGCAGAGCATTGAGGTTGGCAAATCCTTGGCTGAACGCGAAATGGCCCCGATTGCGATGGAAATTCTAGCTAAAGCGACAGTGGCTGGCTGCACCATTCATCTGCCTGTAGACATTGTCGTTGCGCGGGAATTCAAAGCAGGGGCAGCATCAGATACCCTTCCCGTCAACGCCTGCCCTGCCGACGCGATGATCCTTGATGCAGGCCCCGCCACTGTGGCCGCGCTGACTGATGTTTTCGCGACATGTAAAACCCTGATCTGGAACGGCCCGCTGGGCGCATTTGAAATAACCCCCTTCGATATGGCCACCAATGCCGCCGCGAAAGCCGCCGCTGATCTGACCCGCGCGGGAAAACTGATATCCGTCGCCGGGGGTGGCGATACTGTCGCGGCGCTGAACCAAGCGGGCGCAGCGGACGATTTTACTTTCATTTCAACCGCAGGTGGTGCTTTCCTTGAATGGATGGAAGGTAAAACCCTTCCCGGCGTGGCAGCTTTGATGGGGTAGCACATGGCGATCTGGGCATTGGTGACGGGCGCGTCCGAAGGGTTGGGGCATGAATTTGCCACCCTTGCCGCCAAAGACGGCTTTGATGTGATCCTGACCGCGCGACAGGCTGACAAGCTTGAAGCCCATGCAAAGGCATTGCGCCGCGCCTATAACGTTGCCGTCGAGGTGATGCCAGCCGATCTGGATGAACCCGAACAGGTCGAAGCCTTGTGGCAACGTGCCAGTGCAAACCGCCTGATTGGCGTATTGGTGAACAACGCAGGACTTGGGCGCAATGGCGCCTTCGCCGACCCAGATGGTTGGCCGCGCGAGGCGGCGTCCATTTCGGTCAACGTCGTCGCCGCCACTATTTTGCTAAAGCGAGCGGCAGAGCATATGAAAGCCCAAGGCACCGGGCGCATCCTGAACGTGGCATCCATAGCTGGGTTTTTTCCAGGGCCGCAGATGGCGATCTATCATGCAACAAAAGCTTATCTTCTAAGCCTGTCCGAGGCCGTTTCTAATGAAATGTCATCGTCCGGCGTCACCGTGACGGCCCTTTGCCCCGGAGCGACAGACACAAAGTTCTTCGCCGCAGACAGTGCAGAACGCGATTCATTTTTGTCCCGCATGTCGCTTGCCTCTGCCGAAAGCGTGGCGATCAAAGGCTGGGCTGCCATGACCAAAGGGCGCAGAGTTTACGTGCACGGGATTGGCAACAAGATCGTTGCATTCCTGCCGCGCGTGATGCCACGTCGTGTGATGCCTTTCATAATGGGTCAATTGTGGAAACGCCGCCGCTAGTTCCACCAATTTTCCAATCCGTTAGCGCAATCAATATTGCCGGATGGAATTCGCCCGACTAAGCGCAACAAAAGACAGTTCATAGTTCAAGGAATTCCCTCATGCGCGCGACCAAGGCCGTTCAAAAGATCCTTAGCAATTACGAAGGCGAAACCCCCGGCGTCAAAGCCAATCTGTGCCGCATGTTGATGGAAGGCAAACTGGGCGGTACCGGAAAGATGATCATCTTGCCCGTCGATCAGGGCTTCGAACATGGGCCGGCACGCAACTATGCTGTCAACCCAGCGGGTTATGATCCGCATTACCATTACCAACTTGCCATTGATGCCGGTTTGAACGCCTTCGCCTCGCCCTTGGGGATGCTGGAAGCGGGTGCAGACACTTTTGCTGGTCAGATACCGACGATTTTGAAAGTCAACTCGGCCAATTCGCTGATGTCCGACACTGCTGGCAAAAATCAGGCCGTTACTGCTTCGGTGGGTGACGCATTGCGGCTTGGCTGTGCTGCGATCGGCTTTACGATCTATCCGGGCTCAGACATGCAACTTGATATGTTCGAAGAAATTGTCGAAATGCGCAAAGAGGCTGCGGCCAAAGGTGTTGCGACGGTGATCTGGTCGTATCCGCGTGGTGAGGCCATCACCAAAGACGGCGAAACCGCGATTGACGTCGCAGCATATGCAGCCCAGATCGCAGCACTGCTGGGCGCGCATATCATCAAGATCAAACTGTCCACCAATCATCTGATGCTGCCCGAGGCGAAAAAAGTCTATGAGGCGCAAAAGATTGATGTAGCAACGCAGGCAGCACGGGTGCGCCATTGCATGGATGCCTCATTCGCCGGTCGTAGGATCGTTGTATTTTCGGGCGGGGCTGCGAAAGGGACGGATGCCGTTTACGATGATGCCCGCGCGATCCGCGATGGCGGTGGCAATGGCTCGATCATCGGGCGCAATTCCTTCCAGCGTCCACGCGCCGATGCACTGGCAATGCTGGCCAAACTGGTCGAAATCTACAAAGGCCGGGACTGAAGTCCAGAAATTGCAACTTGTTGAATTTTAGGGATTCACAAGCCGGAAAATCTGTGCGAATCTCTCTGCAGTCGCTTCCGCTCAACGAGAAGTGGCACTGAGGCACGACATTGACCAACTCTCAAATACGCCCGGCGATTGGCGGTATGCTTTATTGTGTGCTAGCCTTTACGCTGGGCGGCTATTTCATATTTGCCGCGGTGCAAGGTGACTTCGGCATTTTCCGCCGCGTCCAGATTTCTGCCGACGTTCAGGACTTGCAGATTGAGCATGCCAAGCTGACCTCCGAACTCGCAACGATTGAAAATTTGACCCACCGCCTGTCAGATAGCTATCTCGATCTTGATCTTCTGGATCAACAGGCGCGCGATGTTCTGGGCTATGTCCGCGCCGACGAGATCGTGATCCGCTAGCCCGGGGATCTCGCATTTTCTGGTGCGTCGCCTCATGAAAGCTTTGCCACAGCCTTACATCTTCGATACAGTGCTTGTAGTTTAATATTAAACTACTTTTGCTCTGGACCGGAGATTGCCCCAATGGCTGCACCGAAAACCGCCGCTAAATCCAATAATTCCAAGGAAGAGCTGCTTGGCTATTATCGCCAGATGCTGCTCATCAGACGATTCGAGGAAAAGGCGGGCCAGCTTTACGGCATGGGTCTGATTGGTGGTTTTTGTCACCTGTATATCGGACAGGAAGCGGTTGTTGTGGGGATTGAGGCGGCAGCCAAGGAAGGCGACAAGCGCCTGACATCGTACCGCGATCACGGCCATATGCTGGCCTGCGGGATGGATCCGAAAGGCGTAATGGCGGAATTGACCGGGCGGTCGGGCGGCTATTCGCGCGGCAAGGGCGGCTCCATGCATATGTTTTCCAAGGAAAAGCATTTCTACGGCGGTCACGGCATCGTGGGCGCACAGGTGCCGCTTGGCGCGGGTCTGGCCTTTGCCGACAAGTATCTTGGCAATGACAATGTGACATTCACCTATTTCGGCGACGGCGCGGCGAACCAAGGCCAGGTGTATGAGACCTATAACATGGCCGAACTGTGGAACCTGCCCGTGGTTTTCGTGATTGAAAACAACCACTACGCGATGGGCACCAGCGTTAAGCGCTCCACCCACTCCAAAACTCTGTGGGAACGCGGTGCCGCTTATGGCATCAAGGGCGAAGCTGTGGATGGCATGGATGTGCTGGCCGTGAAAGCCGCCGCCGAAAAAGCCGTCGCAGCCTGCCGCGCGGGTCAAGGCCCCTATATTCTGGAAATGATGACCTACCGCTACCGCGGCCATTCGATGTCTGACCCCGCGAAATACCGCACGCGGGAAGAGGTGGAAAAGATCAAATCCGAAAAAGACGCCATCGAACATGTTCGCGACCTGCTGCTGCAAGGCGGCCATGCCAGCGATGAAGACCTGAAAGCCATCGACAAAGACATCAAGGCGATCGTTAACGAATCCGCCGAATTTGCCAAAGACAGCCCAGAGCCGGACCTATCCGAGCTCTGGACAGATATCTACGCTTGAAGGGGAATTAATTATGGCAATTCAGATCCTTATGCCCGCCCTTTCACCAACCATGGAAGAAGGCACGCTGGCCAAATGGCTGGTCAAAGAAGGCGACACGGTTAAATCCGGTCAGATCATGGCCGAGATTGAAACCGACAAAGCCACCATGGAGTTTGAGGCCGTCGATGAAGGCATCGTCGGCAAAATTCTGGTAGCCGAAGGCACGGCGGGCGTCAAAGTAAACACCCCCATCGCCGTGCTGGTTGAAGCGGGCGAAAGCGCTGATGCCGCCCCTGCCCCGGCGGCAGCCGCCGCCGCGCCGGTTGTTGCCGCTGTTGCCGCTGCCCTTGCCTCTGCCAAAGCACCAGTAGAAGTTAAATCCGCCGCTTCGCCAGACTGGCCAGAAGGCACCGCGATGAAAACCATGACGGTGCGTGAGGCCTTGCGCGAAGCCATGGCCGAAGAAATGCGCGCCAACCCCAACGTCTTCCTGATGGGCGAAGAGGTCGGCGAATACCAAGGTGCCTACAAGATCAGCCAGGGCCTGCTGGATGAGTTTGGCCCCAAGCGCGTGGTCGATACGCCGATCACCGAACACGGGTTTGCTGGCATCGCGGTAGGTGCATCTTTCGGTGGGCTAAACCCCATTGTCGAATTCATGACCTTCAACTTCGCCATGCAAGCCATTGATCACATTATCAATTCGGCGGCGAAGACGCTTTATATGTCCGGCGGCCAGATGGGCAGCCCGATTGTGTTCCGTGGCCCGAATGGTGCGGCGGCCCGTGTTGGCGCGCAGCACAGCCAGGATTATTCGGCATGGTATGCGCAAATTCCGGGCTTGAAGGTTGTGGTGCCTTACTCGGCGTCGGACGCAAAGGGCCTGCTGAAGCAAGCGATCCGCGATCCGAACCCGGTGATCTTCCTTGAAAACGAAATCCTTTACGGCAAGTCGTTCGAAGTGCCCGTTCTGGATGATTTCACCATCCCCTTCGGCAAAGCGCGCATCTGGCGGGAAGGCACCGATGTCACCATCGTCTCCTTCGGTATCGGCATGACCTATGCACTTGAAGCGGCGGAAAAACTGGCGGTTGACGGTATCAGCGCCGAAGTGATTGACCTGCGCACCCTGCGCCCGATTGATTATGACACCGTGCTGGCATCGGTGATGAAAACCAACCGCTGTGTCACGGTCGAAGAAGGGTGGCCCGTGGGGGCCATTGGTAACCATATCGGCGCCACCATCATGATGCGCGCCTTTGATTATCTGGATGCGCCGGTGATCAATTGCACCGGCAAAGACGTGCCAATGCCCTATGCGGCGAACCTTGAAAAGCACGCCTTGCTGACCACCGCCGAGGTGATCGAAGCCGTCAAATCCGTTTGTTACCGTTAAGGGGGAACGCACAATGGCCACGCAAATTCTGATGCCAGCCCTTTCCCCAACGATGGAGGAAGGCACCCTCGCCAAATGGCTGGTGAAAGAGGGCGATACTGTGAAATCCGGGCAGATTCTGGCCGAGATTGAAACCGACAAAGCCACGATGGAATTTGAAGCCGTCGATGAAGGCGTTGTCGGCAAAATCCTGATCGCCGAGGGCACCGCCGGGGTAAAAGTTAATACGCCGATTGCGGTGATCTTGGAAGACGGCGAAAGCGCCGATGCAGTTGCCACTCCGCTCGCCGCTGCACCAGTTGCCGCCGCCGCCGCTCCCTTAGCATCAGCACCCGCTGCCGCCGCTCCGGCATCCGCGCCAACCGCCGCCAAACCAGCTGGCGCGCGCGTCTTCGCTTCACCCCTGGCCCGCCGCATCGCCGCTGAAAAGGGTCTGGACCTGACAAAAGTTGAAGGCTCTGGCCCGCATGGCCGCATCGTCAAAGCCGATGTTGAAGGCGCGAAGCCTGTCGCAGCAGCACCCGTCGCGGCCCCGGTAGCAGCCGCCCCGACTGCAGCCCCAGCAATGGCCACCGGCCCGTCAACCGAAACCGTGCTCAAAACCTACGCCGACCGCCCCTATACCGAGGTGGCGCTGAACGGCATGCGCAAAACCATCGCCGCCCGCTTGACGGAAGCCAAGCAAACCGTGCCGCATTTCTACCTGCGTCGCGATATTGAACTGGACGCACTGCTGGCCTTCCGAACGCAGTTGAACGCTGGACTGGAGGCGCGCGGCGTCAAGCTGTCGGTGAATGATTTCATCATCAAAGCTTGCGCTCTGGCGCTGCAACAATGCCCCACCGCCAACGCCGTCTGGGCAGGCGACCGTGTTCTGCAATTCCAGAAATCCGACGTGGCGGTTGCAGTGGCGATTGAGGGCGGCCTGTTCACCCCGGTTCTGAAAGACGCCGAGACGAAAACCCTGTCGGCCCTTTCGATCGAGATGAAAGACCTCGCCAAACGCGCTCGCGACCGCAAACTCGCCCCGCATGAATATCAGGGCGGAAGCTTTGCAATCTCGAACCTCGGCATGTTTGGCATCGATAACTTTGATGCCATCATCAACCCGCCGCATGCCGCGATTTTGGCTGTTGGTGCTGGCGTGCCAAAGCCCGTGGTCAAAGCGGGGCAGGTTGTGGTTGCCAACGTGATGTCCGTGACGCTTTCGGTGGATCACCGGGTGATCGACGGGGCACTTGGCGCGCAGCTTTTGCAGGCGATCAAGGATAATCTGGAAAACCCAATGGCGATGCTGGCGTAAGACAATAACCACAAAAAGTCCGGGCGCAGCGATGCGTCCCGGCTTTTCCCGAACACCCCGCTTGTCGAGCCTGACAGCTCTTCGCGCTTTCCCAGTGAAGAACGCCCGTCAGGGCTGATGAGCGCGACCCTGGCCCGCTAAATCTCACCCGCCAGCAACTGATCCATGGTCTGGGATGGTTGCGCGCAACCTGCTTCTCCAACTACGCGCGCCGGAACCCCGGCTACGGTCGTGTTATGCGGCACGTCAGCCAGCACCACCGACCCTGCGGCGATCCGCGAGCAATGCCCGACATGGATATTGCCCAGCACCTTCGCGCCCGCGCCGATCATCACACCATTGCCGATCTTCGGATGCCTGTCGCCATCCTCTTTCCCGGTTCCGCCAAGCGTCACCGAATGCAGCATCGACACATTGTCGCCGACCACCGCCGTCTCGCCGATGACAATCGAATGCGCGTGGTCGATCATGATACCCCGGCCCACAACCGCCGCCGGGTGAATATCGACGCCAAACACCTCGGACACCCGCATTTGCACGAAATACGCGAGGTCACGCCGCCCGGATTTCCACAGCCAATGCCCCACGCGGTAGGCTTGCACAGCCTGAAAGCCCTTGAAGAACAAAATCGGCTGCAAGAACCGGTGGCAGGCTGGGTCACGCTCGAACACCGCCATCAAATCCGCCCGCGCCGACTGCGCGAGATCCGGGTCCACCGCGTAGGCCTCATCCGCGATTTCACGCAATATCTGTTCGCTCATCTCACCCGAGGCAAGTTTCAGCGAAAACCGGTACGCCAGTGCCTGCTCCAGCCGCGCGTGATGCAGCAGGCTGGAATGAATCAGACCCCCTAGCAGCGGCTCGGCTTTGATTGCCTCAACCGCTTCTTCGCAGACCCGGCTCCAGACCGGATCAACAGACGCTAGTTTTGCTTTCGTCTCGGCCATGACGACACCTCCGTGATGCTTAACTTAACACATAGGATTTGATGGTAGAAGTCCAAGACCCGCATAGCAGATAGTCTGCCAGGTAATCCCAGTCACCCCTTCGCTGCCGCCACCTCCTCAGGCGTCCCTACCGCGCGCGTCACGGCGCCCGTCGCAGTCCGCTTGATCATGCCCGACAACGCCTTGCCCGCACCAATTTCCCAGTATTCGGTCACGCCGGCACCTTCCATCCACAAAACAGACTCGCGCCAGCGCACCGATCCGGTCACCTGCGCCACCAACAGCGCGCGGATGCGGTCAGGCTCAGTTACCGCCTCGGCCCGCACATTCACCACCACTGGCACCAAGGGGGCAGAGATGACAACGCTCGCCAAGGCCTCGCCCATCACCGCCGCCGCAGGCTCCATCAACACACAATGGAACGGCGCCGATACCGGCAACAGCAGCGCCCGCTTGGCCCCGCGTGCCTTGGCTATGTCCAGCGCCCGCTCAACTGCGCCCCGATGCCCCGATACCACCACCTGCCCCGGATCGTTGTCGTTGGCGGCCTGGCAGACCTCGCCCTGAGCGGCTTCGGCGGCAACTTCGGTCGCCGCCGCAAAATCCAACCCCAGCAGCGCGGCCATTGCCCCTACACCCACCGGCACCGCTTCTTGCATGGCGCGCCCGCGCACTCGCAACAGCCGCGCGGTATCGGCAAGACTTATTGCGCCGGCCGCGCATAAGGCAGAGTATTCACCCAGTGAATGACCAGCGACAAAACTGGCCGTACTAAGGCTGATGCCTTCCGCCTCCAGTGCCCGCATTGCGGCGATGGACGCGGTCATTAGGGCCGGCTGGGCATTTTGCGTCAGGGTCAGTTCCTCGATCCTGCCGTCCCAGATCAGCGACGACAACTTTTCACCCAGAGCCGCGTCCACTTCATCAAACACGGCGCGGGCGGCGGGGTAGGCTTCGGCCAACGCCCGCCCCATACCGATGGTCTGGGCGCCCTGCCCCGGAAATACAAATGCGCGGCTCATGGTTTCCCCTTTGGTTCCTCTTACCGTGGGATAACCCGACGCCCGCCCCGGTGCAATCCACCAGGCCCTTCAGTTTATTTGTTCTTGGGTCGCATCAATCACCCAGGCGACGTCCAGCTTTCTGTGGCAACTTGGCGTTGCCCCTAACCTTTATCCAGCGTGAGCGAGACTTTGCGTTTGAGTTTTGTCCATTTGGGCGGGTTGGGCAACGGGGACTGGCGCAGAGCTTTGCGGATTGCGCAGCGTCAGGCTCCGTTGCGGGGCGAAAGTCTGGGCTAATAAAACTCGGCACGTACACCCCTCTGACTGACCTTCGACAAATGGCCGAAGATGATCAGCCGCGCGAGTCCCGTCGCTGGTCTGGCATTAGAAATCCGCAAAGATCCCTCTAGGCCAAATCCCACCCAAGGGCAACGACAGGACCGGTTACGACAGAGCGGAAAGAACAGTTCATATGATCCTGGTCATCTGTATTGCCCAAACTTTTCAGGGCGTTCGGACCACAGACTTTGCTTCCTGCACCAGTTCGACCCAGTCGAGGTCGGAGTCGGGGCCAACCGCAATCCACTGTTTCATCGCGCGCCCATGCCCAGGATCAAAGACTTGTGCGAGCCCGGCGGCCACAAGCGCCTCTGCGCGCATTTTGGAAAGTTTCAGCACCAGCGCGCCCTTGACGTCCAGCGCATAGACTTTTCCTTTGACCTTCAGACAGTCTGTGCCGAACATTCTTGACACCGAAACCTCAGGATCACCCATTTCCTGCGCGCGGATGGCCGCGAAATGGTGTGTCATTGACGGGCCTGTCCGTGGCCCTCGGCGACACGAATCACGCCTTTCAGCGCTTCGCCGATGTTCCTTTCAAGTGCGCGGCGCATCACCAAAACGTTCAACAGCCCGCCGATCGGGCCGAACTTCATCTTGTAATCAAGCACTTGATCCAGCCTTGCGCCGCCGGAATGCGGCACGACTTTGGTTACCCACGACATCGCAACGACGGGCCAATCGCTTTCAACAATCTCAAATCCAATCGCGCGTCCCTCATCATAGGCGCAAACCCGCTCGGTCACCGTGCCTTTCGGCCGCAATTCGCAACGTCTCATTGCGCCAACACCGCCTTGTTTGTCACCGACAACCGCGACCGACCGCACCGCTGGATTGGTTTTTGCAACTGAACTGAGATCAGCTATCACAGACCAGAGTGCCTCAGGCGAACATGTCGTTTCAAATGAATGATGAACTGACGACATTGAAGTTTTCTCACAAGTATGGACTTGTGTACTTGCTATGCCCAGCAGATTAACAAGTCAATACTTGTGAAGGATTGCGATGTCGATTGAACGTGTTCTGAAAGCGGTTGCTGAACCCAGACGTCAGACCATCTTGCGCCTGCTTCAGTGCAGCGGAAACCTGACCGCAACCGAACTGGGCCAGCGGCTAAATATCACCCAACAGGCGGCCAGCCTGCATTTGAAAACGTTGCTGGATGCCGGCCTTGTCGAAGCGCGCCGCGATGGCGTCAAGCAGTTGTACGCTGTGCGACCAGAAGGGTTTCAGGTTGTCGAAAGCTTTTTGCAAGAGTTCTGGAGCGACCACCTGACTGCGCTGAAGCGGGATATTGAAGACAATGGATGAACTGTTCCGGATCGAGATCGACATCGCCGCCCCGCCCGAGACCGTCTACGCGCATTTTCTTGATCCGGCCCGGATGGTGCGCTGGATGGGACAGCGTGCCAGACTGGATGCGCGCCACGACGGCGAATTCTCTGTCGATATCAACGGCGTTCTGATCCGCGGCCACTATGTTGATCTTGACCCGCCCCGCCGGATCGAAATCGCCTGGGGACAGCTTGGCAACGCCGACATGCAACCCGGCACAACCCGCGTTATCGTCGAACTTGCGATGACCGACCTTGGCACCAGATTGTGCCTGACGCATCTGGGCCTTGTTCCGGCTGAAGCTGCCAAACATGCCGTCGGCTGGCCACATTTCCTGTCTCGCCTGGCTGTCTCCGCCGCAGGATGTGATCCCGGCATCGACCCCTTTTCAATCCCGGCAGTTGGTTGATCGCAGGCGCAGACAGCTGTAACGTTGCGCATAAACTTGGGTTGCCAAGTTGGATTTTTCAAAACTGTCTCGTCGGACCTTGGCCGGCCGTTCTTGTCCCAGTTCTGTTGGGGGTGTTGGCGGGCCACGGTCGACAGTGAAGAGCACTACGTTTTCGCCATAGCACTATGACCGGAATGGACCTGTCGCGGTTCTGTTCCGTTTTTTTGAGAGCAATACTCGCCATCAAGGAGACCGGATATGGCAGCGATACACGAGCCGCGAGTTCAAGCGGGATGCAGTTCGCATCGCGAGGACCAGCGGCCTGACGAGGCGTCA
>JANNSG010000183.1:0-9085 GCA_031402355.1 Pseudorhodobacter sp. | reverse complement strand
TGACCAGCATCAGCGCAACGCCGACCACGAAGTACGAGTTGAAATACAGCGTCCCCAATCCAGGAATCACCAGCGTGCCGGCTTGCCAGGTGCGGAACGCCGGGGTCAGCGCCGCGACGCCGTCTGCCGAGGCCACCGCCTGGATCGCGTCCGGGACCGCCGTCCCCGCATTCGCGGCGATATAGTCGATGACCGATTGCGTCTCGGCCGTATAGCTTGCGATGTTCGCGGCAATCCACTCCAGCACCGGCTGGCTGTCCGCCAGCGGGATCGGGAAGAGGGCGTTCAGGATGTAGCCGGCCGCGATCACGCAGCCCAGAGACAGCACCGGCGACCAGGCAAACCAGTTGCACCAGACCGACAGGGGCGCCACCAGTTTAGAATAGCGCAGCCACGCCGTCGCCCCATAAACCGATGCACCGCCGGCCTTATTGCCAAACATCCCGGCCATTTCGGCATAGGTAAAGCTTTGCAAGAAGCCCATGATCATCGATATGATCCAGACCACAAAGGCCAGCTTGCCGGTCACCCCAGCAATCCCGCCGATTGAGAAAAGCACCAAGGGCGGCACACCCGCCGCTACCCAAAACGCGCCTTTCCAGTTCAATGACCGGACAAGTTCGCCCGTTCCACTATCCGTTGACATATACCATCCCTCCGCTGTTCAAGCGTTCCCCGGGCCTTGTTTTTGATGTCCGGGTTGGCCCATTGCCCGGACGGATTGTCGCATGCACCCTGCCGCAGTCTTGGCAGGTGGCAAAGAGAAAATTGACTTAAGGGAAATATTTTTTCCGCCGAGGCGCATTATTGCTTAGAACATCACCAGTCTTGCTGGCATTTGGTCCAAGCGCAGTGCGACCAAGGGATAAACCGCATTCTAGTCTGTTCATTCGGCAAATTGACCGTTTGATTTGGCTTTCAGCGCCGCCGCGAAAGATCATGAACAGCGCCAGATCAAAGTCTGGCGCTGTTCAGGGGTCACCGACGGTTCTAGTAGTCTTCGATCAGTTTTCGCGCCTGATCGCCCTGCATGTCGGCTTTCATTGCTTCCGCAATTTCGGCTGACTCCTGCTTCATCTGCACGATGTGCCAGCCGATCCAGAAGATCACACCTACAATGACCATCAGGACCTCAGCACCCTGAAAGGGGTAAATCGCGCCGACGTCTTTCAGATCAACGGCCCAAGTTGTTATGCCTGTTGTTGACATTTCACGTTCCTTCCCAAGCTATTTTATCATCGCATGTTCAGCAGCCACGATTTCAGCAACGGCTGCGTCATAGGCGGCGCGCCCCTTGAAATCCAAACCTTCAAGCTCAACCTTCGCAGGCACGCGAAGCAAGCCGTAAGCGTTCAGGATTTTCGCCAAAATCCAGACCGGGATGAACCCCAAAAGAACCATGATGCAGGCCCCGATGAAATTCCCCCATGGGGTTATTGCCGCGAACCCTTCATAGGGCGAAGACGGCGTGCCCCACAAAACGAAGCCCGCGATCACCACACCCATGAAACCGCCATACCCATGCACAGCAACGGCCCCAACGGCATCGTCAATCTTGAACCGCCGCTCCACCCAGAAATGCAGCTTATAGGCGATAGACGGCACAATCGCACCGATGATCAAGGCTTGGATCGGGTGGTAAAGATCGTTGCCCGCCGATGCGCCGATGATGCCGCAAAGCCCTGCCGAATAGGTCCAGAAAGCGTCGCCCTTTGACACGATATAGCCCGCCATCATGCCGCCGGATAGCGCAAGCAGGAAGTTGACAGTGATCGCCGACAAGGTGGTTGGCGTCAGGTAAATGGTGGTGGCGGTCCAGGTTTCGCCGGTGATCTGGCCCGCGATAGATGCAGGCGCGATCATCGGAATGTTGCACGCAGCATAGAACCCCCAGAACCCGGTATAGATCAGGAACAGCCCGATCGTCACCAGCCACGGGTTGTGCGGCGGGATATCCCGCGGGGTACCATCCGGGCGGAATTTGCCCAAGCGGGGTCCAAGCACAAGCAATGTGGCAAGTGCAGCACTGCCCGCGATGGCATGGACCACGCCCGACGCATAGGCATCATGGTAGCCCAGATATTTGACCATCCAGCCACCCGCGCTCCACCCCCAGGCGGCATCGGTGATCCACAGAACCGACCCAAGCAGCACCGCGATGATCCAGAAAGCGCCCATGCGGATCCGCTCGATCACGGCGCCTGAAACGATGGAGGCGGTGGTGATGGAAAACAGCAGGAACGCCGCCCAGAAGACACCGTTCAGGCGGTGCCAGATGGCCGCGCCATTCAAACCGTCCGCCGTAATGCCTGCCGCCGCATCTGTGGCATTTGCACCCGAAAGATGTGTGCCCATCAGCGGGCTTGCCGGGCCTGCGACCAGATTGGGGTCGTAGAACAAGGGGTCACTTACGAAATTGAACCAATAAAAGCCGGACGGAAAAGCAAAATAGATCCACCAGCCAAAGAAGAAGAAAGTGACAGTGACCAACGGGATGGCCATCGTGTTTTTCATCAGGGTGTGCATATGATTGCGCCGTCTTGATGCGCCCACTTCATACATGCAAAATCCAACATGGATCAGAAACATGAAGACGATCGTCACCCAATAGTAAAACTCGGTGAAGATCACGTTCAAAGTGCTTAAATTGTCGCCCATTCCTTGTCCCTCCCTTTTTTGTCGGGGTCAGTCAAAGACTTCCCCTTTTTGTTTAGGTCCGGTCCGCCGTGGCAAAGTTTGGTGCATTGGCAGTCCGGATAGCAGGCCGGATGGCAATAATTTCCGGCCTTCAATTTCTTGCTCGGCAAACTTTTTTGCTACAGTGAAACTTCGCCTGCGACATTCTGTCAAGAAAACAATCCAAACTGGGGCGGTTGGACCGGTTTTTCATCGCTATGAAAACAAATTGTCGGAATATCACCCCGCCAGTAAAAAAAGTTTCTTCTCAGTTGAAGGGCCTATGCTTCGATGCTAGCCTGCCCAAAACCAAAACGGAGTCGGCCCATGTGCGGTATCGTCGGACTGTTCTTGAAAGACCCAAAGCTGGAACCCCAACTTGGGGCCATGCTGACCGATATGTTGATCACCATGTCAGATCGCGGTCCGGATTCGGCGGGCATCGCCATATATGGCAGGCCGTCGAAAGGCCACGCCAAGCTGACGGTGCAATCGGCTAACCCGGCAGATGATTTCAAAACCCTTGCCGCCGATTTGGGCAAAGCATTGGGCGCAAAGGTATCTGGCGCGCTGAAAGACACCCATATGGTGCTGGATGTGCCCACCGCCCAAATCGACGAAGCCCGCGCCGCGATGCGCGACCTTCGCCCCAATGTGAAGGTGATGAGCAGCGGTGAAGAGATCGAAATTTACAAAGAGGTCGGCCTGCCAAAAGACGTGGCCGCCCGCTTTGACATTGCCCATATGTCGGGCACCCACGGCATCGGCCACACCCGCATGGCCACCGAATCCGCCGTCACCACTATGGGCGCACATCCGTTTTCCACCGGCTCCGACCAGTGCTTGGTTCACAACGGCTCGCTGTCCAACCACAACTCGGTCCGCCGCACCCTCAAACGCGCCGGCATGACGTTCGAGACGGAAAACGATACCGAAGTCGCCGCCGCCTTCATCAGCCACAAACTGGATACCGGCTCCGACCTCGGCGAGGCGATGGAATCAACCCTGACCGACCTTGACGGTTTTTTCACCTTCGTCGTCGGCACCAAAAACGGCTTTGGCGTGGTGCGCGATCCCATCGCCTGCAAACCCGCCGTGATGGCCGAAACCGATCAATACGTCGCTTTCGGGTCAGAATACCGCGCCCTCGTGAACCTGCCGGGCATCGACACCGCCCGCGTCTGGGAGCCAGAACCCGCCACCGTTTACTTCTGGGAACGCTAAGATGCAGACCTTTGACCTAGAGGCTCAAGGCCTGCGCGCCCTCAATTCCACCCTGCATGCCCTGCGCGGCACCACCAACGAAACCGCATGGGAAATCATCAACCCCAAGGGCAGTCACGCCATCGCGGTCGGTGTAGACGCCCCCCTTGACATAACCGTGCGCGGATCGACGGGGTATTACTGCGGCGGCATGAACAAACACGCCACCATCCGCGTCAAAGGCTCCGCTGGCCCCGGCGTGGCTGAAAACATGATGTCCGGCACCGTCATCATCGACGGCGACGCATCGCAATACGCAGGGGCCACGGGCACCGGCGGGTTGTTGGTGATCAAAGGCAACGCATCGTCGCGTTGCGGCATTTCGATGAAGGGCATTAACATCGTCGTGCACGGCAACATCGGCCACATGTCCGCCTTCATGGCACAATCGGGCAACCTTGTGGTGCTTGGGGATGCAGGCGATGCGTTGGGCGACAGCCTCTATGAGGCAGGCATGTTCGTGCGCGGCACCGTCAAATCCCTCGGCACCGACTGCATTGAAAAAGAGATGCGCCCTGAACATCTGGCGCTGCTGGCCGACCTGCTAAAACGCGGCGAAGCCGACCATCTGGCCAAACCGGAGGAGTTCAAACGCTACGGCTCTGCCCGCAAACTTTATACTTTCAACATCGACAACGCGTCCTCTTACTAAGGCACCAGCAATGAGCGATTTTCCCCACACCCCGCCCAAACAAAGCTGGACCTTCAGCAATGATGTAAACGCCGAAATCCGCCGCGCCGCCGCCACCGGCATTTACGACATTCGCGGCGGCGGATCAAAACGCAAACTGCCGCATTTCGACGACCTCTTGTTCCTCGGCGCGTCCATCTCCCGCTACCCTCTGGAAGGCTACCGCGAAAAATGCGCCACTGACGTATGGCTTGGCACAAGACACGCCAAAAAACCCATCCACCTTGAAATTCCCGTCACCATCGCAGGCATGTCCTTCGGCGCCCTCTCCGGTCCGGCAAAAGAAGCCCTCGGCCGGGGTGCATCGCTCGCCGGAACCTCCACCACCACAGGTGATGGTGGGATGACCGAAGAAGAACGCGGCCATTCCAAAACCCTTGTTTATCAATATCTTCCCTCCCGTTACGGCATGAACCCCGACGATCTGCGCCGCGCCGATGCCATCGAAATCGTCGTCGGCCAAGGTGCCAAACCCGGTGGCGGCGGCATGCTTTTGGGGCAAAAGATCAGCGACCGCGTTGCCCAAATGCGCAATCTTCCCAAGGGCATAGACCAACGCTCCGCTTGCCGTCACCCCGATTGGACAGGCCCGGATGATCTTGAAATCAAGATCATGGAAATCCGTGAAATCACCGATTGGGAAAAGCCGATCTACGTCAAAATCGGCGGCGCGCGGCCCTATTATGATACGGCCCTTGCGGTGAAGGCTGGCGCTGATGTGGTGGTGCTGGACGGCATGCAAGGCGGCACCGCCGCCACGCAAGATGTGTTCATCGAAAACGTCGGAATGCCCATCCTCGCCTGCATCCCGCAAGCCGTCCGCGCCCTGCAAGACCTTGGCCTGCACCGCGAAGTGCAGTTGATCGTATCCGGCGGCATCCGCACCGGGGCTGATGTGGCAAAGGCCTTGGCCTTAGGCGCAGATGCCGTCGCAATTGGCACCGCAGCGCTGATTGCTTTGGGTGACAATGACCCGGCACTGGAGGCTGAATACAACAAACTCGGCACCACGGCAGGCGCTTATGATGACTGGCACGAAGGCAAAGACCCCGCGGGTATCACCACCCAAGACCCAGAACTTTACGGGCGGTTTGACCCTATCCTCGGTGGCCGCCGCCTGAAGAACTACCTCAAAGTGCTGACGCTGGAGGCGCAAACTATCGCCCGCGCCTGCGGCAAAAACCACCTGCACAATCTGGAACCCGAAGACCTCTGCGCCCTGACGGTTGAGGCCGCCGCCATGGCAGGCGTGCCCATCGCTGGCACAGATTGGATACCCGGAAAAACCCGCTACTGACCCTTAAAACGGGGGCGGCCAAGACATAAAAACAAGACAAAAACACGATAGGGAGACTGCCTAAAATGGTTAAGGATCTTGCCAAGTTTGCCGCCTCTAAAGGCATCAAATATTTCATGGTGTCCTACACCGATCTGTTCGGCGGCCAGCGCGCAAAACTGGTGCCAGCGCAAGCAATCAACGATATGGCGGTGGATGGCGCTGGTTTCGCAGGCTTCGCCACTTGGCTGGATCTGACCGCCGCCCACCCCGATATGATGGCCGTGCCCGATGCGTCTTCCGTCATCCAATTGCCGTGGAAGCCCGAGGTGGCCTGGCTCGCCTCCAACTGCGTGATGGAAGGCAAGCCCGTCAACCAAGCCCCCCGCAACGTGCTGCGCCAACTGGTGGATGAGGCCGCAAAAGAAGGCCTGCGCGTCAAAACCGGGGTGGAGCCGGAATTTTTCCTGCTCAATCCCGAAGGCACCGCCGTTTCCGATCCCTACGATAACGCCGTCAAACCCTGCTACGACCAACAAGCTGTGATGCGCCGCTACGACGTCATCGCCGAGGTCTGCGATTACATGCTACAACTCGGCTGGGAGGCGTACCAAAACGACCACGAAGACGCGATTGGCCAGTTTGAGATGAACTGGAAATACGACGACGCCCTGCAAACCGCCGATAAACATTCGTTCTTCAAATTCATGATGCGATCCGTCGCCGAAAAGCACGGGCTTCGCGCCACCTTCATGCCAAAACCGTTTAAGGGCCTGACGGGTTCCGGTTGCCACGCCCATATCTCGGTCTGGGATCTGGACGGAAAGAAAAACGCCTTTTCCGATGACAGCAAGGAACTTGGCCTGTCCGACCGTGGCCGCAACTTCTTGGGCGGCATCATGAAACACGCAAGCGCGCTTGCCGCCATCACCAACCCTACGGTCAACAGCTACAAACGCATCAACGCTCCGCGCACCATTTCCGGGGCCACTTGGGCCCCCAATACGGTCACTTGGACAGGCAACAACCGCACCCACATGGTGCGCGTCCCCGGCCCCGGCCGGTTTGAATTGCGCCTGCCCGATGGCGCTGCAAACCCCTACCTGATGCAGGCCGTCATCATCGCCGCTGGCCTAGACGGCGTGCGCACCAAGGCAGACCCTGGCAAGCGGTATGATATTGATATGTATACCCAAGGCCACACCGTCAAAGGTGCGCCGAAACTGCCGCTGAACCTGCTGGATGCGCTGCGCGATTACGACCGCGACACCACGCTAAAGGCGATGATGGGCGCGGAATTCTCTGCCGCCTACCTGAAGCTGAAACATCAGGAATGGAACGATTACACCGCCCATTTCTCGGCTTGGGAACGCGACAACACGCTCGATATCTGATCAGGCCCCGGTCTGGCGACGCCCGCTTCAAGCCTATAGTCTCAGGCGTGGTTTCGGGTTAGCGTCAAACAGCGATTGGTTATTGCAGGATCATAGAGATGGCGCTTTTACAGTTGGTCTATGCGTCCCGGCCGTTCGGCTTTGACGGGCCAACGCTTGCGGGCATTTTGCTGGATGCACGCCGTTGCAATACACGCGATGGCATTACAGGTGCTTTGATCTGCCGCGATGATCTGTTCTTGCAGCTGCTGGAGGGCGAGACAGACAAGATTGAGGCCACTTTTCAGCGCATTGCAAAGGATGATCGTCATCTGGAGGTGCGGCAGATTTCCCGCCAGGGCATCACCGCGTCTGACCGGCTGTTTGGTCGATGGGCGATGCGCGACGATCCGGCGCAATCCTGGATCTGGTCGCGGTCCGAGATTGACAATGGCGTGCTGGACAGAACCACCGACGTCGAAGTTCTGGGCTTTTTCCAACGTCTCGCGGCCTTGCCCGGCTGATCCTTCAGGCCAGGGTTAAGAAAGCGTGAACGGATAAAGCATATCACAATAATATCAACGCATTACCTCGCGTAACACGCGTGATACCGCGTGTTACGCGAGCCCCGGTTTTGCCGGCTATTTCCGCAAATAACTTTCCATGCTGTCTTCCAAAGCGTCCTTCCACGGCGTGTGATGCAGCGGCGCCATCGTGCCCGTCATCACCGATTTGTAGGCATTGTCCCGGAATGTCATGATGCCTTTCACCTTGTGTTTTTTCCAGGCGATGAAGGCCGCGTCTGACCCCGGAATATCAAAGCTTGGATAGTCCGTCAGATTGATCAGCTCCTGAACATAGGCACCCTGAAACTTGATCGGGCCGTAGGGATCATCAATCGCATCTTCGGCTGCCACACGGGCGGCCACTTCAGCAGCGCGCTCCGCCTCATCCTTGGGAACCGCCAACCTCCCCATGATCACATCACGCGCATACCACGCCTGCGCGTCAAACATGTTGAAGGTGTACCACTGATCTTGCATCCCCAGATAGAACAGCTTCGGGTTCTTCACCCAAACAACACCCCGGTACAGATCCGCCGTCGCCAGCCTGTTTTTCGTCCTCAGCCGCAACCCGTCGGGCAAGAATGGAAAGTGATGCTGATATCCGGTGCACAGAATGATCGCATCAATGTGGGCTGTGGTGCCATCTTTGAAAGTCGCGGTATTGCCTTCCACGCCGGTCAGCAGCGGCACCTCTTTCCAGTTGTCGGGCCAGTTAAAGCCCATTGGCGCCGTCCGGTGCGAAACCGTCACCGATTTGCAGCCGTATTTCCAGCATTGCGACCCGATATCTTCGGCTGAATAGCTGGTGCCCACCACCAGAATATCCTTGCCTGCAAATTCGCGCGCATCGCGGAAATCATGGGCATGAAGGATGCGACCGTTGAAGGTGGCAAATCCGGGAAACTCCGGCACGTTCGGGGTGGAAAAGTGCCCCGATGCCACGACAACATCATCAAAAACCTCAGAATAGGTGTGATCTTTTTTCAGATCGTGCACGGTTACGGTGAATTTCTGTGTGCCTTCGTCAAACGTCACCATCCGAACCGGGGTGCGAAACCTGATCCAGGACCGCACATTGGCTTTCTTCACCCGCCCCTCAATGTAATCGAACAAAACCGCGCGGGGCGGGTAGCTGCCGATCTGTTTGCCGAAATGTTCCTCAAACGTGTAATCGGCAAACTCCAGCCCCTCTTTTGGGCCGTTTGACCAAAGATAGCGATACATCGATCCGTGCACGGGT
>JANNSG010000182.1:0-9098 GCA_031402355.1 Pseudorhodobacter sp. | reverse complement strand
GCCGATGGAAAGAGTTCGCTCAAACCAGAGGTCCCAGCCAGCCGGAACGGCCAGCCGATGTCGATTGACACTCGCCCCCTCTGCCAGCTTTGCCTATAAGCGGTGCAACAGCGCAGGAGGCGTTCATGGCGGCAGAACTTTCCCCTATCGACAAAGCAAAATTCGTGGCGGCCAAGCGGGCCGTGGATTTTGTACAGTCCGGCATGAAAGTGGGCCTTGGCACCGGATCAACCGCGGCCTGGATGGTGCGCTGTCTGGCCGAAAGGGTGCGTGAAGAAGGATTGCGGGTAACCGGTGTGCCGACATCCAGTCGCACGGCGCAACTGGCGCAGCAGTTGGGCATTACGGTCACTTCGCTTGACGATGCCAAGTGGTTGGATCTGACGATTGACGGCGCCGATGAATTTGACCGCAATCTGAACCTGATCAAGGGTGGCGGTGCGGCACTGCTGCAAGAAAAGATCGTAGCAACCGCAAGTGACCAGATGATCGTGATTGCTGACGCAGCAAAGGAAGTTTCGGCCCTTGGGGCATTTCCCCTGCCGGTGGAAGTGATCCCGTTCGGGTGGCAGACGACAAAGGCCCTGATCGAGGAAACGCTGGTCAGCCTGGATGTGCTGAACCGCGACTGCACATTGCGGATGAACGGCGACCGGCCTTTGATTACGGACGAGGCGAATTACATCGTCGATCTGCATTTAAAGCGCATTGGCAACCCCAGGCAATTGGCTTTGGTGTTGAACCAGATCCCCGGGGTGGTTGAAAACGGGCTGTTCATCGACATCTGCGACATTGTCGTGGTGGGCCATGGCGATGGCCGGGTCACCGTGCGCGATATCAATTCGGGTGCGGTCGAGGACAACCAGATTGATCTGGTTCCCGGCGACAACATCTTTGCCGACCTGGGGGAGTAGGAACGTGGCCTTCGACTATGATCTGTTTGTCATCGGGGGTGGTTCCGGCGGTGTCCGCGCGGCGCGCATCGCCTCGGGCGAATATGGCGCGCGCGTCGGTCTGGCCGAAGAAAGCCGGATGGGGGGCACCTGTGTGATCCGGGGCTGTGTGCCCAAAAAGCTGATGGTGTTTGCCTCTGCTTTTCCCGAGGCCGTGGACCTCGCGCGGGGTTACGGGTGGGACGCCAGCATCGGCAATTTTGACTGGTTGGCGTTTCGGGGTACATTGCACGCCGAACTTGCGCGGCTGGAGGCGGCTTACCGCGCCACGCTGCAAAACGCGGGTGTGACGGTCTATGACACCCACGCTGTTTTGCAAGATGCCCACACGGTTTTGCTGGCGGATGGCACCCGCCTGACGGCGGCACATGTCTTGATCGCCACCGGCGGGCGGCCTTTTGTGCCCGATATTCCTGGCGCAGAACTGGCCGTGACATCCAACGAGATGTTCGATCTGGACGCCCTTCCCGCGCGGGCCTTGATTGTAGGCGGCGGCTATATTGCTTCGGAATTTGCCTGTATCCTGCAGGGGCTGGGGGTCAAGGTAACGCAGTATTACCGGGGCGAGCAGATCCTGCGCGGCTTTGACGATGACGCGCGCGACCATGTTTGCAGGGCAATGCAGGCGCGCGGGATTGAGATTATCTTCGGCACAGATGTCAACCGGTTGGAAAAGCTGCAAGGCGGCATCAGGGCTTGGTCCACCGATGGCAAAAACCGGGACTTTGATCTGGTCCTCTATGCAACCGGGCGCAAGCCGAATTCCGGCGGCATGGGGCTGGAAGGGCTGGGTGTCGAACTGGGGTCTGCAGGGCAGATTGTGGTCGATGACTATAGCCAGACGTCTTTGCCTTCGATTTTTGCCGTCGGCGATGTGACAGACCGAATCAACCTGACCCCGGTGGCCATCCGTGAAGGCCATGCTTTCGCCGACACGGTTTTCGGCGGCCGCCCGACCAAGGCCGATCATGCGCTGGTGCCTTCAGCGGTGTTCACCCAGCCCGAAATGGGGTCGATTGGGCTTTCCGAGGAAGCAGCGCGCAAGTTGGAACCGATCGAGGTCTATGCGACGGCATTTCGCCCGATGCAGTCTGCTTTCGCAGGCAAGCCTGACCAGGTGATGTTGAAACTGCTTGTCAGCGTGGCGACCCGCCGGATCTTAGGTTGTCATATCGTCGCACCGGGGGCCGGCGAGATGATCCAGCTTGCGGCGATTGCCATCAAGATGGGGGCAACGAAAGAAGATTTTGACCGCACAGTTGCAGTACATCCAACCATGTCTGAAGAATTGGTCACCCTGCGAAAGCCTGTCAGAACGGCCTAAGCGCTTGAATATCGCGCCGAGGTAACCAATTTAGACGAAACAATGAAAAGGGTCTGAATATATGTCTGGAAACGGTGGCCCCTGGGGCGGTGGCGGTGGCGATGATCGCGGCAAGGGCGAGGGCGGCGATAACCGCGGTGGCGATAACCGCGGCGGCGGGCGCAGGCCCGGCGACGGCCCGCAGATCCCCGAGATTGAACAGATCATGAAAAAGGGCCAGGAACAGCTGCGCGTGCTGATGGGCGGGCGCGGTCGCAATGGCACCGGCGGTGGCAATGGCGGCGGCAGTCGTGAACCCGGCGCGCCCTTGGTAACACGGCAAGGTTTGCTGCTTGGGGCTTTGGCGGCCGTTGCGGGATGGACATTCTTGTCGTTCTATTCGGTAAAGCCGGAAGAGCGGTCAGTTGAACTGTTCTTGGGCGAATATTCGGGCATCGGAAATCCGGGGCTTAACTTTGCGCCCTGGCCGTTCGTGAAGGCCGAAGTTGTGCAAGTTACCGGCGAACGGACCACCGACATCGGCAATGGTGCCGGCGGCGAGATGGACACCGGGCTGATGCTGACCCGGGATCAGAACATCGTCGATATCGACTTTCAGGTGGTCTGGCGCGTGGCGGACCCGTCGGAATTTCTGTTTAACCTTGCCGATCCGACCGACACCATTCGGGCAGTATCGGAATCGGCGATGCGCGACATCATCGCGCGGTCAGAACTTTCCCCTATTCTGAACCGTGATCGCGGCGTCATTGCCACCGATCTGCGGGCTTCGGTGCAAACAACGCTCGACAGCTACAAGGCGGGCATTTCTGTCGTCCGCGTGAACTTTGCCAAAGCGGCCCCACCTTCCGAAGTGATCGACGCCTTCCGAGAAGTGCAAGCGGCCCAGCAGGCGCGTGACAGGCTTGAAAAAGAAGCGGATGCCTATGCCAACACGGTGACGGCGGGCGCACGCGGGGCTGCGGCACAATTTGCCGAAGAATCCGAAGCCTACCGCGCACGGGTTGTGAACGATGCACAGGGCGAAGCAAGCCGGTTCCTGTCGGTCTATAATGAATACGTTAAGGCACCCGAAGTAACACGCAAACGGATGTATCTGGAAACCATGGAAAAAGTCCTGGGTGGCATGAACAAGGTGATTTTGGATGGGGTTGGGTCGGGCGACGGTGGGCAAGGCGTTGTGCCGTTCCTGCCGCTGAACGAATTGAACAGAATGCCCGCCGCCGGGGCTGCTGCGGTAAGCGGAGGGACCAACTGATGCGCGCTGCATATATTTTGCCAGTACTGGCGCTGATCGTGATGGGCATCGTGTCGTCGCTGTTCATAGTAGATGAACGTGAAAAAGTGCTGGTCCTGCAATTTGGACAGGTCAAGCAAGTGAAAGAGACGCCCGGACTGGGCTTCAAGATACCTCTGTTGCAAGATGTGGTGCGCTATGACGACCGCATTCTGGGTCTGCCGACGCCGCCGCTGGAAGTGACGATGGAAGATGACCGGCGCCTGGTCGTGGACGCTTTCGCGCGTTGGAAAATCACCAATCTGGTGAAATTCCGCGAATCGGTTGGTGCAGGTGGGCTTGAGAAAGCGCAGCTGTTGCTGTCGGGCATCATGAACAATGCCATTCCCGAAGTGTTGGGCAAAGTGGAATCAAGCCGTGTTCTGTCAGAAGACCGGACCGGCTTGATGAACCAGATCCTCATCATAGCGAAACGCGAAGCGCAGTCGCTGGGTGTTGACGTGGTTGACGTGCGCCTGACCCGTACCGATCTGCCCGAGCAAAACCTTGAGGCCACCTTTGCACGGATGCGCGCAGAACGTGAACGCGAAGCAGCTGATGAAATTGCCCGCGGCAACGAAGCGGCGCAACGGGTTCGCGCCTCGGCTGATCGTACGGTGGTGGAGTTGACATCTGAGGCGCGCAAAAATGCCGAAGTGATCCGAGGCGAAGCCGATGCACAGCGCAACGCCATCTATGCCGAAGCCTTTGGTCGTGACCCCGAGTTTTTTGCTTTTACCCGCTCGTTGACATCATACGAACGCGCGTTGCAACCGGGCAATTCGTCCATGGTCATGAAGCCGGACAGCGATTTCTTCGACTATCTGCGCAGCGAAGAGGTGCCTGTTGCTGACCCGGCAGTCGGGCCATAGTCAACGGACCCCGCCAAGCAGGGCCGGCAGGAATGCTGGCCTTTCTTGTGGTTGGCGCAGGCATCGGTTTGCCCCGTGCTCTGCCAAGTGATGACCCGGGCGTCGCTTCGCCCTTCGTCAAAGACGGTTTGCACAGGCGATCACATCCTATTGAAACGCTGTAATGGGGTTTGCATTGCGCGCAAAGCTGCCTACTTCATTCTAACGTCGGTTCGCGGCACAATCCGCTCATGTGCCAATTGACCATAAGACCCGAGCAACGAAAGGAATTCGTGGTGCAGACGAGACAGATTTCCCAAGTGTCCAGACTTGCGGCAGAACCGTCACCGCTGATGCGGTTGCTGATGGCCCTGATGGTTGGTGCAGCGCTGCTTGTGGCCCAGGCCCAGACGGTTGACGCGCAGGGCACGCCCGAAAGCTTTGCCGATCTGGCCGAGCAGTTCAGCCCGGCAGTGGTGAACATCACCACATCGTCGCTGGTATCGGCCAATACGCAAGAAGGCCCGATGGTGCCCGAGGGATCACCGTTCCAGGATTTCTTCGATGATTTCATGAAAAAGAATGGTCAGGGCGGCGAAGACCCACAGGCCCCGCAGCGGTCCGAAGCCTTGGGATCAGGGTTCGTGATCTCGGCCGATGGCTTTATTGTGACCAACAATCACGTGATCGAGGGCGCGGATGATATCGAGATTGATTTTTTTGATGGCAAACGTCTGCGCGCCAAATTGGTCGGGTCAGATCTGAAGACCGATATTGCGCTTTTGAAGGTGGAAAGTGAAACACCGTTGCCCTTCGTCGCGTTTGGCGACAGCGATGTCATGCGTGTGGGTGATTGGGTCGTGGCGATGGGAAACCCGCTGGGACAAGGCTTTTCGGTGTCCGCAGGGATCGTATCGGCCCGCAAACGCGAACTGTCGGGCACTTATGATGATTTCATCCAGACCGATGCGGCCATCAACCGGGGCAATTCGGGTGGGCCGCTGTTCAATACCGACGGTCAGGTGATCGGCGTGAACACCGCGATCTTGTCGCCCAACGGCGGCTCTATCGGTATCGGTTTTTCGATGGCGTCAAATGTCGTGTCCAAGGTTGTCAGCCAATTGCGCGAATTTGGTGAAACCCGGCGCGGCTGGCTTGGTGTTCGCATTCAGGACGTAACTCCCGACGTCGCCGAAGCTCTGGGCCTGACGGATGCCAAAGGTGCCTTGATCACCGATGTGCCCGATGGCCCGGCCAAGGATGCGGGGTTGCTTGCCGGCGATGTAATCACCGCGTTTGATGGGGCTGAGGTATCCGATACCCGTGATCTGGTGCGCCGTGTCGCCGATGCGCCGATTGGTGAAGCTGTGGCCATCGTCGTGTTGCGGGAAGGCAAAACCGAAAATCTGTCGATCAAGCTTGGTCGCCGGGAAGAGGCCGAAGCGGAGCCCGTGGCCACTGCGGCACCGGCACCGGAGGCCCCCGCAAAGGCCGAAATCTTGGGCATGACGGTGGCACCGCTGGACGATGAGGCAATCGCCAAGCTGGCGCTGCCGGTTGGGAGCCAGGGTTTGCTGGTGATATCTGTGGACCAGACAACCGAAGCGGCCGCCAAGGGGCTTCGCGAAGGCGATCTGATCACCGAAGCAGGACAGCAAAAGGTGGTGACGCTGAAGGACCTTGAATCGCGGGTGGATGAGGCGCGCGGCGCTGGTCGCAAATCCTTGCTATTGCTGGTGCGCCGGGATGGCGACCCGCGCTTTGTGGCGCTATCAATCGAATAGCCTTTGATCTGATACGACAAAGAGGGCCCGGTGATGTCATCGGGCCCTCGTTATTTTGCAGCAGGGCTATTCAGCGGCACCGGGGGTCAAATCTGACGCCACCACCCCCAGTTCGCGTGCAGCCGCGAGGGACAGCCGGTCGCTGTTCAGCCCGCGCGGTGCCTGAAATGCCCTGATGGCAAGGCGGGTGACCGGATCAAGCTCGCCTGTCGGCTCGGCACTGTAGAGCCCACGCACGGCCAACGCGCGCTGCAGGGTTGTAATGACATCGGGCGTCAATTCAGGCGCACAGGGCGTACGAAACCAGATCCGCTCGCGCGGGGTCACGATCTGTTGACGGGTCTGCGTCTGCAAGATGGCCTCGCCTGTGGTCGGATCGGTTTGAGGGATGGTTTCCGTCACGGTTTCTATGACGGCGGCGGTTTCATCCGTCGCCCAGCAGATACCAGCCTGCCCGGAAGGCGGCTCTTGCCGCAACAGGTCAATCTTGGTGCCGGTCAGCGCAGAACCACTTGGTAGACCCGTCGATTGGCAAGCCGATAAGCCAAGCCATCCTGTCGCGACCAAAGCAATCCATGAACTGTTCTGTCGGATCATGCGCGGCATTCTCATTTTGCTGGGTTAGAACAAAACCACAGGCTGTTTCGCACGTCTTAGCCGCAATTGCTGGTCGGGGAAAGGCATGGGCGTGCCGCATTCTGCGACCACGGCACCTCTGGCAAAGCCGCGACAATTGCCCTATGTCGCGTCAGACGCAGATGCAGGGCCGGAAACGAGGGTTGGTATGGCAAGAATTACGTATGTCGAATTTGGTGGAAAAGAGCATGTGATCGACGTGGCCTCTGGCCTGACCGTCATGGAAGGCGCGCGTGACAATGGCATTCCGGGCATCGAGGCCGATTGCGGCGGCGCCTGCGCCTGTTCAACTTGCCATGTTTATGTTGACCCTGCCTGGTTTGGCAAACTGCCGAAAAAAGACGCGATGGAAGAAGACATGCTGGATTTCGCCTGGCAGCCGGATCCCGACCGTTCGCGCCTGACCTGCCAATTGAAAGTATCTGATGCGCTGGATGGGTTGCGCGTCCAGATGCCGGAAAAGCAGATCTGATCAGCTAAGGCCGCGCCGTTTGACGAACCTCCGTCGCATGACTGGCGACAGCGCCAGCGGGTCAGTTGGTTTTGCGGGCAGGAATAAACGGCAGGGGCGCCACTGGAACACCGTCTTCAATCAGTTTGCGCGCCTCTTCCGGCTTGGCCTCGCCGTGGATAGACCGAGCCGGGGTTGTACCATCGTGCATGCGCCGCGCTTCGGCAGCAAAGTTCATTCCCACATAGTCGGAATTGACCTCAATGTGGCGTCGCAGATCGGCCAGGGCCTGTTCGGCGGCTGAGCCCGGTTGTGACAGAGGGCCCGCGGGTGATGCGCCGGACATGGGCGGGCTGACAGGCTGGGTTGATGCGCGGTCGGGCCGAACGGTGGGTGCCATCAGGGATTTCTGCACCTCTGCACGGCCGCAAACAGGGCAGGTGACTTGGCCAGACGACAGCAAGGCATCAAACGCACCAGAAGACCGAAACCAACTGTCAAATTCGTGCCCGGCGGCACAGTTCAGGCTATAGCAGATCATGCGAATACCCGCGCTATCATCGCATAGCACCTAAACATTTAGGGCCGGAATACAAGCCATCTGCTCTTTGCGTTTCAAATGCGCAACAAATGGACTGGTGGACTGAGCATGGATTTGTCTTTCAGGCAGATCTCTTGCGTTGACGTCTCAAGCGCCATCAGCAGCGTACTCAGTCCGGGCTCAGCCACAAGAATTGCCGCATCATGCGCCGCGAACCATCGGCGCTGCCGCTGGTGTTGTTCTGGATACCTGCGGGACAGCTTTTCGACCTTCAGGCCGTAAACTGCCACCACACAAGGAACGGATCGGTCTTCGGGCAGCAGCTTTTGATAGGAAAACACCCCAAGGCAGGTATCGCAAACTTTGCCTTCCACGCCCGCCTCTTCCCATGCTTCGCGAGCGGCCACTTCCGGACCAACGCAATCCTTAATCGGCCAGCCTTTCGGGACAATCCAACGGCCAGTGTCGCGCGTTGTGATCAACAAGACATCCAGTCCGGTTGCTGATGTGCGCCAGCAGATCGCCCCGTACTGGGTTCGTGCTGATTCTGCGCTCAATAAATTTGCGTTGTCTAAAATTGGCTTCATTTCTGCTCAACTCATACACGGCGCGGCTTTCCGCCAGTCTGCCTGAAACAATTGATCGCATTATGGCACGAACAAGTTCAATTTCCCATGGTTCGATTGCGAAAATCACGCAACCGTGGCCTCGGATGGGCTGTTTGTTTGGCCAAAGCAGTTTGACGATTGGCCCTTGCCGCCTATTTCCTCAGCCAAAGCAAGGAATCCGATATGGAACTGATCGCTCGACAACGGCTTTTCACCCTCAGATCTGTCCTTGGTACATTGTTGCTATTGGCATTCTTAGCCCCAACGGCGGTTCATGCGGGTTTTTCCTTCGTGTCAATTGAGGGTGGTCAGATTGATCTGGACGATTGGCAGGGTGGCCCGGTCCTAGTGGTCAATACGGCGTCTCTTTGCGGGTTCACACCGCAATACGAAGATCTGCAGGACCTGCAGGATCTGTATGGCGCACGCGGCCTCAGGGTGCTCGCGGTGCCATCCAATGACTTTGCGCAGGAACTGGCCGACGAAAGTTCGGTCAAGGACTTTTGCGAGGTGAACTTTGGTCTGACGCTGGCGATGACAACAATCACTCCGGTGACAGGGGCGCAGGCGCATCCGTTTTATGCCTGGGTCAAGGAACAGACCGGGTTCGAACCAGGCTGGAATTTCAACAAGATTTTGCTCGACGGTCAGGGTCATCCGGTTGCGACCTGGGGATC
>JANNSG010000181.1:0-6782 GCA_031402355.1 Pseudorhodobacter sp. | reverse complement strand
CCAGGATCTGGCCTTCGGCGCTGCGCGTCTCGTAGCCCAGGAATTCGCTGACGCCGTTCTTTTCCGCCAGATCAAACCAGATCGCGGCATCTGACGTCTCGCCAGACCCGGTCCAACTGGCGCGTGCCTTGGCTTTTTGTTCGGCCATCGCAGCATCGAAACCTGCCGTATCGACCGTACGACCTTGTTCTCGCAACGCGTCTTGCGTCAAATCCAGCGGAAATCCGTAGGTGTCATAAAGCTTGAAGGCAGCGGCACCTGGCAGCGCCGCACCCTCTGCCAGACGGGCCAATTCGTCATCAAGCAGATGAAGCCCGCGATCGAGGGTCTGACGAAACCGCATTTCTTCCTGCCGCAGCGTCTCTTCGATCATCGGTTGAGCGCGGCCCAGATCGGGATACGCGGCCCCCATCTGGCCAACCAAAGTGGCTACAAGACGGTGCATTACCGGATCTTTCGCCCCAAGCTGATGTGCATGACGCATGGCACGGCGCATGATCCGTCGCAGGACATAGCCACGGCCCTCGTTTGAAGGCATCACGCCGTCAGCAATCAAAAAACTGGTCGACCGCAAGTGGTCGGCAATCACCCGATGATGGGTCTTGCCTGGGCCATCCGGATCGGTGCTGGTGGCATGGGCGGACGCCTCGATCAGGCTGCGCATGAGGTCGGTATCATAATTGTCGTGTTTGCCTTGCAAAAGCGCGCCAATTCGTTCCAACCCCATGCCTGTATCGATGCTTTGCATGTCGAGCGGTCGCATCGTGCCATCGGCGAACTGTTCATTTTGCATGAACACGTTGTTCCAAATCTCGATAAACCGATCGCCGTCTTCATCCGGGCTGCCGGGTGGGCCACCGGCGATATGATCACCGTGATCGTAGAATATCTCCGTACAGGGGCCACAAGGGCCGGTCGGACCCATTCGCCAAAAGTTGTCATCAGTCGGAATGCGGATAATCCGGCTATCGGGCAGACCGGCCACTTTTTTCCACAAATCCGCAGCTTCGTCATCGGTATGGTAGACGGTAACGCAGAGCTTGTTCTTGTCGATGCCAAAATCCCGCGTCAGCAATTCCCAGCTGAACGCAATGGCTTCGGCCTTAAAGTAGTCACCAAAGCTGAAATTGCCCAACATTTCGAAAAAAGTGTGGTGGCGCGCAGTGTAGCCGACATTGTCCAGATCATTGTGTTTACCCCCGGCGCGCACACATTTCTGCGACGTGGTTGCACGCACGTAATCGCGTTGTTCGGCGCCTGTGAAGCAGTTCTTGAACTGGACCATGCCGGAGTTGGCGAACATCAGTGTGGGGTCATTGCGCGGCACAAGTGACGAGCTTTCAACTGCACGGTGGCCGTTGCGCACAAAAAACTCCAGAAATGTTGACCGGATTTCGTTCAGGGATGGCATTGGTGTGCGGCTTTCTGTCAGGGCGAAGGCATGTTGCGCCCTTCGTTTAGCTTTGTGTGGGCGGCCTGTCCATTGCAACAAAGGACTTCATTGAAATGGGGCCGAAGTCGCGCGACCCCGGCCCCATTTTCTGTTTGGCCGTCCCCGCCGGAATGATAGCCGGTGCAGGGCTGGCTACATATCAACCAGATCATCGCCCGCTGCAGGTTCGGCCATGTGAAAATCCAACCCGTTGGCTGCGCGGATTTTGTCTTCGATGGCCAGTGCCACAGATGGATTTGCCTTCAGAAACTGCTTGGCATTGTCACGCCCCTGCCCGATGCGTTCATCGCCATAGGAATACCAAGAGCCCGATTTTTCAACGACGCCGACTTTTACACCAAGATCGACCAGTTCACCGACTTTAGAGATGCCCTCGCCGTACATGATGTCGAATTCCACCTGCTTGAACGGGGGCGCTACCTTGTTTTTAACCACTTTGACGCGGGTGGTGTTGCCCACCACTTCATCACGGTCCTTGATCGCGCCGATGCGGCGGATATCAAGCCGGACAGAGGCGTAAAATTTCAAGGCATTTCCGCCAGTCGTGGTTTCGGGTGATCCGAACATAACACCGATCTTCATGCGGATCTGGTTGATGAAAATCACCATGCAGTTGCTGCGCCCGATGCTGGCGGTCAGTTTGCGCATGGCCTGGCTCATCAACCGGGCCTGGGCACCCATTTGCATATCGCCCATATCGCCCTCAATTTCCGATTTCGGGGTCAGGGCTGCAACTGAATCGACCACCACCAGACTGACCGCGCCCGACCGAACAAGGGTATCGACAATCTCCAATGCCTGCTCACCGGTGTCGGGCTGGCTGATCAGCAATTCATCCAGGTTGACCCCCAGTTTTTTCGCATACTGGGGATCAAGTGCATGTTCTGCATCGACAAAGGCGCAGACCCCGCCCTTTTTTTGTTCTTCGGCTACAACATGCAAGGTCAGGGTCGTCTTGCCCGAGGATTCTGGGCCATAGATTTCCACGATCCTTCCCTTTGGCAGGCCGCCGATACCCAATGCGATATCCAGCCCGATACTGCCGGTTGATGTGGCCTCGATATCCATAGCCGGGCTATCGGCCCCAAGCCGCATGATCGAGCCTTTGCCGAACTGCCGTTCGATCTGTGCCAGCGCACTTTCCAAAGCCTTGGACTTGTCTGGAGATTTTTCCATTTCGCGCTTTCCGTTCAGATCAACAAGTGTCGCGGTTGCCATATGCCTATCCTTATTTCACAGCCGCGAGGTAGCGGCAATCATTGCGTTTGTTCACTTAGTGTTCACGGTTGTATGGGGGTAAAAAGAGAACATTTCAATCAAATTCGATAGAAACCAGCTTTTTCTGAAAACAGTTAAGGGGTAGTTAAGCTGCGTTGCAAATTCTGCAAATCAGGCATCAAGGGGTGAAAATGCTGGTATTCTGGAAGCCACGACTGGTATTTCTGGCGACCCCCAAGACAGCAACGACCGCAATCGAAACTGCGCTCGAATCGCTTGCGGCAGTGCCAATCCTGCGCCCGCAGCCGTTGAAGCATACGACACTGGGTCAGTATCACCGCTATTTGCGCCCCTACCTTGAAGACGCAGCGGGAGGCCCTTTCACTGTCGTGGCGCTGATCCGCGAACCGCAAGACTGGTTGGGAAGCTGGTACCGGGTACGGCAGCAGTCTGCCGTTACTTCGGGCCCGCAAAGTACCAAAGGCATGTCATTCGATGATTTTGTGCAAACCTACTGCCAGGAAGACCCCCCTGAATTTGCAGATGTCGGATCGCAAGCCATGTTTCTGCGCCCAGAAGATGGAAAATGGCTGGACCGGCTGTTTCGCTACGAAGAAATCGACACGTTCGTTCATTTCCTGGAAGAGACCTTGAATTGTGAAATCATGCTTCCACGTCTGAACGTCTCGCCACCTGGCAGACTGGAGCTAAGCGCCAAGACGAAGGAAAAGCTGCAGCAATTTATGGCAGACGACATAAGGATGTATCGCAACCTGCGGCCGTCGCTTGGCGCAGCTACTGGCAAAGCAGATGCCGAGGTCGCTCGATGAAGAGCAAGTCTAGGCCAGACGTGTTGAACTTTGGCTGTATTTCGCAGGTGTCTGCCAGGCAGGGCCTAATGCAATTGTCCCTGCACCGTCGTTGTCAGGTCGTTCAAAGAAAACGGCTTGGGCAGAAACACCGAGTTGGGGATACGAGCCTGGCCTTCAGACAAGCAATCTTCGGCATAGCCTGAGACGAAGATCACACGAACATCTGGTCGCGTCAGCAATGCCTCGCGCACCCAGCTGGGGCCATCCATGCCCGGCATGACGACATCGGTCACGAAGATATCGACCTCAAGGGTCGGGTCTTGCAAGGTTTTCAGTGCTTCTTCGGCACTTTCCGCTTCCAGCACAGTGTAGCCTCGCATCCGCAAGGCGCGGCTCGCAAAAGCGCGCACCGGTGCTTCGTCTTCAACCAACAGCACAACACCCTCGCCCTGTTTCATCAAGACGCGTCGTTGGTCTATGACCGGGGTGGGGAGATCACTTTCGCCGGCGTCATGGATCGGGAAGTAAAGCGAGAAGGTTGACCCCTCGCCAATGGTGCTGTCAACAAAGATGAACCCACCCGATTGCTTGACGATACCGTAGGCGGTCGAAAGACCAAGGCCTGTTCCTTCACCGACGCGTTTCGTTGTAAAGAAGGGCTCGAAAATCTTCTGCAAACGATCAGGCGATATGCCACACCCGCTGTCGATGACTTTGATCTGGGCATAGTTCCCCGCAGGCACTCTGGCACGATCCCGAAGCAGGTCTTCGGTCAGGTGTCTGGCCTCGGTCTCGATGTGAATCGTGCCGCCCTGTTCCATTGCATCGCGTGCATTGACGACAAGGTTCATCAGAACCTGTTCGAGCTTGCGTTTGTCAGCCCTGATCGGGCCAAGGCCTTTGGCATGCGAAACGCGTAGTTTGACCTTTTCCCCCAGCAGGCGATTCAAAAGATGGGTCAGGTCGGACAGAGCATCCTGCAAATCTATCTGCTCCGGCTTCAGCGTTTGTTTGCGCGACAATGCGAGCAACTGGGCGACAAGGCTTGCCGCGCGGTTGGAGTTTTGATGGATCTGAACCAGATCGGCATAGTCGTGATCTTCACGGTCATGGCGCAGCAGCAACAGATCGCAATGCCCTGAAATGGCGGTCAGAAGATTATTGAAATCATGGGCGATACCGCCTGCAAGTTGTCCGATCGCCTGCATTTTCTGGCTTTGTACAAACTGTTCTTCCAGCGTTTTCAATGCAGTCGCATCTGTCAGCACAGCAAGCAATCCCGGCCTTCCCATATCAACCACACGGCGCAGGCTGACTTGCAGAAACTGTTCCGTATCACCTGTTGTGGTACTGAGCACTTCGCAGGCCACCGCGACCCGTTCAGAGATGACATCCCCCATCCAGTCTGCCACAGGTCGGCCGAGGCCTTCAAACATCGTGTGGAACATTCGTCCAGCTGCAACGTCCGTCCCCATCAGATCACGGGCGGCAGAATTTGCGACAATCAACGTCCCATCGGCAGTAAACTTCATCAAAGCGACCGGAACATGTTCAAAGTCCGTGAGCATGGTCCCGCCCTGCACCCTTGCGGATGCCGGCATAAAGTAGATCTCACGCCGTTCGCCGGCACCTTCTACTTCGGCCATAATTGCGCGAACCGGGCCGGAAATGGCGTTGATTTCAACTTCTTCGCCGGAATGCGGGTTCTGACTGTTGAAAACCTGATCAAGCCTTTTGGGCCGCAATCCCAACAATTTGCGCATCGCCTCGTTGGAAAACAGAACAACCCCGGTCTTGTTTGCGACCAGCATGGGAAGGCTAAGGGACTCAGCGCCGCGCCCTGCAGTGGATCTGTCAAGAAATTCTTCCAGCCGCCACAGATACCGGCCGGGGGCTACCCTGTGCACACTAAGACGGGTATGGCCGCGCCGGGTTACGACGTCTTCACGGGCCGCACCTTGCGATTTGGCGCGGCTTTGCAACCGAAACAAGACCGCACCCGGATTGGCAAAATGATCCAGCAGGGTTGAGACGAGGGTCGTGCCATCCTTGATGCCAAAACGATCAACCGCCGCGGCGTTTTGATAGCCGATCTGACCCACATCATCTGTGGTAAAACAAGGCGCCGCATCTTGGCCCACCAAACTGCCGATGCGCTTGTCCGCGACCAGCGCCTGATGCGCCCCAAATGACGAAATTGCCCGAAGCATGACACCCAGCACAGCCAAAGTGGCGCCGCCAACCATCGTGATCAAGCGGATCGACGGGTCTTGTGACAGTAGCCCAAGAACAATGCAGGCGAACGCCGCGACAAACAGCACCCATATCTGTGGTGCCACCCGAAGCGCCGTGCCAACTACACCGTCGTTATAGGACACCGATATTGCCAATTGCCCTCTCCACCCGGAACTCCGATGGTCTTATACGACGGGCTAAGTGTTAATTGGGGCTTAATACGGGCCAAAAAACACCGTCAACTTGACTATTGTTCTAAATTCCTCGCCGTAAGGTTGCAATGTAGAACCCGTCACCGCCGTCAAGGGGTGTAAAATGGCGGTCCTCGACCTGGCACCATTCTGGGGAATGACGCAGGAACGTTGCTATCTGGTCTTGATTTTCATCTGCGAGCAGCGAACAAGTGGCATAGACCAGCAAGCCCTGTGGCGCGACCAAAGGGGCGGTCTTGCCCAAAATCCCGGCCTGAAGCGCTGTCAGTTCGGCAAGGCGGTCTTCCGACAGGGCCCATTTTCCCTGCGGATCGCGTCTCCAGCTTCCGGAACCCGAACAGGGCGCGTCAACCAGCACCAGATCATAGGGTGCATGCTGGCGGGGGTCAGCCAGTTGCGTGACGGTGACACCGGCCCTGCGCGCCCGCTCGGGCAGATCGCGCATTCGGGTGGGATTGGCGTCGTGCGCGAAAAGCTGCAGGGATTGGCGCGCAGCAAGAGCAAGGGTCTTGCCGCCACCGCCGGCACAATAATCCAGAACCTTTTGACCTTTCACAAGGGGAACTGCCTCTGTGACTGCCTGCGATGAGACATCTTGCAGTTCAACAAGACCAGACAGATAGGCCTTTGTCAGCAATAGCTTGCGGCTTGTTGTTAAAACTTCAAGTGACGCGTCGGCCAGAGGATGTGGCACTACCTCAATGCCGTCTTCCGCAAGCATGGCTGCAGCAGCTGCCGGGGTGATCCGGGCCAGATTGACACGCAGAAAGACCTTCGCGCGATGTTGCAAGGCCCGCATCACAGGTTCGAACTGCGCACCAAGGCTAAATCGAAGCCGTGGCGCAAGCCAAT
>JANNSG010000180.1:0-6606 GCA_031402355.1 Pseudorhodobacter sp. | reverse complement strand
GACGGTGGTTTGAAAGACGGCTTTGTGAAAGATGAGCAGGCAAAGGATGGGGTCTGGATGCGCGACGAGGTAGAGTCGCCCTGTGTCCGGCTTTGCGTCATTCACCCCGAAGAACGGCTTTGTGTCGGCTGTTACCGCACGATCGAAGAAATTTCACATTGGTCCCGGTTTTCGGCGGCCGAGCGGGCCAAGATCGCCGCTGATCTGCCCGACCGCGCACCGCGACTTGTCAAACGACGGGGCGGACGAATGGGGCGTCTTGACCGCTAGGCAGGATGATGGTCCGATCAAACTCGGACCAACTTTGGACTGATTTGAAGTTGCGTCATACGTGCATCAACCAGTCTTGCACCGTGGCCATCTGCGGGCGGAAATAGGCGATCATGCGACCGATCTGCGGGGCGGTCGCACCGGCCGCCCAAGGGGCGACCCCGTGCAGAGTATGACGGTGTAAAAGGATCGCCTGCCCCGGTGCCACCGGCAAAAGGCGACGGGTACAGGAGGCGAAAATATCCCTGCGCGCCGCTTGATAGGCGGGGTTCAGGTCAATGGCACCCCAATCTTTGGGTGGGTAAGATGCCAATGCCTTGGCCAAAGCCGCTTGCAAGATCAGGTGGCTGCCGTCCCAGACCACCAAAGGCGATGCGGCAGCATCGCACGGGTTCAACGGCAGGCCAAGAATCCAGTGATGCGGCTCTTGCATCAGGCGTGCGCCATCTGGCTGCAACAGCAGACCATCTAGATGGGCGGCATCACGGTTCAGCCGGTATCCAAAGGCTGCGGGCGTCTCAGTTGCCGAGGGTTGTGGATAGCCGGGTTTGATGACGGAAAGCTGCGCCCGGTGCAGGGGTTCTGGCGTCAGGGGCAATGCGCCCCACGGGAAGTTTGCGCCGGGGACGGCCCCTGTCGGGTCATTGGGCAGGGCATCGACGCCGACAAGCCAGGTTCCATTGCAGCGCCAGACTTCGTTGCGCGCGGCAAGCGCCGTCAGGGCGCAATCATGTGCGGCGCTGGCCCAGGCAAGAATGGCGGGATCAGGGCCGATAACGCGCCAGCCAAAATCAGCGACCGCACCGTCTACCATCCGGCGGCTTTGCGCAGCATGTTCAGCGCCACCAGCACCAGAAACACGGCGAAGGCCCGCTTCAGCGGTTTTGGGTTCATCGCATGGGCCAGGCGCACGCCCCAGGGTGTAGCAAGAAACGTCGTCCCGATGACCACAAGAAAGGCCGGGACATTGATGGCGCCGACTGTGAAGGGTGGGGGTTGATCCACGGCCACGAACAGAAAGCCGATCACCGATGGCACAGCGATGACAATGCCAAAGCCCGATGCCGTCGCTATGGCGCGGTGAATAGGCATGTTGTAAAGCGTCATCAGCGGCACCCCGAAGGTGCCGCCGCCGATGCCCATTAGAACTGACAAAAAGCCGATCAACGCAGCAAGGATGCCACGCAGGGGTTGCTGCGGCATTGACTGGGCCAGCCGCCATCCATCGCGGCCCAGCGCCATGTAAAGCCCTGCCACCATGGCAAGACCGCCAAAAACAGCCGTCAAGCTTGAGGACCGCAGACCTGTCGCGGCAAAGACACCGGCAACCGCGCCAATGACGATCCAGACAGCCCATTGGCGCAAGATCATCCAGTCCACCGCCCCTTTTCGATGATGCGCCATGACCGATCGCATCGAGGTTGCCAGAATGGTAGCCAGCGACGTGGCCACGCAGACATGCATGAGGTGCGGGCCGTCATAGCCCAGATGCTGAAACAAGTAGAAGAAGGCGGGGACCAGCACGATACCGCCGCCGACACCCAGCAGCCCGGCAATGATGCCGGCAAAAGCACCAATGACCAGCAAGAAAACCAGCATCGGCAGCAACGTGACAAAATCCGGCATTGCGATCTTTCAAAGTGCATCAGCGCACTGACTTTACCCCGGCTGTGCGAGCAGCGCCAGTCGAACTGCCCTTACTGCGGCCGGTCTTCGGGGCTAGGTTCCAAGTTTTTTGCAAGCGAGGCAAGATCATGACACCGCCAACTTCATTGCTGCGCTATTCGCTTGTCCTTGGGCTTGTAGCGGCAGTTGGTCCTTTCGCAATCGACATGTATCTGCCCGCGATGCCGAACATTGGGGCGGAACTGGGCAGTTCCATGCAGGCCGTGCAATGGACGATTGTAGCCTATTTCATCGCTTTCGGATTGGCACAGTTGATTTATGGGCCCTGGGCCGATCAGGCCGGGCGAAAGCCGCCACTTTATGCAGGTCTGGTGCTGTTCATTGCGGGCACGGTGATCTGCGCGCTGGCCCCCAGTATAGAGATGCTCATTTTCGGCCGCTTCGTGCAGGGCATGGGGGGGGCGGCCAACATGGTCGTGCTGCGTGCGGTGATCCGGGATCTGGCCACCGGCGCCAATGCCACACGCATGATGTCAACGATCATGATCGTGATTGCCATCTCTCCGTTGCTGGCACCGCTGTCGGGGTCTGCCTTGCTGGCCTTCGGGACATGGCGGCTGATCTTCTGGGCGCTGCTGGTGGCTGCTTTGGCAAGTTTCTTGCTGATGCATTTTGTCCTGAACGAAACCCTTCGCCCCGAAGACCGCCGCAAGTTTGATCTGATCACGATGCGCCGGGGTATGGCCCTTTTGCTTCGCGACCGCGGTTTCATGGTGATGACGTTTCTGGCAGGCTTTGCCTTTGCCAGCTTCTTTGTGTTCATCGCGGCGGCATCCTTTGTCTACACGGGCCAGTTCGGGCTTAGCCCGACCCAGTTTTCGCTGGCGTTTGCGGCCAACGCGATCGGTTTTTTTGGCGCATCACAATTTGCCGCCCCGCTGGGGGAACGGCTTGGCGCGCACCGCATGATCGGGCTGGCCACGTTGGGATTTGCCGGTGCGACCATCCTGTTGTTCGCAGTTGGGCTGGCCGGCTTTGCGTCTTTGCCGGTGACGATCGCGGGACTGTTCATCGGAAACATGTTTCTTGGGCTTGTGTTGCCGACTTCGCAGGTTCTGGCGCTGGAAGAACAGGGCGAACATGCGGGGCTTGCCTCGTCTCTTGGCGGTACGATGCAAATGGTCGCAGCCGGCGCAGTGGTGGCCGCAGCCGGGCCGTTTCTGGACGGTACAGTCGTGCCGATGCTGGCCGTGATCGCACTTTGCGGGGCGATTGCGCTGGGATTGTCACGGTTGATCGTGGTTCAAGCGGCGGCGTGAACTTCAGCCAGAGCTGCATCCAGCACCTCAAGCCCGGCCCCGGGGCGATTTGCCTGCTCTGACAAGACGCGCCGCCATGCACGCGCGCCAGGGCGGGCATGAAAAAGCCCAAGCATGTGGCGGCTGATCTGGTGCAGACGCCCGCCAGTGGCCAGATGTGCCGCGATATAGGGGCGCATGTCCTGCACGGTCTGCACGGCATCGCGCCCTGCCCCCTCCCCGGCACTGTCCCCCCAAAGCGCGTCAGCCCCGATCAGCACCGACGCCGGGTCGTGATAGGCCGCACGGCCCAGCATGACGCCGTCAAGCCCTTGATCGAGAAAGCCCCTGGCCTGCGCAAGCGATGTGATGCCGCCATTAATGCAGATCGTCAGATGCGGAAACTGCCGTTTCATCCGCAAGACCAAAGCATAATCCAGCGGCGGGATCTCTCTGTTGTCCTTGGGCGACAGGCCCTGCAGCCACGCCTTTCGGGCATGAATGATGAAATGCGTGACGCCCGCGGCAGACACAGTTTGCAAAAACGACGGAAGCACGTCTTCGGGGACCTGATCATCGACGCCGATGCGGCATTTCACGGTGACCGGCGCTGGGCTTACCTCTAGCATGGCCGCGACACAGTCGGCCACCAAGGCCGGACGTTCCATCAAAACCGCCCCGAAGCACCCCGATTGCACCCGGTCCGAAGGGCAGCCAATGTTCAAGTTGACCTCAGCATAGCCGAAAGGTGCTGCCAGACGCACCGCCTGCGCCAGATCGCCCGGATCAGAACCGCCCAGTTGAAGCGCTACGGGATGATCCTCGGCCATGGTCGCAAGCAGCCGATCACGCGGGCCGTGCAAGACAGCCGCTGCCGTCACCATTTCAGTGTAAAGCATCGCACGGCGCGTCATCAGGCGGTGAAAGTGCCGGCAATGACGATCCGTCCAGTCCATCATCGGCGCAACGGAAAGTCTATGTGGTTGATATTTTGTCATTTTTTCAGAAGTCTCAAATCGTTAGCCCATCCGCCTGCCCGCCGTCCCTATCGCCGTTTTCGCCCTTATTCGCCACGCTACGACGACTCATTGCACACGGATTGAACACGAAATGCCAACCATCGCAAAGCTTCCCTCAGGTTCATGGCGCGCGCAGGTCCGCCGCAAGGGGCGCTATGTCAGCGAGACCTTCCTGCGGCGGGACGACGCCCTTCGTTGGTCCCGTTTAGCCGAGCTGTCGGTTGACCGCAACGAAACGCCGGTCAGCGCCCGGATCGGTCGGCTGACGAAGTTCGGGGAGCTGATCAAACTGCACATCGAGGATATGATGGCAGTCGGCAAACCGCCACGCCGGTCGAAGGCCGCAACTTTGGAGATGCTGCAACGTGAACTCGGGGCGATCAAGATCACGGCACTTGACCGGGAAAGGCTGATCCAGTTCGGACGCACCCGGTCTGACGCCGGTGCGGGGCCGGTAACTCTCGGGATCGATATCGGGGCAGTCGGCCTCGTTCTGTCGCATGCGGCGGCTGTGCACGGGTTGCTCGTTTCCACGGAACAGGTGGCGCTGGCTCGGATTGCATTGAAGCGGCTGGGACTGATTGGCAAGGGCATGGAGCGGGACCGACGGCCAACAGAAGACGAGGTCGAGGCCCTGATCGCCTTATTCGAGGCAAACGAGCGCCAGGTCATCCCTGTCGGCCGGATCATCCGCTTCGCGATTTCCACGGCCATGCGGCTGGACGAAATCTGCCGGGTAGAATGGGCCGATGTGAACGAACGCACGCGGATGTTGCTGATCCGCGACAGGAAGGATCCGCGCAACAAGCAAGGCAACGACCAGCGTATCCCCCTGTTCGGGCCCAGCGGTTACGACGGGTGGGGCATCCTGGCTGAACAGGCACTGCACCTTGGAGGGGCTCGGGGCCGCATCTTTCCGTATAATAGCCGCTCGGTCGGCACGGCATTTCGGCGTGGCTGTCGGGAACTGGGTATCAAAGACCTCCACTTCCATGATCTTCGGCACGAGGGCACCAGTCGCCTGTTCGAGGCTGGCTTTGCGATCGAGCAGGTATCACTCGTGACCGGCCACAAGGATTGGAAGATGCTTCGCCGCTATACGCATCTGAAGCCGGAGACGCTGCACGCGTTCGCGCGGCGGGCGTGACAATCGCTTTGCGTGGCTTCGATGACGGCCAGCTTCTAACGACAGAAAAAGATCGATGCTTGAAATAGTTTAGCGGATGATTGGGTGGCACTCCAATTAATCAAAACCTTGCCAAGGTTAGGGTCGTGAGTTCGAATCTCATCGCCCGCGCCATTTCCGAACAAAACTGGGCACTCCCGCCGGAGCCGCTCCGCCGCCCATCACCAACCGTTCCAACACTGACTTTCGACCGTGGATACGGATTTCCGCGTCATCGACTTCGACCTGGTCGATGACCGCGCGCAGGTAGGCGCGGCGGAAGGGGATCGGGCCGTTTGTGACGTTCTCACGCATCAGGCTTGCGAAGGCCTCGATTCTCTCTTCGGTGATGCGCGTTTCGGGGCGCAGTTCGGCGAAGGCGCGGTCAAGCGCCGCCTTGGCCTGGTCGCGCTCGTTCTTGAGCGCCGCGACGCGGGCCTTCAGTGTCGCGTCTGCGAAATCCAAATCGCCGCTTTCGATCGCCTGATACAGGCGCGAAAGGCGGCTTTCGGCATCCTTGACCTTGTTTTGAAGCGCGGTCATGCGGTGCGCATGGTCCTGGGTCCGTGAGGCCTGACGTTCGAGCAGTCCGCCGAGAATGTCCCGCACCCTGTCCGGTGCGAACTGAACCGCCCCGGGTTTACCGGAGGGCAAAACTCTCGGAGAATTGCCCGTTATGGAACAGACATCAAAGAAGAAGACCGCGAAGCCGTATTCACCCGAGTTCCGCAAGCGTGCGGTTCGGTTGGCGATGGAACACCGCGATGAGTATCAAAGCGAAGCCGCGGCGCTGACAGCGATTGCAGGCAAATTGGGGTGTTCGCCGGATAGTCTTCGCGTCTGGATGCGACAGGTCCAGCGCGATGTCGGCGAACGGCCGGGACCTACCAGCGCAGAGATTGCGCGGAGTGAGCCATTGAGGCGCCATTGGTTCGAGCCCAATGGCGAACGAGCTTGAGCGCGAGAACCGGGAGCTGCGGCAGGCCAATGAGATTCTGCGCAAAGCCTCCGCGTATTTTGCCCAGGCGGAGCTCGACCGCCCGTTCCGCAAATGACTGCTTTCATTGATGAACATCGCGAGATGTATGGGGTCGAGCCGATCTGCAGGGCGCTGCAGTTTGCCCCTTCCACCTATTATGACCGGCGGGCGATCATGCGTGAGCCCGACCGGGCCTCGGCCCGGGCGAAGTCTGATGCGGCCCTGAGCGTCAAGATCGACGCGGCCTGG
>JANNSG010000179.1:0-52068 GCA_031402355.1 Pseudorhodobacter sp. | reverse complement strand
CGCGCGATCAGTTTCGTCTCAAAATCCAGCCCCGGCGACAGGTTCAAGAACGCATGGCTCGGCCGCGCAAAGCAATAGATGCAGCCATGCTCGCACCCCCGGTACGGATTGATGGATCGATCAAACGGCAAATCGGGCGACCGATTGTAACTTAGGGCCGACCTTGGGGCTTCCAGCCGCACCTCGGTGTGCACCAGCCGGTCGTCTTCGGCAATGTCCCAGCCGTCATCGACACCCACCCGCGCCAGCGCCTCGAACCGCCCCGCCGTGTTCGTGCTGGCCGCCCGCGCCCGCAGCCGCTGACCGGGCAACAGATTGTTTTCCTTGTCTCCCATTGGCGCAAACTAGAACACACCAAGAACATTTACCACCATTTTTCACCTTTCCGCCTCTTGCTGTCGGCTTTCATCCGGGGCATGTCGTAAAGTGCAAAGTCATTTCGCCGCATTCGGCCCATTGACACTGTAAAGCAGCCGCAGGAGCGTATGATATGGCCGAAGACAACGACGACATCATTCTGGCAGACCTGTCTGACGATGAACTTGTGCTGCAAATGCACGACGATCTTTATGACGGGCTCAAGGAAGAGATTGTAGACGGCGTCAATATCCTGCTGGAACGCAGCTGGACCCCCTATGACGTGCTGACCAAGGCGCTTGTCGCGGGCATGACCATCGTCGGCGCCGATTTCCGCGACGGCATTCTGTTTGTCCCCGAAGTGCTGCTTGCCGCCAATGCGATGAAAGGTGGCATGGCCATCCTGAAACCGCTTCTGGCTGAAACAGGCGCGCCGCGCATGGGCAAGATGGTGATCGGCACCGTCAAAGGCGATATCCACGACATCGGCAAGAACCTGGTCGGCATGATGATGGAAGGTGCCGGTTTTGAAGTGCGCGATCTTGGCATCAACAATTCTGTCGAAAAATACCTCGCCGCCCTTGAAGAAGAGCAGCCCGATATTCTGGGCATGTCGGCCCTGCTGACCACGACGATGCCCTATATGAAGGTCGTGATCGACACCCTGAAAGAAAAGGGCATGCGCGACGATTACATCGTCATGGTGGGCGGCGCGCCGCTGAACGAAGAGTTCAGCAAAGCCATTGGTGCCGACGCGTATTGCCGCGATGCGGCGGTTGCGGTTGAAACGGCAAAGTCGTTCATGGCCCGCAAGCACAATGCGCTGAACGCCTAGGGGCGATCTGCCCCGGCCGTAAAACCGGGCCCGATCGACGCGGTGCGAAGGATCGGGGCCGCCTAATGCCCGGTCTCGGCGGAAATCCGTTCACTTTTCTGATACACGTCGTTTTTTCTCAGTTACGCCTTGGAAAAAGCACATCGCAAGCGCACATTACTGACAGAGGAGACCGGCCATGCCCCTGCCCCATCTGTTTGGTCTGATTGCATTTGTCATTCTGGCGGCAGGCGCCACGATCCTGCTGGCGCTATGGGCCAACGTGCCGCTGGTGGCATTAGGGTTCGCAGCCATGGCCGCCAGCATCGCCGTTGGATCGAGGCAGTGGCGCTAAGTCCCAATGATACGACCCTTGTGACCGCAGGTTTTCCGCCGTCATTACAAGGCCGGATCCTGCTGATTGCCTGCGGCGCACTTGCCCATGAAATTCTGGCTCTCAATCGTGCCAACGGCTGGGATCATCTTGATCTGCAGTGTCTGCCGGCAAACCTGCACCTTTACCCCGACAAGATCACCGCCGCCGTGGCGCAGGCCGTGGCCACTTACCAAGACTGCTACGCCGAGATTTTCGTGGTCTACGCCGATTGCGGAACTGGTGGGCAATTGCAGCAAAAGTGCAAGGAACTGGGCGTAAAGATGGTCGCCGGCCCGCATTGTTATTCGTTTTTTCAGGGCAACGCCGATTTCGCAGCCCACACGGACAGCGAATTTACCGCCTTTTACCTGACTGATTTTCTGGTTCGCCAGTTTGACGCTTTTGTCTGGCGGCCCATGGGTCTGGATCGCCATCCCGAATTGCGCGACATGTATTTCGGCAATTACACCAAATTGGTGTATCAGGCGCAGACCGATGATCCGGCCCTGGATGCCAAGGCAGAAGACTGCGCCAGGCGGTTAGGGTTGGCCTATGAGCGCCGCTTTACCGGCTACGGGGATCTGGCGTTGGCTCTTTCAGACCTGGCACAACCGCATTAGCGGCAGGGTCACAGCCTGTGCGCGCGGCGAAACAGGCCAAAGTCGATCTGACGCTGGCGGTATTCCAGATTGATCCGGTCATGGGCAGCGTTCAGATACTCGCGCTCAACCTCGTCCACAGAGGGCAGGCGAAATGCGGCGATCAGGCGTGCAAACAGATGTTTCATAGTAATCTCCTTAGTTTTCCTCCCGACTCTCAAAATAGGTCAATTGCTGCGATGCAGAACTGTCTTTCTCAGCGAACCCCCTATGCGTCTCATGCATAGCTTGCGTCGCGATTATTGGGCCAACAACGCCTGTGCTGCCGCTCGCGCCGCGTCAGTCACACTATCCCCAGCCAACATACGGGCAATTTCCTCGACACGTGCGCTTGCGTCCAGTGGCGTCACCGATGACAGTGTCATTTCCGCTTCTACCCGCTTTTCCACCCGCCAATGATGCGCGCCAAGCGCTGCCACCTGCGGCGAATGGGTGACGACCAATACCTGCGCCGTACTTGCAAGCGCTTGCAAACGTCGCCCGACAGCATCAGCGGTGGCACCGCCAACGCCACGGTCAATTTCATCAAATATCAATGTCAGACCCGGCGCATCGCCTGTCAAACACACCTTCAGCGCCAGCAAAAACCTCGACAGCTCGCCACCGGATGCGATTTTGTTCAGCGCGCCCGCAGGCGCGCCCGGGTTTGTGGCAACTGTAAAAGTCACCAGATCACGGCCCTCGGGCCCGGCGTCCGTTTCGCCTATTTCTGTTGTGAAAACAGCGCGTTCCATCTTCAATGGGGTCAGTTCAGCCGCCATCGCAGCATCCAGCCTAACTGCCGCTTCGCGCCGTTGCACATGAACCAGAGACGCCAGTTTTTCATAAGCCGCCTCGGCATTCGCAACCGCGGTCACATGGGCCGCTAGCCCAGCCGTGCCACTGTCCAACGCCTGCAATCTTACCCGTAAACGGCCCGCGAAATCGCCCAGATCATCGGCCAAGACCGAATGCTTGCGCGCCAAGGCCCGGATTGCGAATAGCCGCTCTTCCAGATTTTCCAGATCAACCGGGTTGAATTCAAGACTTCGCAAGGACGCCTCGACCCCCGCCTGCGCCTCGCCCAGTTCGATCATTGCGCGCGAAATTGCGCCCAATGCGCTGTCAAGCGCCCCCTCCGCCCGCGCGGATACCCCTTCCAGCCAACGCTGCGCATCCGTCAATTGCCCTTCGGCGCCCTGATCTGACAGAGCCGCGCCTGCCCGCATCACATCGCCGCGAATCTTTTCCGCCGCCTGCATCACCCGGCGCCTGGCATCCAACGTCGCTTCCTCACCGGGCAAAGGCTTCAGCTGGTCCAATTCGGCCACCGCATGGCGCAGATAGTCTTCCTCACCGCGCGCCGCCTCCAGTGCCGCCTCGGCTGCGTCCAGATGTGCGCGGGCCACCGACCTGTCCCGCCAGGCCGCGCGCAATGGCGCCAGATCAAGACCCGCGAACGCATCCAGCAGGGCCCGGTGCCCGCGCGGGTTCAGCAACCCCCGATCGTCGTGCTGGCCGTGCAGCTCCACCAATGTATCGGACAGATCGCGCAAAACCTCGCCGGAAACCCGCCGGTCATTGACCCAGGCCGTCTTGCGCCCGTCGCTGCTGTTGATACGCCGCAAGATCAGCTCGTCATCCGCCAAAAACCCGGCATCTGCCAGAACGCCCCTTGCCGCATGTCCGGCGGGCAGATCGAACACGGCGGTCACCTCGCCTTGTGCGGCCCCCGCGCGCACCAATTCCGCGCGCCCGCGCCAGCCCAGCACGAACCCCAGCGCATCCAGCAGAATGGATTTACCCGCCCCGGTTTCCCCGGTCAGCACATTGAGGCCCGGCTGAAAGGCCAGTTCCAGCCGGTCAATGATCAACACATCGCGAATATCAAGGCTGCGCAGCATGTGGCACCGCCTTCCGGGTCAGAGCCACTCACCCTTGATGACCTGCCGATAAACCGCGCGCAACCAACCGTCGCCCTTGGCTTCCGGCGACAGACCACGGCCTTTCAACAAGGCAAAGCTGTCGTCATAGAACGGACTTGACTGATAGTTGTAGCCCAGAATGGCCGCCGCCGTCTGTGCCTCATCCGTCAGACCCAGGGCAAGATATGATTCTGTCAGGCGAAGCAGCGCTTCGGCGACATGGGTTGTGGTCTGGTAATCCTGCACCACGACGCGGAACCGGTTGATCGCAGCCGTGTAATTGCCGCGCTTCAGGTAATAGCGGCCAATTTCCATTTCCTTGGCGGCCAGATGGTCAAAGGCCAGATCAAACTTCAAGGTCGCGGATTTGGCATATTCGCTGTCGGGATATTGCTCAATCACCACGCGCAGGGCTTGCAGGGCCTGGAACGTCAGCCCTTGATCACGGCCGACCTCGTCGATCTGGTCGTAATAGGACAGCGCCATCAGATATTGCGCATAAGGCGCGTCTTCGTCGGCCGGATAAAGGTCAAGGAACCGCTGGGCGGCCCCGCGCGCTTCTTCATACTGTTTTGCCTTGTGATGGGCGAAGGCCTGCATGATCAGGGCGCGCTTGGCAAATTCGGTATAGGGGTAAAGCCGTTCGACTTCTTCGAAATAGCCGATCGCGGCTTTCGGTTTCGGGCTGGCGTTCAGCTCAAATTCGCCCCGCTTGTAAAGCTCTTCGGCGGTATAGCTGTCCAGCGGGCGTTCTTCGGCCTTTTTGGAGCATGCTGCCAACATCGCCACCAGCAGTGCCGCGCCAATCAGTTGCGCCCCCATCTTTCCGCCTACCATTGCCCGCCTACCCCATGCCTTGCCCGTGGTGGCCATGCCCGAAGCACCGCTACCTGCGTTTGCTTGGTCCTAGCACAGAAAAATCCGGGGCGCAAAACGCCTTTGTTGAATTGACGTCTGCTTAAGCAACTGCGGGAATATCTGCACGGTGCACGCCGATGCCCGGCAATTGCAATCCGGCCAGCGGCCCGCAATCAACCATGGCAAACGCACCGGGCTGCGCGAACAGAGCGCGCAACAGCTGGTTGGTCAGGGCGTGGCCTGCACGCACCCCGGTATAGCGCGCCAGCATCGGGCCACCGGCCAGCGCCAGATCGCCCAATGCGTCCAGCATCTTGTGGCGCACGGGTTCGTCAGCATGGCGCAAACCACCCGGGCTCAGCACCCGGTCGCCCTCAAACACCACCGCATTGTGCAGATTGCCGCCCAGCGCCAAACCCTTGGCGCGCATTGCATCAACATCAATCTGTCGGCAAAATGTCCGGCTGTCGCACAATTCGCGAACAAAGGCACCGTTGGCCAGACTCATCTCTTTGCGCTGCCGCCCGATCGCCACATCATCAAAATCGATCCGGAAATCCATCTCCAGGGTGTCCGACGGCTCCAGCCGAGCCAAGGCGTCGCCGTCGCGCACTTCGACCGTCTGCAACACCTTGATCGCCCGGATCGGGCTGCCCTGGCTTCGCAAACCGCGCGCAAGAAAACCCTCTACAAATGACACGGCAGAGCCATCAAGGATCGGCACTTCGGCGGCGTCGATTTCAACCAGCGCATTGTGAATGCCACAGCCGGCCAGCGCCGCCATCAGATGCTCGATGGTTGACACCCGAACCCCGGCGGCATTGCTGACCTGGGTGCACAGCCGCGATGGCACAACACAATCCCAGCGGGCAGCAATCATCGCGCCAAAGGCCGCAGCATCCGTTCTGCGAAACCAGATGCCATAATTCGCCGAAGCCGGTTTCACCACCATCCGAACGGCCACACCTGAGTGTAATCCGAATCCGGTAAAGGTCGCTGCTGATCTTAGCGTGCTTTGCACGATACGCTCCGATTACTCGCTTCAAGCGGGAAAAAAATTTGGCAAGGCCCCACTTGTCTCGGATTTTCCTAATCTTCTCTACGCCTCGCCTCAACTCACAGATTGTAACGTTGTGTGACACACGCCAATAACGTCCCACAATTTCTTGATACAAAACGAAAAAAGGCCCGGTTGCCCGAGCCCTTTCCCAACCACTGTCACAAGTTATCAGTTGGCCTGACGTCGCAAAAACGCAGGAATCTCTATCCGTTCTTGATCCGCACTCAGCTCGGGCTCGTCGTCATAGCTGGTGACGGGGGGCTGCTGGCGGGGTGCCGGGCTACGCTCGGCTAGCGGTTCGCTATGACCCGCCATCCGGTTGATCAGCGATCCGATCCCGAATCGTGGCTTGTCTGCCGCCGGCCGCGGCGCGGCTGCGGGGGCTGTGGGACGCAGGGCATTCACGGCCATTCCCACGCGGTTATTTGGCGCCTTGCTGACTGCAGCTTGCAACCGGGCCAGTGTTTCGGCCGTCGGCGTTCCGGCTGACCGGGGGCGCGGGGCTACAAATTCCGCCGCGTCGGCGTCAATCTGCGCCGGTGCTTCGCGCGGGGCGCTTGCCGGGGGTGTGCTGGCTTGCGGCTGGGTTGCCTGCGGGCGGTAGGCTGGTGCCGGCATGTCGGAATAGTCATCCCCGTCGGCATCAAATTCATCCGCCAAAGTCCCGCCAGCGTCGCCGTCGAACAACCCCGCCGATACCGCCTCTGCTTCTGTCATCACGGCCGGGGCCGCCGAAGCGTGTGCTGCTGCGGGTGCCCGGGCATGGTCAGCCATTGGCGCATGTGTCGCTTGTGGTAGCGGCGCTGCCATCGACCGGCGGGCGACCGGCACTTCGTCGCGCGCTTTTGCCGCGTCAATGCCCGTGGCGACCACCGAAACCCGGATCATGCCTTCCATTGTGGTATCAAGCGTAGACCCGACGATGATATTCGCATCCGGATCAACCTTTTCGCGGATGATATTGGCCGCTTCGTCCAACTCAAAAAGTGTCAGATCGTACCCACCGGTGATATTGATCAGCACACCCTTGGCACCATGCAACGAAATCTCGTCCAGCAGCGGGTTGGCAATCGCTTTTTCTGCCGCCTGCACAGCGCGATCTTCGCCCGAGGCTTCGCCGGTGCCCATCATCGCCTTGCCCATCTCATCCATCACGGCGCGCACATCGGCGAAATCAAGGTTGATCAGGCCGGGGCGCACCATCAGGTCGGTGACACCTTTAACACCTTGATAAAGCACGTCATCCGCCAAAGCGAAAGCCTCGGTGAACGTGGTCTTTTCATTGGCCAGACGGAACAGGTTCTGGTTTGGAATGATGATCAGCGTATCAACAACCTTTTGCAGCGCCTCGATGCCTTCGTCGGCTTGGCGCATCCGCTTGTTGCCTTCAAACTGGAACGGCTTGGTCACCACGCCAACGGTCAGCACGCCCAATTCACGCGCCGCTTGCGCGATGATCGGTGCCGCCCCAGTTCCCGTGCCGCCGCCCATGCCAGCGGTGATAAAACACATATGCGCGCCTGCAAGATGCTCGACAATCTCTTCGATCGTTTCAACGGCGGCGGCGGCACCAACCGATGGCCGCGCCCCGGCACCCAAGCCTTCGGTCACCTTCAGACCCATCTGAATGCGCGCCGAAGCGTGGCTTTGATGCAGCGCTTGCGCATCCGTATTGGCCACAACGAATTCGACCCCCTCAAGGTTCTTGTCGATCATGTTGTTGACCGCGTTCCCCCCGGCACCACCAACGCCAAAAACGGTAATCCGCGGCTTCAGCTCGTCGCGCTCTGCACTCATGATAAGGTTAAGGGTCATTGCCATTCCGCCTGATTTTTTTGGTTTGCTGTCATTGCAGTCAGTAAACCCCCGGAATCACCTGTCCCCGGCGCGGAGGCTGAAATTACAAGGTTTCTACCGCCAAACGGACCTCAGGTCACGCAAAAAGCGCGCTCGCCCCACAAAATATAGGGAAGCAGTGGCATTTCTCAGCGGTATATCGCCAGTTGCGCAGGATATGGTGGTTACCAGTTGTCCTTGAACCATTTCATCGCGCGTTTCATCGAACGGGCCGGATACCGTTCGGCCGGGATATCGAAATCCCACCATTCGTCTTGCGGATGTGCCGCAAACAGGCATAGCCCCACGGCGCTGGCAAAAGCGGCACCGGTCGCCGCTTGCGGCAGACCTTGCACCCGCAGGGGCCTGCCCAGACGCACCCGCTGTCCCAGAATGCGCGTGGCAAGGCCGTCGAGGCCGGGGGTCTGACTTGCCCCCCCGGTCAGCACGATCTGTTGGCTTGGCAGATGGTCAAACCCGGCCGCATCCAGCCGTGCGCGGGCATCCTCCAGAATCTCTTCCAGACGGGGCCGCATGATCCCGATCAACTCGGTCCGGCTGATTTGGCGGCGGTCTTTTTCCCAGTCGCCGCTGTCGCCGCCGATATCAATCATCTCGCGGTCGTCCATGCCTGTTGCATGCACACCGCCAAATCGGGTCTTGATCCGCTCTGCCGTGGTCATAGGCACTTGCAACCCTTTGCAAATATCCCCGGTCACGTGATCGCCGCCCATGCGTACGCCATCGGCGTAGATCATGTGTTTCTTGATGAAGACCGAAACGCCGGTCGCCCCGCCGCCCATGTCGATACAGGCGGCACCCAGTTCCTGTTCATCTTCCACAAGGCTGGAAATGCCCGACACATAGGCCGATGACGCAATCCCCGCCAGTTCAAGATCACAGCGTTTGATGCAGTACAGCAGGTTTTGCACGACGCTGGCATCCACCGAAAGCAAGTGCATGTCGCAGGCCAGCCGGTTGCCGATCTGGCCGCGCGGGTCGCCCAGACCGCTGCGGTGGTCCAGCGCAAAATTGACCGGTTGGGCGTGCATGACATCGCGGCCCGGCCCAATATCGGGCACATCGCAGGCGGCAAGAACCCGCGCCACGTCATGCTCGCTGACCACCTGATCTTGCAGGTCCCATTCTCCAGCCAGTCCATAGCTGCGCGGTTCCCCGCCAGAGAAACAGGCAATCGCGTGGTCTACCCGCACATTCGCCATCTTCTGCGCGGCTTGCACGGCAGTGCGCACGGCGCGTTCGGTCTCGTTCATCACGGCAATCTCGCCGAACTTGACGCCGCGTGACCGCGTTGTGGCAGCCCCGATCACCCGGAACGATGATTGCCCGGCCATCGAACCGACAGCGTCGCCGTCGCGCCGCTTTTCCGGCCCGTCAAAGCGCAAGATCAGACAGGCGATCTTTGAAGACCCAACATCCAGAACCGCAATCACGCCGCGTTGCATGGCGGCCCGGCGCATGTTGCGCATTGCGCGTTGGGTCTGGTAAAAATTCGTCATAATTTTGTCTCCACCGGCGCAATTCCCCGACCCAGCCGCAGCATTTCCAGCGCAAACGGCGACAGCCGCAGCACCGGGCGGCGCTCGTTGCGCAAATCCACTGTCAAAATGTCCCGCGCCATCAGGTCTTGCACCTGATCCAGCGCAATCAATCGCTCCACCGCCTGAACCGGGTTGTCCGCCGGCAGCATGATGCGTTGATCTCGGTCCAGCAAGATATCCCAGCGACGCTGCCCGATCCGCACCAATCCGCGCACCCGCGCCACAATCGGTGCTGCCGCCGCATAGACTGCCAGCGCCTCGTCGGCCACCTCACCCGCACCGTCGCCAGCAATCAGCGGCAGATCCTGCCTGTCACTGCGCGCGGCCAGACCCGCCACGCGGTGGCCGGTCGCATCCAGCAGATCAATGCTATCCCCCTTGCGCCAGACAATCACCGGCACGCGCTCGGTGATCGCAACCTGCAAGATCCCGCCCGCCCGCACCCGCACGATCGCCGAGGCAACCGCGTCCAGGCTTTCCACCCGCGCCTGCGCCGCATCCAGATCGATATCGAACGACGACATCGGCAAGGTCAGACCGATTTTCGTACGAATTGCCTCAGCCAGATCCAGCGATGCGCCCTCAACCGAGATCAGCCCGACCCGAAATTCCGGCCGCGCCTCGAATTTCGCACGCAGCCCCGTCAACCCGTTGACCAGCGCGGCCTGGCGCGCGTCATTGGTCACAAAACTCCCCAGCAACACCACCACCACGACCGTCGGCAAGCCGCGCCGCATCAACGCCCGGAAATAGGGTGTCATCCAAAGGCGGTGCATCCGGTACGCCCAAAGGCTCGGCGCAGGATCGCGTTTGATGCCGGGGGTTACCGGTCGCATGATGCATCCTCCACCATCCAGCGGCACAAGTCTGGAAACGAAACGCCGCAATAGCCCGCCTGTTCAGGGGCCAGCGATGTCGGCGTCATGCCGGGTTGGGTGTTCGTCTCTAGCAACACCAACCCTGCCAGCCCGCGTGCCTCATCCCAGCGAAAATCGGTCCGACTGACGCCCCGACATCCCAAAGCGCGGTGTGCCCGCAAAGCATAGTCCAGACAGGCCGTTGCTATTTCATCAGGCACTTCGGCTGGCAACATATGCCGCGATCCCCCGACAGAATACTTGGCATCGTAATCATACCAACCAGAGGTGATGATATCCGTCACGCAAAGCGCGCGGTCGCCCATCACCGTCACCGTCAATTCCCGCCCCGGCGCATAGGCTTCGACCATCACCACCTCGGGCATGGTTTGCGCCAATCGCGGCGCATTTGTTCCTTCGCGCACAATATAGACGCCGACCGATGATCCTTCATTATTGGGCTTCACAACATAAGGCGGTGGCAGAACATGCCCCGCACTTACCGCATCCCGCGCCGCCAGAACCGATGCCACCACCGGCAGCCCAGCTGCCACATACACTTCTTTCGTGCGCGCCTTATCCATCGCCAGCGCCGATGCCAGCACCCCCGAATGCGTGTAGGGAATGCGCAGCCATTCCAGCATACCCTGCACGCAACCATCTTCGCCCCAGCGGCCATGCAAGGCATTGAACACAACATCAGGGGAAATTTCGGTCAGTCGCACTGCGATATCGAGGCCGCAATCGACCTCAATCACCTCATACCCCGCCACCCGCAAAGCTGCCGCGCATTCGCGGCCCGAGACGAGCGACACTTCCCGCTCTGCGGAAAATCCACCCATCAACACTGCTACACGGGGGGCTGTCTTGCCTGACACGCCCGCCATCACTGCCTCATCCGGGTCTTTGGCGACCCGTTATATTGTTTTTTGCGGGTCGGCGTCGCCCACCCGTAGTATTTCCCACTCTAACGTTATTCCGCTGTGATCGAAAACCCTTTTTCGCACCAACTCGCCCAAATCTTCCAAATCAGTCGCTGTTGCCCCACCGGTGTTGATCATAAAGTTGGAATGCATCTCGCTCATCTGCGCCCCGCCAAGCCTTGCCCCGCGCATTCCAGCCGCATCAATCACCGCCCAAGCCTTCAAGTCATGGCTGTCATCGGCGCGGCCCGTGCTGGAATAGCCCACTGGATTGCGGAAAGTTGACCCCGCTGATCGCTCTTTTGTGGGCTGGCTCGCATCACGCTTGGCAATCTGGTCCAGCATCCGCGCTTCAAGCGCTGCCGGATCGCCCGCCTTGGCTCGGAACGTTGCCGAGATGATTACTGCCCCCTCAGGCAACGTGCATTGGCGGTAGCGCAGGTGCAATTCATCCGCCGCCAAAACCTCCACATCACCGCCCTGCGTCACCACCCGCACTGACACCAGATGATCCGCCACATAAGACCCATAGCAGCCGGCATTCATCCGCACCGCCCCGCCAATCGCGCCGGGAATGGTGCGCAGAAAGGTTAGATCCAACCCTGCCTCAGCCGCCCGCCTTGCCACATGCGCATCCAGCGCCGCCGCCCCGGCGGTGACGGTATCGCCCGCCACCTCTATGCCGTTAAACCCACGCCCCAGCCGGATCACCACCGCCCGGATGCCACCGTCCCGCACGATCAGGTTTGATCCAACCCCCATTGGAAAGACCGGCACCGCAGGATCAAGCTCGCGCAGGAAATCACAAAGATCTTCCTCATCCGAGGGCTGAAAAAGATAATCCGCAGGCCCACCCACCCGCAGCCAAGTCAGGTCCGCCAAGGGCCGGTTCGGGGTCAAAGCGCCGCGCGGGGTGGGAAAGGGCATTTAGGTCAACCTAGTCATTGGGAACGACGTGGTAATGGGGCGAAATGTAGCGGAATTCAATGTCGGAGTTCACTGAACATAGTTCATCCGTCCGCAACATAGGGCAGCACCTGACTGCCGGGTTGGCGCAACACGGCAAGTTCTAGGCACTTTATGGCTCAGCCCCTCCCGGTCGCAATTCTGCTGGCGTCACAGAAAAAAAGCGCCTGCCCGAGGGGGCGGTCAGGCGCTGCCCGGCGGCGCGTGCCGCGCCTTGATTCCGGACAATGAAACAATAACATGTGGATTGGTGCGGAAATCCGGCGAAGAACGCTTCGCTACTCCGCCGGACCCTTAACCACCCGCTTCACCCAGCGCGCCAGAAAATACACCGGCCAGCGCAGCACAGATGCGCCCCCCGCCGCTATCACCATGCCCCAGATCGGGCCGTTCTCATAGGTGACCCAGCCAAGGATCGGGATGCCAATGGCAATCAACAGATAAGCAGCGCGCCAGTGATGATCGCGTGTCGGCAGAAAACCGATCACATTGGCCAGGATAAGCCAGACCAGTGCGGCGACGAATGAAACGCTCACGGCTTACCCTCGTCGTCCGCCGATTTGCGGTCTTGCACCATTTCCGCAGGCAGGCTGACCGGCAGCCCCATGGCGCGGCGAGCAAAATAGATCAGCGGATTGCGAAACATCGAAACTGCCGCGAGCAGGGTCAGGGCAAAGACCCAGATCCCGTAGTCCTGTGCAATGAACCACAGCAGCACCGGTGCCGCCAGCAACAGGCTGATCCCCGGTACCATTTGCCGCCGCATCGGCAGCATCGCGGTCACCGCCGAGGCCAGCACCCAAAAACAACCCAGGATCAAGGATGTACTCATGCAGCATACGCACCTTGTGACCGGGCCCAGGGGCGCAGTTGCGGGGCGCTGCTGTTTGCCCCCGGCATCACGCCACACCTTTCAACAAACGCGCGGGCAAGGCATTGGCCCAACCTGAAATCGTACCGGCCCCCAGACAGACCACCATATCGCCTGGCCGCGCTTCTTCGCGCACCAGCCGCTCCAGATCGTCTTCGCCTTGCAAAGCCTGCGCATGCCGGTGGCCATGGGCAATCAGGCCTGCGACCAGATCATCGCGGGCGGCCCCCTTGATCGGCTCTTCGCCCGCCGCATAGACATCGGCAATCGCCACCACATCCGCATCGTTGAAACAGGTGCAGAATTCGTCAAACAGATTTGACAGGCGGGTAAAGCGATGGGGCTGATGAACGGCGATCACGCGCGCGGCGGATTTACCGCCGATCGACTGTCGGGCCGCACGCAGAACTGCAGCAATTTCCACCGGATGGTGGCCATAGTCATCAATGATTGTGACACCGCCCACCACGCCCACCCGGGTAAAGCGCCGATTGACGCCCGCAAATCCGGCCAGCGCATCGCGGATTTCATCGCGCCGCATACCCAGATGGCGGGCAACTGCGATCGCCGACAATGCGTTGCTGACATTGTGATCGCCGGGCATTGGCAGCGTCATGCCCTTGATCATCGCCCCCGCCCCTTCGCCCTGCAACGCCACATCGAAATGCGCCACCCCGTCCACATAAGTCAAGTTCACCGCGCGCACGTCTGCCTGTGCGTTAAAGCCAAAGGTCACGATCCGGCGGTCGGTGATGCGCCCCACCAAGGCCTGCACCTCCGGATGATCGGTGCAGCAGACCGCCAGCCCGTAAAAGGGAATATTCGACACGAAATCAAAGAACCCTTTGCGCAAGGCGTCAAAGGTGCCCCAATGCTCCATGTGTTCGGGGTCGATGTTGGTGACGATGGCAATCGTCGCAGGCAAACGGTTGAACGACCCGTCGCTCTCATCCGCCTCGACCACCATCCATTCGCCTGTGCCCGCCCGCGCATTGGACCCATAAGCATGGATGACACCGCCGTTGATCACCGTCGGATCGAACCCGCCCTTGTCCAGCAGGGTCGCCACCATCGTCGTGGTCGTCGTCTTGCCATGTGTGCCAGCAATCGCGATGTTACTGCGCAGCCGCATCAGTTCGGCCAGCATCTCTGCTCGCCGGACCACCGGCAAGCCGCGACGGCGCGCTTCTTCCAGCTCGGGGTTGCCAGGCTTGATCGCCGACGATATCACCACCACTGCCGCCGCGCCTATATTCGCGGCCGCCTGGCCCTCAAAGAACGCAGCACCCAATCCTACCAAACGTTCGGTTATCTTGCTGGCTTTGGCATCAGACCCCTGCACCCGGTAGCCAAGGTTCATCAATACCTCGGCAATGCCCGACATGCCAATTCCGCCAATCCCTACAAAATGGATCGGCCCAAGTTCCATCGGCAGTTTGGTTGCAGCATTCATAAAGTCAAATTCCCCACGTCAACTGGCCCGGCCAATCGTTCCACCAATTCCACCAACCTTTGCGTCGCATCCGGCCGCCCAAGCGCCAGCGCATTTCTCGCCATCCGCAGCGCCGCTTCGGGCTGCGTCAGAACGGACCCGATCTGAACGGCCAACGCGGCTTCGTCAAGCGCCTTTTCAGGCATCAGGATTGCTGCTTCGCCGGCCACCAACCCGCGCGCATTGGCGGTTTGGTGATCCCCTGTTGCCGCCGCAAAGGGCACAAAAATCGCCGGTCGCCCGATCACCGCAATATCGGCCACCGATGACGCCCCCGACCGTGATATCACCAGTTGCGCCTCTGACAGCCGCCTCGGGATATCATTGAAAAACGGCTCCACCTCGGCCACTACCCCCGCCGCAGCATAGACCGCGACAACCCGCTCCACATCCTCGGCCCGCGCCTGATGCGCCACCCGCACCTGCCCGCGCAAACCCTCAGGCAATCGTGCCACCGCCCCCGGCACCACATCCGACAACACCCGCGCACCTTGGCTGCCACCAATCACCAGCACCGACATCGGGTAATCGCCGGGCGGAATATACCCCGCCCCCGCCCGGTCCAGCACCGCGCCCCGCACCGGGTTTCCCACATCCAGCCCGATCACGCCGTCCGGCAAAACCGTAGGCCAGGTGCCACAGGCCACCGCATTAACCCTGCGCGCAAACACCCGGTTCACCCGCCCCAAAACGCCGTTTTGTTCATGAATAGCCCTTGGCCTGCGCAACACCCATGCCGCCACCAGCGCCGGAATCGACGGATAGCCACCAAACCCCACCACCACTGCAGGCCGGTCGCGCATCATGCCAAAGGTCGCAGCCACCACCCCGCCCGCAATCGCAAACGGCACTGCCAGTTTGGCCAGTATCCCGCCGCGCGCGAATGTGGCCGAGGCCACCTGTTCCACTGCCACCACATGTGGAAAACCGCCGGTGTAGCGCGCGCCACGCCCATCGGTCGACAGCTTCACCCGCCAGCCCCTGCGCACCATTGCCTCTGCCAGCGCCTGGGCGGGGAACATATGCCCCCCGGTGCCGCCCGCCGCAATCAAAAGCAACGGCTGCACCATTATCTGCCCCGTTTGCCCAGCAGGTCGCCGATCTGCCCTTGTGGGCGCACGCGGGTCAGCGCCAACAACATCCCGATCGTGATCCCCGCGGCAATCACCGATGACCCGCCATAAGACACGAATGGCAAGGTCATTCCTTTGGCGGGCAACAGGCGCACCGCCACACCCAGATTGATCATCGCCTGAACGCCGAATATGCAGGCAAGGCCAGTTCCCGCCAGACGCGCGAAAGGGTCGCGCTCGCGGGTCAGACGCAGCAAGGACCGAACAACCACCGTGGCGTAGACGGCAATGATCATCAAAACCAGAACCAGCCCGTATTCCTCGGCGGCAACCGCAATGATGAAATCGGTATGCGCATCAGGCAGCAGCCATTTCACCTGGCCCTCGCCGACGCCAACCCCGAAAAACCCACCTTCCTGAATGGCATTGGTGGCATAGCCAAGCTGGGTTCGCGGGTCCAGATCAGGGGTCAGAAAGCCGTCAATCCGCTTGGCCAGATATTCATATTTCGAATAGGCCAGAATGCCGCCAAGCCCGATCAGGCCCCCGATCAGGCCCAACAGCAAAATCGGCGCGCCTGCCACGAAGTAAACCACGCCCCAGCCAAACAGCACAATCATGGTCTGGCCAAAGTCGGGCTGCATCGCCAGCAAGGCCACCACAATCAGCAGCAGACCCGCCGAATAGGCTTTGCCGGGCGGTCCTGCCACCTCAAAACTGGCCGCCATCAGCCAGGCCGTCAACACGATGAACGCGGGCTTCATGAATTCAGACGGCTGCACTGATGCAAAGCCGAGGCTGAACCAGCGCACCGCACCCTTGCCGTAATCGGTACCGATCATCGGCAACAGCACCAGCCCCAGCAGGGTCACCGCAAAAAACAAGACCCCAAGTCTGCGCACTTGATCCGGTGACAGCATGGACAGACCAATCATCATTACCATGGCGATCCCGCCAAAGAACAATTGCCGGTTCACATAGTAGAACGGCTCCAGCCCGTTGCGCTCAGCCAGCGGCACTGATGCAGCAAGGCCCAGCAAAATGCCGATGCCGAACAAAACGAACACCGAGGTCAACACCCATTTGTCAATCGTGCGCCACCAGCGCGGAAGAACCGGCTCTGATACCCGTGCGGGCATAGAGCCATAGACCATCTCTGTCATGGGGAACCGCCTGTTTTCACTTGCTCTGCCTCAAAGCCCGATGTGTCCCGGGTCTGGCGGAAATGGTAGCAAAGAAGCTGCGAAATGGCTAGGGAAAACCCAGACCCTGATCACAGAACACCCGCGCCGCTCATCTCTAAGGGTGGGGCGCGGTATCGCACTGCGAGTAACCCGGCCGCCAGCACATAAAAATCTCCCGATGCGGCACACCATCCACCCGATCTGGCCCCCAAAATAACCCCCCTTCCAGATTTCATTTTGGCCAAAATATCCTCGGGGGGAAGGGGCGGGCCAAGCCCGCGCCGTGGGGGGCAGACAGCCCCCCTTTTTACTTGACATAAAAGCTTAAAATTTCCTTAAGGAAAAAACTTTATACTCTATATAACAATTGATTAGGTTGAATAACACACCTACAAAAGCGCCTTCACAAGCTTTGTGAAATCATTCCCCCGCTCTTCAAAATCGGAATATTGGTCAAAACTCGCCGCCGCCGGTGCCAGCAAAACCACCTCCCCCGCGACCGCCTCAGATGCGGCTTTCTTGACCGCAATTTCCATCGCCCCGCAAATCTCAAACGGTGTGTTTTCCAGCTGCCCCGAAAATTCCACCGCCGACTTTCCAATCAGATAGGCCTTCACAACCGACCCGAGATGGGCCTGCAACCCGACAATTCCGCCATCCTTTCCCACCCCGCCCGCGATCCAGCGGATCTTCGGAAACGCCTGCAAAGCTTTCCCCGCCGCGTCCACATTGGTGGCCTTGCTGTCATTCACGAACCGGACGCCCGCCTTTTCCCCCACAGTCTGGCTGCGATGCGGCAGGCCCGCAAAGGTGTGAAACGCCGCCTCGATCACCTTCGGCCCGACCCCCAATGCGCGCACCGCCGCATAGGCTGCACAGGCATTTTGATGATTATGCGCGCCGGGAAGGCCACCAATCCGCCGCAGATCAATCGACGCCACCTGCTTGCCGCGCCGCCATTCTGACAAAAACCCCTTGCGGGCAAAAACTGACCAGCCGAACCCTTCCAGCCTGGTGCCCGACGACACCCGGATCACCCGATCATCCTGCGGACCCTCCGACATCTGCCCGGCCAGATACCGCCCTTCAACTTCGTCTACGCCAATCACAGCCCTGTCCGGTCCACCCTCAGAAAACAGCCGCCGCTTGGCCGCGAAATACCCGCCCATGCCGCCATGACGGTCCAGATGATCCGGCGAAAGGTTGGTGAAAACCGCGACATCCGGCGTCAGGCTGCGGGCAAGGTCGGTCTGATACGATGACAGTTCCAGCACGGCTACCTCGCCATCCTGAGCAGGGTCAATATCCAACACCCCGCGCCCGATATTGCCCGCCATCTGGCAGGGCCTGCCCGCCTCTGACAGGGTATGATGGACAAGCGCTGTCGTCGTGGATTTGCCGTTCGATCCCGTGATGCACACCACGCGCGGCGCAATTTCGAAATCATCCCAGTCGGAAGTCGCATAACTGCGAAAAAACAGGCCGATATCATTGTCCACCGGAATGCCAAGTTCCAGAGCCGCGGCAATCACTTTGTTTGGTGCAGGATAGAGATGCGGGATGCCGGGACTGACGATCAGCGCCGCCACGCCCTCGAACCCGCCGCTTCGGGCAAAATCACGGCAGATGAACCCTTCGGCTTCGGCCGATGCCCTTGCATCGACGTTGTCATCCCAGACCACCGGCGTGGCCTGGCCTGCCTGCAAAGCCCGTGCGGCGGCCAGGCCTGATCGGCCCAGACCAAGGACAGCGACTGTCACACCGGCGTAGCCCTGAACTGGAATCATTGAAATCACCCTTTGAATTGGCGCGATAGTGCCCCCCCCCATGCCTGGCTGCAAGCAGATGGGAAAGATGAGTATTTGGACGAAAAGGAAGTTAGGCGGGTTTTCGGGCCGCGAACCGCAAGCGCATGTAATCTGCCATCCAACCTTCGACCGGGTCGTGCAATGCCGACAGGCGCCGTTCAGCATCGGATAGAATATGCGCTTGACTTTGGGCAGGCAGAGCACCGATGAACGGTCCTGCAAAAGTGCGCAACCATCCGGATATTCCAGTCGGCAGCGGTGTTGGCCGAGGGATCAGGTAAATTGCGGTCACCGCAAAGCCAGCCTGCTCCAATCGCTGCTTTTGCAGGCTTGGTGACGGGAAATCCCAGGGCGATACGGCAGCAAACCCTGCTGCCTCTAATGCCGCGTTCATCGCGGTGACGATTGTTGCTACATTGCCGAAACCGCCCTGTTCAGCCACAAACCGCCCGCCGGGGCGAAGGACGGTAAAGACATTCGCGATGACGGTTTGTGGTATGCGCATCCAATGCAAGGCTGCGTTTGAGAAAACGGCATCATAGAGGTCTGTGCCAAACGGATCATGGGCATCCTGATTCAGAACGGAAATACCACGCGATATTGCCGCAGCACAAAAATCAGGGTCCGGTTCCAGCCCGGTCACCCTTGCACCCGATTGTACCAGCCGTGCCGTTAATACGCCATCGCCGCAACCAAGATCCAGGATATCTTCGCCCGCCTGGGGGGACAGCAGTGCCAGCACATCGGCACCCAGAGCAGGCACAAAGCCCGCGTTGGCGGCATAATCACGGGCGGACCATGCTTGGCCGGCGGCAAGGAACGGCGGAGGGGCTGTCATTTCGGGGCCTGTCTGTTTGGTCAGATCGATAAAGCGGCGGGGTTTCCATCGCCAATATCTGGTTCACTTTCAAGCCAGTCCGCGACCAGGTCCTGCATCTTCCACAGATAGCGGTCATGAATGCCACGTTGTTCAAGATGGGTGATCGTGCTGTACAGATATTCCGCCATGGATCCACGTTCACCCGCCGCTGTGGCCAATGCCTTGACCACCATTTCGGTCGTCAGACCTGGCAAATAAGCATCGCTTTGTCGGCTGATTGGAAAGGCCAAGGCCCGCAATAGCCCCCGGTCCGTCCGCACTGTAACCCAGCGCGCCGGGTTGCCGGGGAAAGTTGCGCGCTTGATCGGCATTTCCCGGCGCAGCAGTAGTCCCAGATTTTTGTCGACCGCGTCCGGCGGCAGTCGAAAAACCACGCCCCGACAGGATCCGCCGCGATCCATCGCCAGCATGATGCCGGGGCGTTCGGGCGTTCCGCGGTAAATACGCACCCATCCCAGGCAAAAGGATCGGTGCCAGCCGGTAACCCTGCCAAGGCGCTCTTCAGCAAAATCAAATTCGGGGTTCCAGATCAGCGACCCATAGGCGAAAATCCAGACCTCGCCAGACGCAGGCGCACCGGCAAGCAGGATTGCCGCCACCTCGTCATAGTCTGCATCAGTTGGTCTGTCGGTCCGCCCGGCCAAACTGCCGGTTTTCCCGGAATGCGGCGGCACCCGCGCAACCAGATCTGGCGTCAGGCGCATTTGGCGGGGTTTGGGCGGCATCGGTACACTCCGATCTGCAAAGCTCACCCTAAAGTCGGGCGGTATCAGCAAATTCAGAATGATCCGTTACCAAGCTATGCGCAAGGATTACCGCACCTTTAGCGTGGCCAGCCCTACCAGTGCCAAGATCAGCGAAATGATCCAGAACCGGATCACGATCTGCGGCTCTGACCATCCGCGCTTTTCGAAATGGTGGTGGATAGGGGCCATCAGAAACACCCGTCTGCCGGTGCGTTTGAAATAGAGCACCTGGATGATCACTGACAAAGCCTCGACCACAAACAGACCGCCAACGATTGCCAGGACGATTTCATGTTTGATGCAAACGGCAATTGCCCCCAAGGCGCCACCAAGCGCCAAAGACCCGGTATCGCCCATGAATACGGCGGCAGGTGGCGCGTTATACCACAAGAACCCAAGCCCGCCGCCGATCAAGGCCGAAGCGAAAATCAGCAACTCGCCGGTTCCGGGCACGAAATGCACGCCAAGATAGGTCGAAAAATTGAAGTTACCGACGACATAGGCGATCACCCCTAAAGTGCCACCCGCGATCATCACAGGCATGATTGCCAAGCCGTCAAGGCCATCTGTCAGGTTCACCGCATTGGCCGCACCGACAATCACGATCATGCCAAACGGCACAAAGAACATGCCCATGTTCAGCAGCGTGTTTTTCAGGAACGGGAGTGCGAGTTGATTGGTCAGATCCGCCGGATGAAAGCGCGCGGCAGCATAGCAGGCAAGGCCAGCAATCACCAATCCGGCAATGAATCGCACACGAGATGACACGCCTTTGGAGCTTTGTTTGGTCACTTTGGCATAGTCATCGGCAAAGCCTATCAGGCCAAACGCCGCCGTCACCAGAAGGACAATCCAGATATAGGGCGTGTCAAGTCGCGCCCAAAGCAAGGTTGAAAACAGCAGCGCAGACAGGATCAGCAAGCCCCCCATGGTGGGTGTGCCCGCTTTGGCGAAGTGGCTAGCAGGGCCATCTTCGCGGATCGGCTGGCCTTTGCCCTGCTTTCGGCGCAGAAGGTTAATCAGAGGTTTGCCAAAGATGAACCCGAAGATCAATGCGGTGAAGAACGCACCGCCTGCGCGGAAAGTAATATAACGAAACAGGTTGAAAGCGTCACCGCCATCAGAGAACTGGGTTAACAGATACAGCATTCACTCGGTCCCTTGATGTGGTGCGGGCTGGCCTTGCCGCAGTTTTCGCAAAACGTCAACAATCAGACTGACCTTTGATCCTTTTGATCCCTTGACCAGCACGACATCGCCCGCGTCGATCAGATAGCGAGCACGTGGGGCAATCTCGGCTGCGGTTTCGGCCCATTCGCCGCGCTGCGTCCGCGGCAGCGCTTTCCACAGCGCGCGCATACGGGGGCCGATACAATGAATGGTGCCGATTTTGGAAAGAGCCGGATGATCCGCTATTGCCAGATGCAAGGCTGCCTCGGTTGGTCCCAACTCCAGCATGTCGCCTAAAATCGCGATCCTCCTGCCTGCCCCTATCCGGCCCACGCCATGTTCGGGGTCTGCTGCGATCAGCACATCCAGGCTGGCAGCCATTGAAGCAGGGTTAGCGTTGAAGGCATCATCAATCAGATCGAACCCGGTTTCATCGACCAGATCCAAAATGATCCGTTCCCGTGTGCCGCGCCCGATGGGGGGCAGCCATTGGCCAATATCACATGCAGCAATGGTCAGATCACAGCCGAGCACATCTGCCACAGCCAGCACGGCAAGGGCGTTCATTGCAAAATGGCGACCGGGCGACATCACCTTGTACAACACTGGCGCACCGCGAAGGATGGCGCGTATGATGGTGGCCCTGTCGGTCAACCGGACGTCCCCAAGCTGGTAGTCCGCTGTGACGGATGTGCCAAACGATGTCACACTTGCCGTTGCGTCACGGGCCTTTTCCAACAGAATTGGTGTAACCCCAAGATCCGCGGGAACAATCGCATGGCCGCCTGCAACCAAACCGTCAAAAATTGCAGCTTTCTCATGCGCGATAGCGTCGATATCGGCAAAGGCCTCAAGATGGGCCGCGGCCACCGTGGTAATCATTGCAACGTCAAGCCGGGCAAGACGGGCAAGCGGCGCGATTTCACCGGGATGATTCATGCCGATCTCGATCACGGCAAAATTCACGTCAGAGGGCATACGGGCAAGCGTCAAGGGCACGCCCCAATGGTTGTTATAGCTTGCTTCTGCGGCGTGAACGCGGCCTTGCCCTGCCAAGACGACGCGCAGCATTTCCTTGGTTGAGGTTTTGCCGACAGACCCCGTCACACCTATGACCTTTGCGTCGGTTCGGGCTCGGGCAACGGCACCCAAAGCCACAAGCGCTGCCAACACATCCGGCACGATCAACAAGGGGGCATTGTCGGCCACGCCATCGGGGCGGTGCGACACGAGGGCTGCAGCGGCACCGCGCGCAAGGGCAGCGGCTACGAAGTCGTGCCCATCGCGCAGGTCTTTCAGTGCCACGAACAGATCGCCCGGTTGCAAGGTGCGGGTGTCGATCGAAACTCCGGTTGCTTGCCAAGTGGCGGTCGTTCGGCCACCGGTTGCTGCAGCGGCATCTGCGGATGTCCAGAGCACAGTCATCATAAACCCCCATCGAGGGCTGCGACTGCGATGCTGGCCTGTTCCACATCATCGAAGGGATAGACATTGCCCGCAATCGTCTGCCCGGATTCGTGGCCCTTGCCTGCAATCAAAAGCGCGTCCCCCGGCCCCAAGGCATCAACACCAAGAAGTATCGCCTCGGCCCGGTCGCCCACGTCGTTTGCATCCGGGCAGGCGGCGAGGATGGCGGCGCGTATGTCGCCCGGATCTTCGGACCGGGGATTGTCATCGGTGACAAAAAGCACATCGGCATTTTCACGCGCAGCCGCCCCCATCAACGGTCGTTTGCCGGTATCGCGGTCGCCACCTGCACCAAAAACCACCACAATCCGCCCCATCACATGCGGACGAAGCGCCCGGAGCGCCGTCTTCAGGGCATCGGGCGTATGGGCGTAATCGACAAATACCGAGGCGCCGTTCCGGCGCCGGGCGGCAAGTTGCATACGCCCCCGCACACCTTGCAAGTCTGCCAGCTTCGAGAAAACCTCGCGCGCAGAAGCCCCGGAGCCGATTGCAAGGCCAGCGGCAAGCGCCACGTTATCAGCCTGAAAGCCGCCGATCAGGGGCAGGCGCACTTGATGGGTCTGATCCCCCCAAGAAAACCGCAAATCCTGCCCGGTGGCATCAAACCGCTGGCCCTGCAGTCGCAGATCATTGCCAGCGCCATGGCCGACCGAAAGGATGCGCTGACCCCGGTCTTCAGCACGTGCGGCAATATCGCGCCCGCGGAGATCGTCCATATTGATGACAGCAGTGCCGTCTGCAGGCAAAAGCCGCGAAAAGAGGCCCGCCTTGGCATCAAAATACGCCTCGAACGTATGGTGATAATCCAGATGATCCTGGGTAAAATTGGTGAAGGCCGCAGCCCTTAGGTGAACGCCGTCCATCCGACGTTGATCCAGACCATGCGATGACGCCTCCATCGCGGCATGGGTGACGCCGGCCGCTGCGGCCTCGGACAGCAAACGGTGCAGGGTTATAGGTTCTGGGGTGGTGTGCGGGCTTGGTGCCTCCCACGCGCCTTCGACGCCTGTTGTGCCGATGTTGATTGCGGCATGGCCCAGCGCCATCCAGATCTGTCGGGTGAAACTGGCGACCGAGGTTTTACCATTGGTGCCGGTAACAGCCACCATACAATCTGGCTGGGCCCCGAACCAAAGAGCTGCGGCGCAAGCAATCGCCTGACGGGGGTCTTGAACGATCACGACGGCGGCCTGTGATCCGGACAGGACGCCTGCCGCCAGTTGTGCGCCCAAGGGGTCTGTCAGCACGGCCCCCGCCCCCATCCGCAGGGCATATTGAATGAACTCAGCGCCATGGGCCACGGCACCCGGAAGGGCCGCAAACAGCATGCCCGGTTTGACACCCCGGCTATCGACGGCAAGACCGGTCACCCGCATCTCGCGCCCGGCGCGCGCGGTCAGGCCAAGGTCGGCAAGGCTGCATGTCTTGTTTGCCATCGTGCCCCCATGCTCCCGGTCAGTTCGAAACGGCTGTTAGCCCATCCGAAGGGATGACTTCAAGCTGCGGCCTGAGCCCCAGAAGCGGGGCAGTTCGGCGGATGATTTCGGCGGCGACCGGAACCGATGTCCACCCCGCTGTGCGGCGCGGCTCCTCGCCCGACGTTTCGACCGGTTCATCGAGGGTGACCAGCAACACATAGGCTGGATCATTCGCCGGAAAGACCGACGCAAAGGTGTTGATCACCTTATCCTCGTAATAGCCGCCGCCGCGCTTGGGCTTGTCGGCCGTACCGGTCTTGCCTGCAACGAAGTAGCCCGGCACGTCGCCAAGGCTGGCAGTGCCGTCAGTGACCACCAGACGCAGCATATCAACGGCGGCGCGTGCAGTGGCGGCGCTCATCACGCGGGGGCCCTGCTGTGGCGTATCGCTGTGCAGCAAGGTTGGCACAACCTTGGTGCCGCCATTGGCGATGGTGGCATAGGCGGCGGCAAGGTTCATCGGGCTAGACGAAATGCCCTGCCCATAAGCCGCTGTTATTGTTACAATATCAGGCCATCTTTTAGGTATAAGTGGTTTTCCCGTACGTGCCTCGACCACTTCGACCGGCGACAGATCCAGCAGCCCGAGCGCCGTCAGAAACGCCTTTTGCCGGACACCGCCGATCAGCAAAGCGATCTTGCCGGTGCCGATGTTTGACGATTTCTTTATGATATCGGCCACAGACAGCAGCGGCCCGTAATTCTTGCCTTCGAATTCGTTGATGTTGAACCGCCCCATGCGCAGGGGCGGCGTGACGTCAAGCATGGTCGAGGGATTGACAAGACCAAGTTCCAATGCCTGAGCAACGGCAAAGATCTTGAAGGTCGAACCCAGTTCGTAGACGCCTTGAACGGCGCGGTTGAATAGCGGGCTGTCGCCCGGATCGCCTGTGATGGCGTCATTTGGGCGATTGTTTGGATCGAAGGTCGGCAAGGATGCAAGGCTAATGATCTCACCGGTGTGAACGTCCATCAAGATGGCAGCGGCACCTTTGGCTGTCATCATCTGCATGCCGGTGGCCAGCACTTCTTCGACCGTGGCCTGAATGGTCAGATCAAGCGACAGTTTCAACGGCGTGCCCGCCTGACCGGGGTCGCGCAGCCGGGCGTCCAGGGCTTTTTCGATGCCTGCGGTACCGATCACTTCGGCCGACTGCACGCCTTCCGCCCCAAAACTTGCGCCACCCAGAACATGGGCCGCAAGCATTCCATTCGGGTAAAGACGCATTTCGCGGGGGCCGAATAGCAGGCCCGGATCGCCTATATCATGCACCTGCTGCATCTGTTCAGGGCTGATCACCCGACGAAGCCACATGAAACTGCGGCCATCCGTCAGGCGGCGCAGCAGATCTTCGGATTTCATATCAGGAAAGATTGCTGCCAGTTCGCGTGCGACGCGGGCCGGATCGACCATGTCCTTTGGCTGGGCATAAAGTGCAAATGTTTGCAGATTGGTGGCAAGCACACGACCGTTGCGATCAGTGATATCGGCGCGCTGCGCCAAAATCGGCGAACCGGATGCGCGCACATGGGCCTCTTCGGGCTCTGACGCGGCAAGCAAACCCATGCGCGCGCCAATCAGCGCAAAAGAGGCAAAGAAGGCGACACCCAGGAACAATAGTCGCCCTTCGGCGCGGGCGCGCGATTTGTCGCGCGTGGCCTCATGCCGCAACCGCAGGTTTTCGCGTTCGATTTTGTCGGGATTTTCGCCCTTTTTGCGGGCAGACAGGATGCGGGCAAGCGGGCGAAGCGGGGTGCGCGTCATGGCTGGGCTCCTTGCGTGCCGCTGACATCGACCGTTTCCAGGACAAGGGGCATGTCTACCGGCAGCTGCGACGGTGGATAGGCGGTCTGATCGACCTGACCAAACTGTTCTGGTTCCAAGGGAAGCAGCCCCAGTCGGTCATAGTTCAAAGCTGCAAGATCGCGCAGCCGGTCAGGCCGGTTCAAGTAGGCCCATTCCGCATGCTGAACCGACAATGCTTCGCTGAGCGACGCAATTTTCTGTTGCAGGTCTGTCACTTCGCGCAGGGCCCGCTGGGTTGCATAGTTTTCACGGTAGGCCCAAAAGGCCAGCGCCATGACGGTGACAAAGATCGTAATGTATATGACTGGGCGCATCAGCGGCGTCCTTTTGCGGGGGTCTGAGGCACGGCAAGGGCGGCAGGATCAAGTGCGCGGGCAGGCACAGCGGTGCGCCGGCCGATGCGCAGCTTGGCAGAACGTGATCGCGGGTTCGCAGCCAGTTCCCGACCGTCTGGCGCAACTGCCCGACGTGTGACCAGATCAAATCGAGGCGCGTTTTCCACGCGGGCAGGCGCATAGCGGTTTGATTGCGCCTCGCCGCCAGACGCCAATTGGAAAAACCGCTTCACAATGCGGTCTTCCAGCGAGTGAAACGTGACAACGGCCAGCAGGCCACCGGGTTTCAAAGCACGTTCAGCGGCGGCAAGCCCTGCGGCAAGTTCGGAAAATTCGGCATTTACCGCGATGCGGATGGCCTGAAAGCTGCGGGTCGCAGGATGGCTTTGCCCCGGTTTCGGACGCGGCAGACAACGGGCGACCAATTCGGCCAGTCGCAGGGTTGTGGTGATCGGCTGGGCGGTGCGGGCCATGATGATGGCATGGGCGATACGGCGCGATGCGCGTTCTTCGCCGTAATGGTAAAGGATGTCGGCCAGGTGCTCTTCTGACGCCGAATTGACCAGATCTGCAGCGGTCTGACCATCTGCACCCATGCGCATGTCAAGCGGGCCATCTTTGGCAAACGAAAAGCCGCGCGCAGCCTGATCTAACTGCATCGACGATACGCCAAGATCAAGCACCACCCCGTCAAGCGGTTGGGCGGCGAAAGCATCAAGGTTGGAAAAGGTGCCCTCGACGAGGCGCAAACGGGCACCATAGGATGCCGACCAGCTTTCGGCCAACCGCAGCGCTGTCGGGTCTCGGTCGACACCGATCACCCCATCAGCCCCCGCCTCCAGCAGCGCACGAGCATAGCCCCCCGCACCAAACGTTCCATCAAGCCAAAGGCCCCGCACGGGGGCCACGGCTGCGAGAAGCGGCTGAAGCAGAACCGGAATGTGGGGGTCGCGCGCGGGGATCACGTCGGGGGTCACGTCGCGGGCCCGCATCACATTCCACGCGCCTTCTTGGCGCGGCCAACAAGTGCGACAGGATCTTCACCTGTGTTCGGGCGTTGGGCAACGGACGCCTCGTAGATATCCCTGCGGTAAATGCGGAACCGGGTGTTGCGGCCTTGAAAAGCGGCCTCATCACCGGAAAAACCAGCGCCGTCCAGGCCAAGTTTTTCCCGCACACGTGGTGACAGGACGATGCGGCCGTCCGGCTCCAGCTCGACCATGACCGAACAGGACAGAAGATCGAATTCCGCTTGCTCACGGTCAACCGAGCCGTCTTCCATCATGCCGATATCTTCAGCCAGCAGGTCTGCGCCCACTTTGGTGTAGCATTCGACGAAATTGCGATTGGCCCCACCGTAGATCATGTAAACCCGCGGTCGCGGTGCATCGGCTGTCGGCGGGTCGTCGGCTTCGAGGATGCGACGAAAGGCTGCCGGGATAGAGACCCGCGCCTTGCCATCTACCTTTTGGTAGAACTCGCCCCTGAACGCTTCCGACACTGCCCTACTGCCCTTTACTGCCCCTTGTCTTCAGATCCCTGCCCCCTAGCAGACCCTGAAATTGAAATGGCGGACCGAGCTGCTGCCACTGCTCGATCCGCCAACTGTCCCATCGCTGGGTGTCCTGCTGCGCGTGCCACTTGGGGGAAGTGTCTGCTCGCTTGCGCGCCGGATCTCTTGAGATGATGAAAGCGGTTGCCTGTACAAAACCTGCTATCGCCTATTCGGGGTCTTAAGCTGCCCCTGCTTTACCACTTACCGCCGTCATCACCGTGAAATTGGTATGGCATGGGTTTTTATGGGACGCAAAGGGAAAAATCAGGAATCTTGCATATAGGTTGTGAATGACGACCGTTGGAAACAGCATTTAGTATCGAAATCGGAAGAATTTTTGGCTATATATTGATGTATCTTCAACAGGTTTATCTAGATATAGACAATACAGCAGCAGAGACGACGTTTCCCATGCCATCCCAGCCGTTGAATTTTTCTTGTACAAACCACGCAAGACAACCCGCGAATACGGCCGATCAGCGAAAAAGCTGTTGGTTTTTCCGCCGATTTGGCGGGAAGTGATTCGGATTTACGGAAGAGTTGCCGCTTTTGCGAATGTGGTCACAGTCTTGTAGACGTCAGGCCATGCCACCGCCGACCAACCGCTCGGCCAGCCGGGCATATGCCTGTGCCGCCGGACTGTCGCCCACCGCAATCGGTGTACCGGCATCGCCTGCGATGCGCACATCAAGACTTAGCGGCAATTCGCCCAGAAATGGCAGACCCAGTCTGGCGGCCTCGGTTGCGACACCGCCATGACCGAAGATGTGCTCTTCGTGCCCGCAGTTGGGGCAAACGTAGGTCGACATATTCTCGATCAGCCCCAACACTGGAGTTTTGAGCTTTACAAACATGTCCAGCGCCTTGCGGGCATCGAGCAGCGCCACATCCTGCGGCGTGGATACAACGATTGCGCCCGTCAGATGCGTGCGCTGACACAGCGTCAGTTGAATATCGCCCGTTCCCGGCGGTAGATCGACGATCAGCACGTCCAAGTCACCCCAAGCCACCTGCCCCAGCAATTGCTGCAACGCCCCCATGATCATCGGGCCGCGCCAAATCACCGCTTCGTCTTCCTTCAGCATCAGGCCGATCGACATCATTGTCACGCCGTGGGCCTGCAACGGAAGAATGGTCTTGCCGTCTGGTGACGCAGGCCGGGCGGTGACACCCATCATGCGCGGTTGTGAAGGGCCGTAGATGTCGGCATCCAGCAAACCCACGCGCCGCCCCTGTTTTGCCAGTGCCACTGCAAGATTTGAAGAGACCGTGGATTTACCGACGCCGCCTTTGCCTGAGGCCACTGCGATGATGCGGTCGATCCCCGAAATGCGCTGCGGGCCGCCTTGCTGAGGCGAGGGATGCTGACCGATCTTCAAGCTGGGCGGCGGTGCTTTTGCAGCAGGGCCATGGGCCGTCAACAAGACCTGAACCGAAGTGACACCCGGCATGGCGCGGATGGCGGCTTCTGCTGCAGCCCGTGCCGGCTCCAACGACCGGGCCTGTTCCGGGGTTGCCGCCTCGATCACGAAACGCACTTGCCCACCGTCAATCATCAGGGCGCGAATCAAATCGCGCGACACAAGGGTGCCGCCTTCCGGCACAGAAACAGCCCCCAAGGCAGCCATGACATTTTCGCGTGACAGCGACATGTGTTTTCCCTTCGCTTAGTTCTTCATCACAGTTTGTTCTTCTTGTTACAAAGCACAAGCCACTGTTTTCCAAATGATCAAATTTCAGGCGAAGCACCTGTAAATCATCACTAATTTGTGACAGTTTGCCATGCAATTGCTGCATGGCAGCATTGCGCGCCCGGCCTATTGTGCATCTGCAGCATATACCCCATGTTTACGGTAACAGCGAAACCAAGACCCACCAAAGATGTATGACGACCCGCTGTATAAAAGAAAGTTGAGGCTAGTATCATGGCTTATGTAAATTCATCCCGTTCAGCGACCATCAGCTTTTCTGATCGGTTGGGCAATATTGCGAAGTCGGTAAAGCTTGCGCTGCATCGCCGCCGATTGTTCAATCAGACCGTCCGCGAACTGAACGCATTGTCCGACCGTGAACTTGCTGATCTGGGCATTCATGCCGCGATGATCAAGCAGATCGCAACCGAGGCCGCTTACGGCAAATAGGTTTTTGCCTGACCTCACCACCTCCCGGGGTCAGTCGCAAAAGCGGCAGCACCAATCCTCCTCCCCGGTGCTGCCGCAATTTCTTCGAAAGCAAAGTCCATTGGACGGGCTTTCATCGTTGTGCGAATGGCTGCACCTCCTCCCGTAGCCAATCGGACCAGCGGCGACCTCATCCTCCTCCCGGGGTCGTCGCATTTATTCAGCAAGTGAAAGCTTGCACCGATGTCCGAACGGCTCCACCTCCTCCCGGAGCCAATCAGGCCAGCGGCGACCCCATCCTCCTCCCGGGGTCGTCGCGTTATTCCAAGGCTGCGGTTATCGCGGTCAATTTAGTGCGAAAGGCCAACCTCCTCCCTGGCTGGACGCGAATATGCGGCGGCACCCCGTTCTCCTCCTCGGGGTGTCGCCGTTTTTATTTGGGCTTGTGGTGCTGAGTTGGCGTGCGAATAGTCGCGTTGATGGCCTGCAACGGGGTGGACATGCGCGTTTCAATGATATCCGCCGCACTGGTGGCGGCGCTTGTGGGCTTCGGCAGCACAATTGCTTTGGTGCTGGCAGCGGCAGCGGCCGTGTCTGCCACGCCTGCGCAAACCGTGTCTTGGGTGCTGGCAGTCAGTTTTGCCAAAGGGATTGGCTCGGCGCTGTTAAGCGCGTGGCACCGGGTGCCTGCGGTGCTGGCCTGGTCTACGCCGGGGGCGGCGTTGATCGCCGCCACAAGTGGAATTTCGTTTGCCGAAGCCGTTGGTGCCTTTGTGCTGGCAGGGCTGTTGATCGCTGTAACCGGGGCGATACGGCCATTGGGCCGCCTGATTTCGCTGATCCCGGACGGCATTGCTGCGGGAATGTTGGCAGGCGTGCTGCTGCCGTTTTGCCTGAAAGGCGCTGCTGCGGCACAAGCCCTGCCCATGGTGGTGCTACCGATGGTGGCCATTTTCGCGCTGGTGCGGCAGGCGAACCCGGCGGTGGCGGTGCTTGCCGCCTTGGCTACGGGGCTTGGGTTGGCATTTGCGACAGGGGCCGCGATTGCGCCCGATCTTACCTTTGCCCTGCCCCACCCTGTTCTGGTTGTGCCAGAGTTTCGCGTGGCCGTGCTGCTTGGCCTCGGTGTACCGCTTTATCTGGTCACTATGGCGTCACAGAACGTGCCCGGTTTTGCAGTGCTGCGTGCGGCGGGCTATGTGCCGCCTACGCGCTCGGCTTTGGGGGTGACGGGTGTGCTTTCGACAATAGGCGCGCTGTTTGGCGGGCATACGGTGAACATGGCGGCGATCACGGCGGCGATCTGTCTTGGCGATGATGTGCATCCAGACCGCGAACAGCGTTGGAAAGTGGGCTTTGCCTACGGAGGGTTCTGGATCTGTCTGGGCTTGCTTGGCCCGGTTTTGCTGACGGTTTTTGCAGCCCTTCCCCCGGCATTGATCACCGCGATTGTAGCATTGGCATTGCTTTCGCCATTGATGGGCGCGCTTAGCGGAGCCTTCGCCAGCCCCGACCAGCGTTTCGCCGCCACGGTGACAATTGCTGTCACCGGATCAGGCGTTGTAGCGTTTGGCATTGGCGCCGCGTTTTGGGGCTTGTTGGCGGGATTGGTGATTTGGGGAATGGAACGGGCAGCGGCAAGGCTTCACGTAAGCTAAGTCATTTCATTTTGGTCTAAATATCCCCGCCGGAGGCACCCGCTGTTGGCACCGCATGCCTCCGGCGGGAGTATTTTCGCGAAGAAAAAGCCACTCAGAACGGCACGTCATCCACCATATCGGCAGGCGTCACAAACCGCGCGACGATTTTCTTGATGCCGGTATGATCAAAGGCGACATCCAGTTTGTCACCTTCTATCCCGACGACCGACCCATAGCCGAATTTCTGGTGAAACACCCGGTCATCCAGCGTGAACGACGACACCGCGGCCAGATCAATCACAGAATTCTTCGCTTCACGGGGTTGTTGCACAGGCCGTGTGGCCGCGCGGTCCTGCATTCTGCGCCAGCCGGGGGAATTGTAGACATCGGCCTTGGTGGCACGGTCTTCCAGTGCTGACCCGAAAGATGGGGCGGCAGCGCCAAAACCACCGCCGTAAAGGCCGGGGGGCGTTAGTATTTCAACGTGATCGGCGGGGAGTTCGTCGATGAAACGGCTAGGAAGGGCAGATTGCCATTGGCCGTAAACCCGGCGATTAGAGGCGAAGGAGATGGTGCAAAGTTCCTCGGCCCGTGTGATGCCAACATAGGCCAGACGGCGTTCTTCCTCGACGCCCTTTTGACCGCTCTCGTCCATGGAACGCTGGCTGGGGAACAGGCCGTCTTCCCAGCCGGGCAGGAATACGGCCGGGAATTCCAAGCCTTTGGCCGCGTGCAGCGTCATGATCGAGATTTTCTCGGCCGCATCTTCTGACGAATTGTCCATGATCAACGACACATGTTCGAGAAAACCCTGCAGATTTTCGAACTGTACCAGCGCCTTGACCAGGTCCTTCAGGTTTTCCAGCCGCCCCGGCGCTTCGGGCGTTTTATCCTGCGCCCACATGTCGGTATAACCGGACTCCTCCAAGATTTCCTCAGCAATCTCGATATGGCTTTTACCCTGCACCTTCGTCAACGCATGCCAACGATCAATGCCATCGACAAACCCGCGCAATTGCCCGGCCCCTTTACCGCCAATGCCGCCATGCGCCAGCAATTCGCGCGATCCTTCCAGCAGCGACATGCCCGACGCCCGTGCTGTGCGCTGAACGTCCGCCTGCGCCTTGTCACCAAGGCCGCGTTTGGGGGTATTCACCACCCGCTCGAACGCCAGATCATCCTCAGGGCTGACCGCCAGCCGGAAGTAGGCCATTGCATCGCGGATTTCGAGCCGTTCGTAAAAACGTGGCCCGCCAATCACGCGGTAAGGCAGGCCGATGGTCAGAAACCGATCTTCAAACGCCCGCATCTGGTGGCTGGCACGGACCAGAATTGCCATGTGATCAAGGCTTTGCGGGGCCATTCCGCGGGTGCCTTTTTGCAAAGCCTCCACTTCGTCACCGATCCAGCGCGCTTCTTCTTCACCGTCCCAATGGCCAATCAGGCGGACCTTTTCGCCGATCTGCGCGTCCGTCCACAGGGTCTTGCCCAAACGCCCTGCGTTCTTTGCAATGACTGAAGATGCCGCCGCCAGAATATGCGGGGTGGAGCGGTAATTTTGTTCCAGCCGCACCACATGTGCGCCGGGAAAGTCCTTCTCGAACCGCAGGATATTGCCAACCTCGGCCCCGCGCCAGCCATAGATCGACTGGTCATCATCGCCCACGCAACAGATATTGCGGTGCGATTGCGCCAGAAGGCGCAGCCATAGGTATTGGGCCACGTTGGTATCCTGGTATTCGTCAACTAGAATATAGCGGAACCAGCGTTGATATTGGTCCAGCACATCCGGATGGGTCTGAAAAATCGTCACGCAATGCAAAAGCAGATCGCCGAAATCGGTGGCGTTCAGGGCTTTCAGGCGGTCCTGATATTGCTCATAGAGTTCGGTGCCCCGGTTATTATAGGCCGACGCTTCGGATGCTGGTACCCGCGCGGGCGTCCAGGCACGGTTTTTCCATGAATCGATCAACCCCGCCAACATACGGGCGGGCCATCGCTTTTCATCAATATTGGCGGCAACAATCAGCTGTTTCAAAAGGCGCAGCTGATCGTCAGTATCCAGAATGGTGAAGTTGGACTTCAGCCCCACCAGTTCAGCATGACGGCGCAGGATTTTGACGCTGATGGAATGGAATGTGCCCATCCACGGCATGCCTTCGACCTGCCCACCCAGCATCCGGCCAACCCGGTCTTTCATTTCCCGAGCGGCTTTGTTGGTGAACGTCACCGCCAGAATTTCATTCGGTCGCGCCCGGCCCATTGTCATCAGATGCACGATGCGGGCGGTCAGCGCCTTGGTCTTGCCGGTGCCCGCCCCTGCCAGCATCAGAACCGGGCCATCCATCGCCTCTACCGCCGCGCGTTGGGCGGGGTTCAGATCATCCAGATAGGGCGCAGGCCGAGCAGCTATAGCGCGCTGGCTTAGCGGCACGGCGGCATCAAATGCGTCTGCTTCGTCGAAACTGTTCATGAATTTACTATAGCGCGGTTCGCGCCGATGTTAAAGAAGTGTTCCACGATTGTTCTGCGGAGTTTTTGATGTCAACCGTGTTGCCTTTCTGGACACAAACGAAAGAATGTTGCGCGAAGGTGTACCGCCGCGATTCTAGGCCTTGCGCTGCAATGCAGCGTATCTAAGGTGATCACGCCTGCGTCAGCATTTAGGGGACTATATCCATGGCCGAATTCCGCAAGATCCTGATTGCCAACCGGGGCGAGATTGCCATCCGCGTGATGCGCGCCGCCAATGAGATGGGCAAGAAAACGGTCGCGGTCTATGCCGAGGAAGACAAGCTGTCGCTGCACCGCTTCAAGGCGGATGAAGCCTACCGCATCGGCGAAGGCCTGTCGCCCGTGGGCGCGTATCTGAGCATTCCAGACATTATCCGGGTAGCAAAGCTGTCGGGCGCCGATGCCATTCACCCCGGTTACGGCCTGCTGTCGGAAAACCCGGACTTTGTTGATGCCTGCGATGCGGCGGGAATAACCTTTATCGGCCCTAAAGCCGACACGATGCGCGCGCTTGGGGACAAGGCTTCGGCCCGGCGGGTGGCGATGGCGGCTGGCGTTCCGGTTATTCCAGCAACCGAAGTGCTGGGCGACGATATGGAGCTTGTCAAAAAACAGGCGGCCGAAGTGGGCTATCCGCTGATGCTGAAAGCGTCTTGGGGCGGCGGCGGGCGTGGCATGCGCCCTATCAACGGCGAGGGCGAATTGGCCGACAAGGTGCGCGAAGGCCGTCGCGAGGCGGAAGCCGCCTTTGGCAATGGCGAGGGCTATCTTGAAAAGATGATCCTGCGCGCGCGCCATGTTGAGGTGCAGATACTCGGCGATAGCCATGGCAATATCTACCACCTGTATGAACGCGATTGCACCGTGCAGCGCCGCAACCAAAAGGTTGTTGAACGCGCCCCTGCCCCGTATTTGACCGACGCACAGCGCGCCGAGGTTTGCGATCTGGGCCGCCGCATTTGCGCGCATGTGGGTTACGAATGCGCAGGCACCGTTGAATTCCTGATGGATATGGACAGCCAGAAATTCTTCTTCATCGAAGTAAACCCGCGCGTGCAGGTTGAACACACGGTGACGGAAGAGGTTACCGGCATCGATATTGTGCAAAGCCAGATCCGTATTGCCGAAGGCAAGACGCTGGCCGAGGCGACTGGTGTTGCGCGGCAAGAAGACATTCATCTGTCGGGCCACGCGCTGCAATGCCGGGTGACGACCGAAGACCCGCAGAACAATTTTATCCCTGATTACGGGCGTTTAACGGCCTATCGGTCGGCCACCGGCATGGGTATCAGGCTTGATGGCGGCACCGCTTACGCGGGCGGCGTGATCACGCGGTATTATGACTCGCTGCTGGTGAAAGTGACGGCTTGGGCGCAGACACCGGAAAAAGCGATTGCGCGGATGGACCGGGCCTTGCGGGAATTCCGTATCCGCGGCGTTTCTACCAACATCGCTTTCGTGGAAAACCTGCTGAAACATCCAACGTTTTTGGATGACACCTATACCACGAAATTCATCGACACGACGCCAGACCTGTTTGCCTTCAAGAAGCGCCGGGATCGCGCCACGAAAATCCTGACCTATATCGCGGATATCACGGTGAACGGGCATCCCGAAACCGCCGGGCGGCCAAAGCCCGCCGCCGAACTGCGGCAGCCAAAGCCCCCGGTCGCCAATGGGGCCCCTGCCCCCGGTACACGTACTTTGCTGGATGCCAAAGGCCCGCAGGCCGTGGCAGATTGGATGGCCGCACAAAAGCGCGTGCTGATCACCGACACCACCATGCGCGACGGGCATCAAAGCCTGCTTGCCACCCGGATGCGGTCGATCGACATGATCCGCGCGACACCCGCCTATGCGGCCAATTTACCGGGGCTGTTTTCGGTCGAATGTTGGGGTGGGGCCACATTTGATGTGGCGTATCGCTTCTTGCAGGAATGCCCCTGGCAGCGCCTGCGCGATATTCGAAGCGCTCTGCCCAATGTGATGACCCAGATGCTGCTGCGCGCATCTAACGGAGTGGGTTATACCAACTACCCCGACAACGTTGTTCGATCTTTCGTATTTCAGGCGGCAAAAACCGGGGTAGATGTGTTCCGGGTGTTCGATTCGTTAAACTGGGTCGAAAACATGCGCGTCGCGATGGATGCGGTGCTGGAGGCGAACAAGGTCTGTGAAGGCTCGATCTGCTACACGGGTGATCTGCTGAACCCCGACCGCGCCAAGTATGACCTCACCTATTACGTCAGCATGGGCAAAGACTTGAAAGCCGCGGGCGCGCATGTGCTGGGGCTAAAGGATATGGCGGGCCTTCTGAAACCCGCAGCCGCCCGTGTGCTGATCAAGGCGCTGAAAGAAGAGGTAGGCTTGCCGATCCATTTCCACACGCATGATACATCGGGGATTTCGGCTGCAACCGTGCTGGCCGCCTGTGACGCAGGCGTTGATGCTGTGGATGCGGCGATGGATGCGTTTTCGGGCGGCACCTCGCAACCCTGCCTTGGTTCCCTTGTCGAAGCCTTGCAGAACACCGACCGCGATACCGGACTGGACATCAGGGCAATCCGTCGGATGTCAAATTACTGGGAAGCGGTGCGCGGGCAATATGCGGCGTTCGAATCCGGTCTGCCAGCGCCTGCGTCCGAAGTTTACCTGCACGAGATGCCCGGCGGGCAGTTCACCAATCTGAAAGCACAAGCGCGGTCCTTGGGGCTGGAGGAACGCTGGCACGAAGTGGCCCAAGCCTATGCCGATGCAAATCAGATGTTTGGCGACATCGTGAAAGTCACGCCCTCGTCGAAAGTTGTCGGCGACATGGCCCTGATGATGGTGGCGCAAAACCTGACGCGCGCGCAAGTCGAAGACCCAGGCGTTGATCTGGCATTCCCGGATTCGGTGATAGACATGCTGAAAGGCAATCTTGGCCAGCCGCATGGTGGATGGCCAAAGGGCATTTCCGCCAAGGCTTTAAAAGGCGAAATGGCCATATTAACCCGTCCTGGCGCACATCTGCCGCCAGTTGATCTGGCGGATGTACAGGCCAAGCTTGCCGCAGACCTGCAGCGCGGCATGGAAGAGCCCGACGAAGAAACAGTCGATGAAGAAGACCTGAACGGATATCTCATGTATCCGAAAGTGTTCATGGACTACCGCACCCGACACCGCGCTTACGGGCCTGTGCGAACCTTGCCAACGCGCAACTTCTTTTATGGCATGCAGTCGGGCGACGAAATCAGCGTTGAAATTGATCCCGGCAAGACTTTGGAAATTCGACTGCAAGCGGTTGGCGAAGTGACGGACGACGGTGAAGTCAAAGTGTTCTTCGAACTCAACGGTCAACCTCGGGTAATCCGGGTGCCCAACCGGGCGATCAAAGCGAAAACGGCTGCCAAACCCAAGGCAAGCGATGGCAATGCCGGTCACATCGGCGCGCCAATGCCGGGGTCTGTTGCATCAGTTGCGGTCCAAGTTGGCCAGAAGGTAAGTGCGGGCGATCTGTTGTTGACCATCGAAGCCATGAAGATGGAAACCGGACTGCACGCTGACCGCGCAGCCACGGTCAAGGCGCTGCATGTGCAGGTAGGCAGCCAGATAGACGCCAAGGATTTGTTGGTCGAGCTGGAATAACGAGACACGGCACGCCGGTTATTTCTTCTTCACAAACTCCGTCAGGATCACAAGCCGCTGCCCCTCGATCCGGCCCTCAATGTGGCCGGCGTTGTCTGCCACAAGCGATATGCCCCGCACTGCGGTGCCGCGTTTGGCGGTGAAGCCCGCGCCTTTCACAGGCAAATCCTTGATCAACACCACCGTATCGCCCTGCATTAAGACAGCGCCGTTGCTATCGCGGTGGGTAACGGCGCCGGCTATTTCCGTCCACCCCTGCACGTCGTCCGAAAGCACCATACCGGCGCGTGCCTCGACCGCCCAAGCATCTTCCAATTCGCCTAACTTGCGCCAGACTGCCAACTGCACCGCAGGCACAACAGACCAGGCTGCCCCTTCAAGGCAGCGCCAATGATCAACCACTGCGTCGGTATCGCCACGGCAAATTTCACAGAGTAAGATGGGGCCAGCCGGGGACACATCGAAAGCGCCTAACCACTGCCCTGCCCCGCAAAACTCGCAGCTGGCACCGGCGCGATTAACAAGGTCTTTGTCGAGCATCAGGCGTGTCCTATTCAGGTTTGTTGAACGCACCTATCTACTTGGCCGCAAACATTCCACTCGTTTTCGCTACTGGACATGCACCGCCAAAGGCCTACTTCGCCAAGACATGTACTGACAAGCGGATCAAAATGCCGGTTACCATTACCCCGCTATATGCTTTACCCATGGTTATCCTGTTTATCGCACTTAGCGCGCAGGTGATCCGTTACCGGCACGCGAACCGGCTTCCACTTGGCGATGCTGGCGACCGGGAGCTCCTTGCTCGTGTCCGCGCGCAGGGCAATTGCGCCGAGTATATGCCTTTGGGGCTGCTCCTATTGATGATGGCTGAACTTGCGGGTGCGTCAGCGATTGGCCTCCATATTGCAGGCCTATCTTTGGGCGTTGGACGCATGATCCACGCAGCACATCTGTCTTTTCTGCGCAACCAGTACACTTTGCGCGTTGTTGCGATTACGCTGACCTTCACATCTTACCTTGTGGCCGTCGGTCTGTCGCTGTTTTGACTTGCCCACCGGCCAATGTGGCGCGTTGTCCACTTTTCACAGGGATGCATCGTTTTCCCCCTTGCAGCCGCGCGCATGACTTTATACATCAACGCCACCGAACGGAGTGCGGGCGTAGCTCAGGGGTAGAGCATAACCTTGCCAAGGTTAGGGTCGAGAGTTCGAATCTCTTCGCCCGCTCCAGTTGGATGGTAGCAATATCAAGGCTTTAAGAAGCGCCCCTAGGGGTGCTTTTTGCTTAGATGGCGGCGTTTCCGCTTTCGGGGAAGCAGGTGGGTTGCAGTAGAAATCGCGATCTGGCGCAGTTTTGGTCGGTTTTGGCGTCGGAGATTTCTCGCACATGGCCTTGGCGTCACTCGGCGACATGCATTTGCAACGGCTTTTCGGAGGGGCCAAGTCATCGTCGGTGCGGCTAGGTCGGTGCCGCTAGGTTGCGCATAGTACGCGAAAAACGGCGATTTGATCGGTTGGTGGATTGGACCTGCACCGGTTTCGTTCCGGTCTTTTGAGAGCGATACTCACCATCAAGGAGACCGGATATGGCAGCGATACACGAGCCGCGAGTTCAAGCGGGATGTGGTTCGCATCGCGCAATCCAGTGGCCTGACACGGCGGCGGATTGCGGAATATGATGAGGCTTCGGGGGCGTTGCTTCGGGAATACGTCTGGCACAGCTGGGACCCTATCGCGGTTATCGAGGGCGGCATCATCTCCTTCGTCCGCGCCGATCACATCGGACGGCCAGTCTTCGCCACTAATTCGACGGGGGTGAAAACATGGACCGCGAACTACAACCCCTTCGGCGGCGTCCACACGAGCACCGGAATCCTCCCGCACAACCGCTTCCCCGGCCAATGGTTCCAAAGCGAATCCGGCTTGCACCAAAACTGGATGCGGGATTACGATCCAACGACGGGGAGATACCTGCAGGCTGATCCGTTGGGGCTCGTCGATGGGGCGAGTGTCTATGGGTATGCGGGGCAGAACCCGGCAAGGTGGACGGACCCAACTGGAGAGTTCATTCCAGTTGTAGTTGGGTTGCTTGTGGGTCTCCTACTTGATTATGCTCTCGATGTTATTGCGGAGAAATGCGATTGTGATTCACCCGGCCTTTTGCCGGACAACAAGTATACAGTTTTGGGAATAGTGTCTGGTGGGACCGGTGCATTCGTTGGTGGTAAGACCGGTGGGGTCGCGGGTGGCGGAAAGTCCGGCCATAGAACCAGCGTTTGGAGCACTTACGGAGGTAAGGTGGTTCGCGACCAAGGGCGCAGGGCTGCGAGGAAGTTGCCGTATGTTGGACTAATGTTTGTCACGAACGATCTATGGCGCTTTAGGAGATGTATATTTTGACAAAGTCTCAAAGTGCTATTGTAGAAAGTTTCTACCGGGAAATTTTGATTGATGCCCACTGTCAGCTAATTGATCTTGAGAGTATACCTTTTCTAAAGCTAAGAATAGTTCACGACTTGGGAATAACGGGCGACGACTTTGCGGACTTCTATAGAGCCATCGTGGCGAGAAGGCCGACCAGTGAGCTTGTACCAAAAAAATTTGTACCATCCGAATTAAGCAAGGACTCTTATCTTGTAGCTATGTCACGATCTTGGAAAGTGAAGGGTTGGAACCGAATTGCAAGCTACTACCGGAACCGTATCCGAAGTGAGCCGCTGACAATTCGGCAGCTCCATAAAATACTATATTACGAGGATGTTTGATTGCGTCGCCCCATAACTCTCTACTAGTGTTAAGAATCGTTGGGTGGGTGAAACCTAGGTCTTTCGTTTGGAGATCATGCCGACCAACGGGGCGTCGCTGTGGGTTTCACCCACATCATGCTTGGTGCTCCCCGGCGTCAAGAGTTCAGCGAGCCGTAGGGTGGGTGAAGCCCACGTCTTTCTATTGAGGACCTTGCCAATTAACGGTGCGTCCGCGTGGGTTTCACCGGAATTGCGCTCGCTTTTCTCCGGCGTGGGAAAGCTGCCCGAGAGATGAATATCTGGTAAAGATTTTTACGAATACATCACTATATCAATGAGATAGAAATCGTAACACGCGTGTTACGTCCCAATAATCGATTTCCTGCAAGCCAGCTACAAATACGACGCGATGGGGCGGCAGGCGATCCGCACGCTGACCTCGCCCACGGCGGTGGGGTGACGTTCTTTCGCGCGCAAGCTTTCCGTGTTCTTTGTCAGATCGACGAAAGCGACGCGCCCGCTGTCCCTTACGCGAGCAGGGGGCGTCTCGTTTTCCTTGCCCTCACGAAGCCAAAGGTTCAGCAGCGCGTTGTCGAGATCGGCGTAGGCACTTTGGGCGACGTAGGTCCGGCAGGGCGCGCCGTTTGCTTCATCGATGACCAGAGTGAGGCGATTGCCCCCGGACACGCGGCTAAATTCGATGGGCAGCACGGGACCCAAGAGAACGAACCCCGTGGCGGTTTGAAGATTGCGTGGCTCCCAGATGAGGGAGCCCCAGGCCAGGACAGCGATCTTCATTCTTCCAGATTTTCGATTGCATCTTCGTCCTCACTTTGACCCATGCGATACTTCACATCGTAGTTTACAACGTAGTCTATTTTCTCATCACTGAGCTTGTAGTGCGTTGCGCCAATCTCCCAATCAATTAAATCCGACGTGGGCTTACAGGGAGGGAAGGAAAAGGTTTGCAACTCAATGCGTCCAGTTTTCTTCTGATTTCTGACCTTAATAGCTGAATTTAACATAAGTGCCTCGGACATACCCGAACCAAGGCTTTCCAAACGCTCAGTTTCCTCTTTGGACATTTCAGATATCTTAGTTGGAAAGCGGCCAATCTCTTTAAAGCCACAATGGAAACCATCGCCATGACATCTCCAATACCAGTAGAATATATTTGAGTTAAGTATGGCCATAAGTGCTTTGCGTTGCTTTTGGTCAACGTAAAGTTTGGCGATATTATACTTGACAAACCACGCCAATCGGCTTACTTTCCTTGTATAGAGCAAGGAACCCGCCATGTCCGTCCTGTCCGCCAAATACATGCACGACGAAGCCGCAGCGTTTGCCCATGTTGAGGCGATGCTTTGGGGGAACGGCCCGGTATGCCCGAAGTGCGGCAGCATGGCGGCGCCATATGTTCTGAACGGTGTCCGTTCTAAGGCTTCCGCAAAGAACCCAGAAGGTATTGAGCGTCACGGCCTGAAAAAATGCCGCGATTGCCGCGCTCAATTCACCGTCCGCATGGGAACGATTTTTGAGGATAGCCACATTGCCCTGCATCTATGGCTGCAAGCCATCCATCTGATGTGCAGCAGCAAGAAGGGCATCAGCAGCAATCAACTGCACCGCGTTCTGGGCATTACGCTCAAGAGCGCTTGGTTCATGTCTCACCGTATCCGCGAAGCCATGACTGACAACGACAACGTGAATTTCGGCGCTGGGGGTGGCACCGTTGAAGTCGATGAAACGTTCATTGGCCGCAAACCCGGAAAACCTGTCCGGCGCGGCGTCGGCCACAAGATGAAGATGCTGACGTTAGTTGATCGTACGACTGGTCAAGCAAAGTCCATCGTTGTCGATGATCTGAAAATCGCAACGCTTCTTCCGATCCTCAAGGCAAACATCGCCGCCGAAGCCACGATCCACACCGACGAAGCCATGCAATATGACAACCTACGCAACCACTTTGCGGGCCATGAAACTGTGAACCACGGCGCAGAGGAGTATGTGCGTGGCGACGTGACGACCAACACTGTCGAAGGTTATTTCAGCATCTTCAAGCGCGGCATGAAAGGCACCTATCAGCACTGCGGCAAGAAGCATCTGCACCGCTACGCATCCGAATTTGCGTTTCGCTACAGCAATCGGGTTGCACTCGGCTGTGATGATAAGGCACGGGCAGCAACCACGCTTTTAGGTGTCGTTGGCAAACGCCTCAACTATGCAAGACCTAACTAAGAAAAAGGGCGACGGCTAATCCGTCGCCCCGTATTACCGGGAAACAGGATGGCTCAATCTTCCAGTGCCAACCGTTGGGCCTCCAAGACCTTGATCATTTTCTCTATCTCCCGTGGCCCGATTTCACCTTCCCCTTTGAAGTTGATTGTCACCAACTTGTCCGGGCCGACCTTTGCACGAAACCACTCGGAAAAGCCTTTTTCGATCTTAGTGTCGTGTTTGACTTCCTGTGGGGGGATTATCATCTGCGGCGGCATCTTCGGCGCAGATTCGACTGTGACTTGTTCCATTGGCATCCCTGTGTCGCTCCCCTCGACAGCGAGCCAAGTCCCGTCATCGGAAACCCAGCGCACCCTTTTGGGGCTTTGGAATTGGAGCACACCTTGGCTTTCCCACTGAACGAAATCGCCAACTGCTGCCCCGCCAAACGTCGATCCCGGCCTAACTAGAGAAGGATCGCTGTCCGGCATGGGCGATTCTGACACCTTTGCTGCCCCATCGCCACCACTTTCGAAAGCTTTCTCTTGCTCTAAAAACTGGTAGTTTTCCATGTATGACTTAGCGACCGGCCCGATTGCCCGATCTAGAAAACCTTCCCTGACAAGCCAAGACCGCAACGCCGCCTCAGATGGCTTCCCGCCGTCAAATCTATTCTTGATCTGTTCGAAAACGGCAGGCGCAAAGGCTGCCTCCATGAGGGCCGCGCGCCTATCTTCTTCGCTGTCTGGGTGAAGAATATCAATCGCTGTCTGAGTAACTTTCGTCTGCCCTTTTCCTGCGCGCTCCAAAAGCCCATAGTGAGCCAGTGTCGCCAAAGTCTTGTCCGCCGCACCGCTAAGGCCACCATAGCCAATATGCTTTGCCGCTGTCTCGCGATCAATCGCGCTTCGCCGATCTGCGGCAAAAATACCTTTCACAAGGTCGAGGGCCTTTTCCAGCGGGAAATTGGGGTAGCCTGGGCTTTGCGGGCGCGTCATCTGTGCTCTCCTATGAGGACAGGCCATTCCTATCATAAGCAATTAACCCAAGCAATAAAAATTAGCAATTGATGCGAGCAATGCTGATTTGTTGCTCTGCTAAGATAGTTTCCGCTTGACCCATGAGCGAAAATCAGGATTCATTCGACTTGGGTAAATAACCCCCAACATGTAGTGGTGCGTCAATGATGAGACATGTCTAGCCTTGCTCCGTAGCCGTTCGGCGTAGCAGGGCGACTAAGGGAAAGGCCGACCAGCTCTAGCGGATCGGCCTCCCATAACGGCAATCATAGCGGGGCAGACCCCGTGCAAATCACCAGCCTAGACAACTGGAATCTTGCACATAACCCGCCCCGCAGCAACTCACTTCTCTTCATGAGAGGATACGGCATGGCTGCTGGTGTCTTTGTGAACGCGTATGAACGCTTTCGCTTTGGCCGGATTGAGCATGTCTGCGCCCACTGGCGCAGCCGCTAACCGGCTAGTGTGATCACCGGCTTCTGGGTTATGCGTGATGCGGCCCAAGAGGCTTCCTGCAATCAACTGGGCGACGCGCAAGTGTCGCCTTTTTTCTTGGTACTGCATGGGGTATGATGCCGCATGGAAAACAAACCCACACAACTCGACCGCTTCAAGGAAGCCGCGCGTCAGCTTGAAACCGATGACGACGAAGCGCGCTTTGACGCCAAACTAAAGAAGGTAGCCGAAGCTTCAAGGCCGAAAGACAACGAAACCAAGAAGTGATCCGGCCTGTCACGCCGGGATCAAATCGGTTTTGGCGATTGGTTTGTCAAGTATAATATCGCCTAAAGTTTCTTGAAGTCTGGCGATACAGTTTTGGGTTCGCCTTCACGTTTGAACATTGGCGCAAAGTCTACAGCTTTAACGAAGTTATTGATTATTCGATGGATGTATATGGGTGAAGCCCCTTTGTCACGCATAAGATACTCTATGTTGATCCCCTTCACACCTGCCAATACCTCAAGCGCAACTTTGCTATCTAATCTTGGAATCCAACCTATTCTTGCTTCCTTCGAAACGTCAATGTAGGCAAGACCTGCCATTAGCTGGGGACGTTCGGCAGCAAACCATCTTTTGTAAGCGGTTGTGTGAATGATCGCACTTCGATCAGTTAGCTGATTTTCGGCAATTATTATCGACAGTCGCTGCGCAGCACCCTCGAATAGTCGAGCAGGAAACACATCGAAAGATGATGCCCAGACCGACTTTCGTTCAAATAAAAGCTTCTGGAATGACGATGTCCGCTCCGTACAGATCGCAGAAACAGGAAGCACCAATCCAGATCGCCCATTTGGTGCGAGGTGAAACGAACGTTCGCCGCACATCGCAAACAAGTTTCCACTTGCTTCAGTTTTGTAGTTTAGAATCGAATAGAATTTCCGAACCTTGCTATATTCAACGTAAGGAGGGTTTCCCAAAATTACATTAAATCCTCCTTGGTTCATAATGCCATGAAATTCAGTGAACCAATGGAATGGTTGATGGGATTCTAACCAAGACTGATAGGCGGCCGGTTGTGATACTTTCACTCCGTAACTCTTGGCAAGTTGAAGGTTCAACTCAGCTTCCAGCGCTTTGAGCCGCACTCGCAACTTGGCTTTGTCCGCAACTGGCACAGTCCCGTCGCCTTCCACTTGGCGCACTCGGAATGCATCGAAAGCCTGCTGAAGGTCAGCCGCTCGTGGCTTGATCTTTTCCAGTTCTTGTTGGCGTATCCAGTCGCCCGCAGCGCTGGCTTCTACTTCAGCATAGGTCGCACAGCCCACCAGTGTATTCCCGGCACGAATATTGAAATCGATGTCCGGTAACGGTTCTACGCCGAGATTGTCGGCCGTCTTGTCCGGCTCGACTTGTGCCGCCAGCTTTAGGAACAGGCGCAGTTTGCAGATCTCCACCGCCTCTTCCATGATATCGACGCCGAAGAGGTTGTTCAGGATTATGCTTTTCAGGATGAAATAGCGGGTGTTCGGATGCGCCTCGATCTTCTTCAGGACGTCGCGGAAGCCCTTGGGGATGTCTTCCACCTTGCCGCTGCTACGTTCCCGGTCGGCCACAAAGGCCTCCATCCGGTCAAGGCAGGTCGCGTAGAGCGGTTCTAGGATGCCCAGCGCTGCGAAAAGGAAAGCCCCAGACCCACAGGTGGGGTCCAACACCGTAACGCTTTCGATGGATTTCCAGAAGGCGCGCAGCAGGTCGGGCCCCTCGCAGCGTTCAATCACATCCTGGGCGAACTGCCGGATATCGAGGTTGAGGGTGATCAGATCGTTGATCTCCCGCACCTCACCCGCCGCGAGTTTTGCGCGCACATCGTCATGACGCGTGCGCCGGGCCACGACCTCGCGCCAAATTTCTGTCGGCAGGCCGAATTCGGCGGGCGCAGCGCGATTCCAACCGGTCCGCGCGGCGACATCGGAAATGCCCGCCGCTATATCGTCCGGAAGGGGAAGCGCGGTGCCGTGCTTGACGGCCGCGTAGATATAGCGGTCGGGATCGTCCCGCAGGTGATGCCAGACAGTCGGCCCGCCGGGATTGTCGAAGGCCACTTTGCACTTTGCCTTGGCCGCATCGAACAGGAAGGGGATCACCGTGTTCTTCGAAATGTACTCGGTGATGTCCTCTTTGGTGTAGTATGCCCCCATCTGCTTTTGGTTGATGTATTTTTCGAAGATGTAACCGAGGACGTCTGGGTTGATCTCGTTGTCGTTGCGCAGCGGGCGTTCATCGAGATGCCACTGATAGCGGTCGAAATAGGTGAAAATGCGTTCGAAAGCCTCATCGGGGATTTTGATGTCGGGGCACCGTTCTTCAATCGAATGCTTTTCGAACAGACCGCCGTTCAGGTAGGGGATGCGCCCCAGCAGTTTGTCCAATTCCGGGTTGCGTGCCTTGCCGCCGAGACCCTCATGGAACAGGCGCAGCAGGAAGTAGCGGTAAAAAGAATAGAAGCTGTCCGTGCCCTTCTCCCGTTGGCATTGCTCTAGGCGCTTACGCAGATATGCGGTCTCACCGTCAAGGAAGCCCTTCCGCTGCATGAAGTAGATGAACATCAGGCGGTTCAGCATCAGCGATGCATACCATTCCTTGTCGGCCACATCGGTGATGCCATCGATTAAACCCAGGAACGCTTTGTGCTGCTTGGTGAATTCCTCAAAAAACCGCTTTGTGACGCGTTCGACGTCGAATGCCGCGCGTGCGCGCGTTGTCACGTCCACAAGTGTAAGGGTGTCCTCCTCGGCCAGCGAGAATGCGATAGTTTCAAGCTTTTGCAGGAACCCGCGATTGCCAGACGACGCGTACCAAAAGTGTTCGGGAACCGAGACAGGTTTCCCGGTCTCACGACGCGCCCAGCACCAAATCTGCTCTGCCCGATGTGAATCGGTGAAGATGATCAAATGTTCCAGCGTCGTTCTGGCCACCTGATGCTCAATCTTCTTCCGTGTTCCTCGATCAGGAATCCGTTGTCCGGCCGGAGCCTGGCACACCCAAGCGACCATGCCGCGCTTCTGCGCCGCAGCCTTCAGCAGATAGGTTGTGCCCGAGATCGACACTGACAGGTCGGAACCGTGCTGATCCCACCCCAGTTCATCAACGAAGAGCTTTGCGAAACTGAACTGGCCCAGCAGGGCCTTCGCATTAGTGGTATTGAAATCCATCGCCCGCTCCTCCGATCACACTGTCAGTCGCCCAAGCCCGAGCGAGCAGATGATCTGCGGTTCGCCAGAGTGTTCTTCATCCTGGATCAGGCAAAGCCGATCCTCTTCACGCAGCGCTAAGACCAGTTCGACCAGCTTTTCATCGCTGATGCCCGCCTTCATTTGTCGGTTAAGTGTATCAGTTGCTGACTGGCGCAGCGGGAACCGATAGATCTCTTCGATGACCTTGCCGAGATCAGGCAGGTCGAAGAGCTCACCTTTCACTTTGTCAGCGTGGCGCTTCAGCCGTTCATAGGTTCTAAAGCGCGCGCCTGATGGGCGCCCAAGTTGGCCACCAACCTGTTTCTCTTCTACTGCAATATGCTCGACACCCTTGGCCACCATCGCATGATGATCTTCCTGCCGCGGCAGTGCTGGCGTGTTCGGCTCACAAGCTGCAACTTTCAGTATCTCGAACTGCGACTGCGTGATGCTGTTTCCGTCTTTGTCGACCCAAGCGAGGGCGTCGTTCCCTTGCGCTGTCCGCAGATACACGAGCGCACCATTTGGCCGGTCAGGTTGAGGCGTGTAAGCCTTCGTCGAAAACACGACCGACGGCAGCGCAGGGATAACCTTCTGAAGTGCAGGGTCCGCATCGATCGCGTTCTTCCAGATTTGATATGCATAGGACGCCAGATCGACATCCGTGTCTGCTTCTCCATCAAGAATTCCGGACTTCTCGTTGTAAAGATCAACAAGCTTTTCGCTCTCGCCTTCGTCTTCGAAGAACGCCTCGTCGGTCCCAACGACCTCTGCATTCTCTTTAAGCCGCTGGCGAACACGGGATCGCAAGTTGATCAACTGCTCTACGCCGTCGGCCGGGAGAAAGGAGTAACAGAGAATTTTTTCAGCTCGTTGTCCAATTCGATCAACACGACCTGCGCGCTGGATGAGCCGAATGATCGCCCAGGGCAGATCATAGTTTACCAATATTGCGCCATCTTGAAGGTTTTGGCCTTCGCTGAGTACATCGGTAGCAATCAATACCCGCAGTTCGTCCTCGGGCTTCACCCGCTCGCGTTTGTTGTTGCTGTTCGGACTAAAGCGCCATGCGAAAGCCGTCGGATCATCGGTTTCACCCGATACCGCGGCCATGGATTTCAAGCCGTGACTCTTAAGTTGCCGCTCAAGATAGCGAACTGTGTCGGCAAACTGCGAAAATACCATTACCTTTTCTTTAGGGTGCTTTTCCGTCAGCAATTCTAACAAGGCTGCTAACTTCGCGTCCTTCGATGCATCCCAGTGACCGCAATCATCTAGAATTTTTAGCAGGCAAGCGCTGTCGGAAATCAAGTCTTCCTTCAATTCGACTACGAACAAGTCCTGCCGCAGCCACTTGAACCTTTTTTTGAACTTGCCCGCATATAGCCGGTACGTTTCCGCCGCACGCGCTTGGAAGGCTGCCACATCCCTCAGATTCAGGGGCACCGCGTCTTGAGTTTTTTCGTCCTCTCCCTCAGAAAAAAGTTCAGCATCCGCACTCTGATCGTCGATATCCTCATCGTAATTTGCTGTGTCCAACAGCCCGGCATCCTGCGTGCCTAGCGGCAAGGGCAGGTCGTTGTCGATGGCATGCAGGAAAATGTAGTTCCTGAGAACGTGACGCTCCAAGGACTGCTGGAAGGCTTCGCCGCTGCTTTCAAGACGTTTGAAGAGGTTTGTCCGGCAAAAGCCCATCAGGCGTTTGCCCGCGCGCGAGAGATCGTCGAGTTGCTTCGCTTCCTTTTGTGTTGGTGGTTTGTGAGGCTTAGGAGCGACGTAGTTGCCAAGGCCGTATCGCGGCAAGTGCATGAGGTTGATCGCGTCAACGACAGGCGCGGCGTAGAGCCCCGCATACTGGTCTTTGGCATCTGTCTCGTCGATCGTGAATCGAAGTGTGCGCGGCACCCGATCAGGAAAATATGACCGAGAGCCATCTTCAAAGGTCAAATATTTTCGGCCGTTTGAGGGGTCAGTCTGGGCATAGTTTTCTTGAATGAAAGTGCGCGTGCGTCGCACCATGTAAAGCCGCATCAATTCGCGCCAGTCGTCAGCATAAATGCTTTTTTCAAAAGCGGCGAGTGATCGAACAGAGCATTGATGTCGACGAATGAACTCTGTTTCCCCGATATCCTGCAGCAACCGTTCAGGTCTAACCCCAATGTCGCGATCCTCGGGAACGAAAAGGCGCAACTGGTTTGAAAGATCAATATAGGTTTTATTGTATGGTGTTGCAGAAAGTAGAATGCAGCGGCTTTCGTTTTCCGTGAGATACTCTTGAATTGCCCGATACCGCTGCCCTTCACGATTTCGAAGGTTGTGACTTTCATCAATGAGCACAACGCGATAGCGGCGAAGCTCCGGAAGCTCTCTGGTCGCTTTAGTTACAGACATGACTTTAGCAATCAATCGATACTCTGTGACGTAATCCTCCCACATCTTGACGAGGTTTTTTGGGCATATGATTAGTGTTTCTGTAAAATGATCATCTTGGAAAATCTTAGCCAATGCTGTCGCCATGAGCGTTTTACCAAGGCCAACCACATCCCCAATCAGAACTCCGCCCCGCTTGTTCAGGTGATGGGCGGCAATCTTCACCGCAGCTTCTTGGTAGGCAAAGAGACGTTTGCCGAATTCCGGCGGAATTCGGAATTCATTCAGACCAGCGCGTGCTTCTTGGGCAAGATGATACGCCATCTTCACGTAGATCAGATATGGATCGATCGTTTGCTCGCGCGCCCAACTTTCATCAATTACTTCAATAAGTTCTTCCGTAATGTCGACGCACCATCGGTCGGTCCATCTGTCCTCGAACCATTTAGAAAGTTTCGTCGTGGCGTCGTGATCGAGCACGTCTACGTTTAGTTCACCCTGCTTCGACAGGCCCGACAGAGTAAGGTTGCTGCTGCCCAGGAACCCTGTGACTGGATTGTTGGGATCTGGCCGATACAGCAAATAGAGTTTTGCATGAAGGGAATGCTTTAGAAAAAGCTTGACCGTTACCTGCTTTGACCTCAGTTGATCCGCCAATCGGCGCAATCCGGCTTCATCGGTGTTGTTTGGCATCCCAAGCGTCAATTGAACACGGAATTCTTCAGCCAGCTTTCGCTTTATTCGCAGCGCAGTTTGGTTATCGAGTGGAACTTCCTCATTGCCAACACCGAGCCCGCTTCGCAATTCATCCTGTGGCAATTTTTGCATGCCTACCAAGAGACGACATTGCCCACCCTCGCCACTTGGCCAAGCAGAAATTAGATCGTCGATCGACTTCCACCCACGAAGATTGAAATACCCAACACAGAAGTCTCCGCGTTCGGAAACCTGAAGGGTCTGTCGAAGGGCAGGTAGAAGCCCAGCCTCGATATTATCAAAGACTCTTGGCAAACTCGCCTCCAAAACCATTCAAACGGGAATTCGACATACCTTGCCCTTCGATCATGCTTGCAGGGCTGTCAGCAGCCCCGAAAATGCGCCTATGCTTTTTTCAGGTCGGATGGCCTTGTTTGGCTACCCTCGCGAAAACAATGGCCCCCCGCGTTCCTAACACTACTTGCTGGGGGCAGACCGTCAAAGGCTTTCAGGCAAAAGGTAACTGTAGACGGGTGCTCAATGTCCATAGAAGTTTGCCGACACGAATAGCCCTCCTGAACGGTGCGAGCGCGCCTGCCCGCCACCACCTTTAGCCGCGGCGGCAAGTGCAGAGCTGGCCCGTTCAATCTCGAAGAATTTCATACTGCATTCCAAGGGTTGATCACGTCGATGCCGCAGCCCTCAAAATCTTTAACGTTTCGCGTCGCGATGGCCGCATCACAGGCACGGACAATCGCGGCGATCTGGCAGTCGGCTTCCATGATCGGCTTGCCTGCTGCGCGGCGCGCGGCGGCTATTTCGGCGTAACTACGGGCGGCGGGGCTGTCGAAGGGTAGGATGCGGCCAGCGAAGTCCTGATCGATCATCCCATTGATGGCGCCGACAAGGTGATCGCGACGCTGCCCGGCGGGCAGGATGGCCGCACCTGTGCGCAATTCAGCCTCGCTGATCGCCGTCAGGAACAGGGCGTCAGCGGCATGACCGGCGAACCATGCAAGGACCGCAGGGTCCGGACTTGCGCGCATCAGTTCGGACACGACATTGGTGTCGATGATAATCATGCGTCACTCAAAGTCCGGCGAGGCGCGCATCGGCGTTCGGGCAGGCAGTGCCAGATCGACGCCGCCCAGCGCTGCAAACCGCTGATGGATGGATTGGCCGAGATTTTTCGGGGCGCTGGGCTGGCCGACAACCTGCCGCAGAATATCGCGCGCTTCCTCTTCCATCGAGCGGCCATGCTCGGCCGCCCGCACACGCAAGCGACGCTTTACATCATCGTCGAGGTTCCGAATCGTTATGCTGGCCATGGCACCCTCCGGTTGCAATGCCAAAGCTATGCAATGATTGCAGTGCAATCAAGCGACGTTTGCCCGATTTGCT
>JANNSG010000178.1:0-12265 GCA_031402355.1 Pseudorhodobacter sp. | reverse complement strand
GACTGCGAGTGATTGGCGTAAGTGTCCCAGGTTGGTGTGTAGTCATCGGCCTGATTGCCCCAGACCGTCCAGCCCACACGCGGGCCTCGTGCGAACATTTCGAGCCGGGGGCCGCTGCTGCATCCTTCGATAAGGCTGTATTGTTCATCCGGTTTGCGGCTGTGTTCGCGCTTTTGCGTGGATATGATGTTTTCTTGCGTGCGGCCCTGTTGCAGGGTCCGGGCGTTTTTGCCGCGCACGCCGAACAGCAGCACTTCGGTGACGTTGCGAAAGTAAAAGCCGACCCCCCGCCTGTCTGGCCCGCCATCTTTGCGGATTTTGTACCAGATGATGTTGCTTTTGTAAGCGAACCCCCAATTTTCCATCACTTTCAGACCTTCGGGAAGCAGCGCATTGGGTACCCAGAGATAAAGATGTGCCGTGTCGGCGACGACCGCCTCTACCGGAAGATCACAAATTTCACGCAACGTCATGGTCGGGTAGCGCGACAGCCGCTTGTGTTCTGGCGCCATCTTGCCGGTCCGGTTCTGGAATTGCCATGGCGGGTCAGCGAGAACCGTGCGAAACTTGGTCTTGCCCGCCTTGCCGAGCAGATCATCTGCGGCACTGATCATTCGTCATCCTCCACGAAAAGCGCTTTTGTGATACCGAACACCAAGAGCGGGCATCCGGCACCGCCACCGCCCAGAATTCTTGGCAGCAATTTTGACATATGTGTGGTCGAGTTTCCGTAGGATGAGCCGCGTCCAAGATCGTCAAAAATGTCTTGCAGTTCGTCCGCCCGCGTTATCACGATTCCCACGCTGACGGCACGCAAATCAAACAGCAGGCGAAAGTTGTTCAGATCGCGGTCATAGAACGGGTCCTTGTTGTTCCATTCAATTTCAAGTGCCACCCCGTTCTTGAAGCAATCGATCTTGTGGGTGGGTGAGTCAAGCCGCGTTCCGTCCACCACGATGGCGGTCTGAAACTGCTTCTCAACCCAGCCCCGCTCTGCCAGAAAGCCATCAATGAAGGACGACAGCTGGGATTTGTTCCCGCCGCCCTTCGAGACCCAGGACTTTCGCAATCGAAAGGCCGTCAGGACATCCACAAGGTCAGCCCATTCAGAGGGAAAATCTTGTGTCAGGATGGCGCTTGCGTGCTTCCATTCATGGCATTCGTAGTGGTCGAGGATGAACTGAGGCAGGCGCGCATGCAACATTTTGTGGCTCCGGTTCGAAAGGGGAGCATAGATAGCGGTCAAGTTTGGCGCAAGCACCCAAGGGGGGTCGGTAGAGGTTTTCCACTTTTTGATCGAGCCAACGCGCCCGTCTCGTTGGAACTGTTACTTGCCGCCATGCGTTACCCCGCGCTACACTTAGCGGCAAGCAGCCAAGGGGTATCATCATGCGGTGGATCATTCGGGTGGCTATGGCGCTGTTGGTGTTTGTGCTGATCCTGGTCGGCGCGGTTTTCCTGATCCCGGCTGACAGGGTGGCGGCGTTGGCGGCGCGCGAGTTTTCCAAGCTGACCGGGCGCGAACTGGTGATCGAAGGCTCGGTCCGGCCGAGCTTCTGGCCGGTTCTGGGGGTGAAGACCGGGCCGATTTCGGTGGCCAATGCCGAATGGTCTGATGAGGGGCCGCTGTTACAGGCGGCGTCACTGGAAATTGCGGTGGACATGGCGTCGCTGATCGGGGGCGAGGTGCGGATCACCGGTCTTCAGGTGACAGATCCGGTGATTGTGCTGGAACGCCATGAAGAGGGATTGGCGAATTGGGATTTTCGGGTCACCTCTGGCGGCGGTGGGACGGCAGGGCCGCAGACACTGGGAGCGGGCACCGCCTTCACGCTGGACAAGGCCGTCCTGTCAGGCGGCAGTTTGCGCTATATCGACCATGCGGCGGGCACCAAAGTGGATCTGTCGCAGATCGAGGCCGAGGCACGGGTGCCTGATTTCAACGGACCTGCGAGGATCGCGGGCTCGGCACGCATGGGCGGGCAGGATATTGCGATCAGCGGGACGATCGGGGAATTTGCGCCGTTCATTGCGGGGCGATTGGTGCCGGTGACCGTATCGGCACAGGCAGGGGCGGCCGATCTGGGGTTTGAGGGCAAGGCGAGCCTGACGCCGTTTGCGGCCGAGGGCCAGCTTTCGGCAGAGCTTGCCGATCTGGCGGCGCTGTTCGGTCTTGCCGGACAAGAAGCACCTGCTTTGCCCGAAGGGCTGGGCGCGCGGTCGGTTTCGCTGAGCGGGGCGGTGACGCTGACGGCAGAGGGATCGGCGCATCTGCGCGGCGGGGCCGTGGTTCTGGACGGCAATGCGCTGTCGGCGGATGTGGATTTCGTGACGGCGGGCGAGCGGCCGGCGCTGTCAGCGAAGCTGGTCGCAAATGATCTGCGGTTCGGCCAGGCAGGAACCGTGGCGGCAAGCGACGGGGCTGGTGCTGAAGGCGGCTGGTCAACACAGCCGTTTGATGTATCGGGACTGGCCGCGATGGATGCGACCGTGGCCCTGAGTGCTGGCAGCATCGATCTGGGATCGGCAAAGACAGGTGCTGCGCGCGTGCTGATGACGCTGGAGCGCGCCCGCGCTGTGTTCGATCTGCGCGAGTTGGCCGTCTATGAGGGTGGGGTGACGGGGCAGTTCGTGGTCAATGGGCGCAAGGGTCTGTCGCTGGGCGGCGATCTGCGGTTTGCAGGAATTGCGCTGCAACCCATCTTGACGGCTCTGGCAGGATATGACCGGGTGACCGGCACCGGCGATGTGGCCGTCAAGTTTCTGGCGGTGGGCAATTCAGAGGCGGAACTGGCGCGCGGTCTGTCGGGAGCGGGCACCTTGTCGCTGAGCAAGGGCGAGGTGGCCGGGGTGGATGTGCCGGGCATGTTGCGCACGCTGGACACGTCTTATGCAAGCGAAGGCAGCAAGACGGTCTATGATGCGGTGACGGGAAGTTTCGCGATCGAGGCCGGGGTTCTGCGCAATGATGATCTGGTTCTGGCCGCCCCGGGGTTGACCGCCACCGGCAATGGAACGGTCGATATCGGCGCGCGGGAACTGGAATACCGGCTGCGGCCGACTGCGGTGATCAAAGGCGGAGACGAGGCCGGTCTTGCGGTCCCCTTGCTGATCTTTGGTCCCTGGGCTGCACTGAAGTTCCGGTTGGACCTCGAGGCGGCAGCACAGGAGAAGCTGGAGGCAGAGGCGGAGGAGTTGCAGGCGAAGGCCGAGGCGGCATTGGCCGAAAAGCTGGGGATCGAGGCGCAAGAGGGCGAAGATCTGGGCGACGCGGCCGAACGCAAGTTGAACGAGGCAATTGAAGACGAGGCCGCCCGGGCCTTGGAAAAACTGTTGGGCAATGGCGATTAAGCCCGGCGGGCAACCTGCCCCTGCAAGGCAACAGGCTGCAGCGGGTCGGCGTCAGCGTCGGCGGTCGCGCCGGGCCGACATCGGCTGAAACGCCACCCCGACATGGGCTTCGCAGTAAGGTTTGCCGGGCTGCGATTGCAATCCGCAGAACCAGAAATCATCGGTCGCAGGATCGCCGATCGGCCATTTGCAGGTGCGTTCGGTCAGTTCCATCAGGGTCAGTTTCTTGGCAAGCTTTTCCACCTCACGCACCGAGGCCAGCACTTCGGGGCTGATCTCATTGGCTGAGGGTTGTGGCGGCAGCGGCTGACCGGCGGGAATGATCGCTTTGCGCAGCGGGATCGGAGTGATCGTGGCGCCGCCTGGCGGGGGGGGCGCACGATCTGGCACAGGGCGCGCCGACGGCTCGGCGCTGCGGGCAGCTTCGTTGGGGCGGGCTGCGGGTTCGACGCGAGACGCAGGTGCCGCGTCCTGATCGGTCTCAGCGCCGGCTGATCCGACGCGGTTCGACAAGCCAAGCCTGTGCACTTTGCCAATCACCGCATTGCGGGTGACGCCGCCCAATTCCTTGGCGATCTGGCTGGCGCTTTGGCCTTCGGCCCACATCTTTTTGAGCGTTTCAACACGCTCATCGGTCCAGGACATTTCGAAACTCCGGTGTGGCTGGCTGTGGCCCTGAGGGGCCGCTTTGGCGCATCATACCCGCGCGGTGGGGGTGGATACAAGCCTGATGCCGGAAGTTCAAGATATTGCGGGGGGAGGGCGCAGGACGGACGGCTGGTTTTCGTGCCCCAAATCGCCTGCCGTGGGGCAAATTGTCGTCACAGGTCAGCTAGATTGGTCAAGTCGGGCAGCGTAGCGGTGTCTTGGGGGGCCGTCACAAAGGCGGCGACTTTCGGTCGAGAGCGGTAAATGACGGCTTGGAGCCCAAAGCGGACTTTCTGAGGGAACCGTCAAAGGACCAAGAGAGCAAAACCCGTTAACATTCGAAGAAGCTTGCGCGGACCATGAAGCTTTGTATGGTTACTAGCGCACAAAGGGTAGCTCAACTATGCTTTCCGACCAACTTTCCCGCCTCGCCACCGAATACACTTATGAACGTGCAAAGCCATTTACAGGTTCGAAATTTGGTGAATTTGTAAGGCACGACATAGCTATAGAGGCAAAGAAACTTCTGACGTTCAGCCCCTTTGATCTGAAGGTCAAGGCAAGCGTCGGACAGGGTGTATGGGCGTCGGTTCCTTGGCTCGCATTCTTTGATCCTCTCGTAACCGAGACCGCGACAAAGGGCTTTTACGTTGTTTACTTGATTAATCCTGACGCGCAAACCATCACGCTGTCGATGAATCAAGGAACTACGGCCATATACAATGATTTCGGACCGGTCCGTGGTCGCGACGTTCTGAAGCGTAGAGCGCGTGACATGGCGGATCGCGTACATGAGTTTGCGAAGCATTTTTCTGAAGATCCCATTGAACTCGGTTCCGAAGCTGGACTTCCGGCTGGTTATGAGGCTGGGCATGCTTTTGGAAGTACCTACAAAGCGGGCATGCTCACCGAGGACGTGCTCGTGGCTGACTTAAACCAAATGCTGCTCGCTTACGAAGCGCTGGTCAATCGTGGCGGAACTATACCAAGTGAGGTGATGCAGGAAGAGGCAAACGGAAAAGATATTAACGAGACACGACGCTACATTCTTTCTCGCCGTATTGAACGCTCGCCAAAGGTGCGAAAAGACGTATTAAAGACAAAACCTCCAATCTGTGAATGCTGTGGGCTTGACCCCAAACGAGATTATGGTTTCACCGGTCCAGTTTATGAAACACCGCTGGATGTGCATCATGCAGCCCCATTGCACGGCCTTGCTGAGGGCGAAACACGACGTTATCGGGTTCCGGATGACTTCATGGTACTTTGTCCCACCTGCCATCGCATGATCCACAAGATTGATGCACCGTCTGACCTGTCAAGGTTGAAACAAAAGCTAAGATTCAAAATTGCGCGTGAGGTTTTCTACTTCACCCCTTGAGGGTCATTGGGATAGTAGGTTGCTGCCGTCCACAGTAGAAAAAACGGAAACCTGATTGACCGTCTGCTTCGTTTGTCCGCATAGCAGCGGTTCAAGACCGCCAGCCTTGCCAGGACTCAAGGGCGAAGCCCGCCGGGCAGCGCCTGACTGCCCCCTCGGGCAGGCGCTTTTGCACAAACTCCAGCAGAACTTCGTCGGGGGACGTTACCCCATAAAGTGCCTAAAATTGGCGTTGCGGCGCCCACCCGGCAGTCATGCACTTCCCTATGTTCAACACGCCAACGACCGCTTTGTCCCGCACAGCAGACATTGGCCTGTGTGACTGAGTGGCTTCCATCAGCAGCTGCACGCCTGCAGGTCTACCCCCAACCGGCCACCGGGCAAAACCGCCTTGCAAACCATTCGCTATCTGCTAGTCGTACCCGATGATCACCCGGACCCGCCAGTTATTGCGCCCCCGACGTCAGCGCTGACCGCGACTGACGACTGATCCCGCGCATTTCGCGCAAAATCCCACTCGCTTTCGTTGACACACCCCGCTGCCTTTGGCAGGTCTGGGCTTTGGTACAAGGACCGCTTCCTATGATCCCGTCTGTTTTGCCCACCTATAACCGTGCGCCGATGGCTTTTGTGTCGGGGGCGGGGTCCTGGCTGACGGCGGAAGATGGGTCGCGCTACCTCGATCTGGGCGCTGGCATCGCGGTGAATGCGCTGGGCCATGCGCACCCGGCCTTGGTGCAGGTGCTGACCGAACAGGCGGCCAAGCTGTGGCATGTCTCCAACCTCTACCGCATTCCGGAACAGGAACGGCTGGCGAATTTGCTGGTGGAGCGGACCTTTGCGCAAACCGTATTTTTCACCAATTCGGGTACCGAGGCGTGTGAGCTGGCGATCAAGATGGCGCGGAAATACTGGTATCATCATGGGCGACCCGAGCGGGTTGAGATCATCACCTTCGAGGGCGCGTTTCATGGGCGGTCCACCGGGGCTATCGCGGCCTCCGGGGCGGAAAAGATGGTCAAGGGCTTTGGCCCGCTTATGCCGGGGTTCAAGATCCTGCCTTGGGGTGATCATGATGCTTTGCGCGCCGCCATCAGCGAAAATACCTGCGCCGTGCTGGTGGAACCCGTGCAAGGCGAAGGCGGTATCCGGGTGATGCCGGATGCCTGCCTGAAAGGCCTGCGCGATCTGTGTGATGACACAGGCACGCTGATGATTTTGGACGAGGTGCAATGCGGCATGGGGCGCACGGGGCGTTTGTTCGCGCATGAATGGGCGGGGGTGGAGCCGGACATCATGATGGTTGCCAAGGGCATTGGCGGCGGCTTTCCTTTGGGGGCCGTGCTGGCGACTGAAGCGGCGGCTGCGGGCATGGTGGCGGGCACACATGGATCGACCTATGGGGGCAACCCATTGGGTTGTGCCGTGGGGGCGAAGGTGGTCGAGATGGTCAGCGATGATGTGTTTCTGGCCGAAGTTGCCCGCAAAGGGGCGCTGTTCCGCCAAGGGCTGGAAGGCTTGGTTGCCACGCATCCGTCTGTGTATGAAGGCGTGCGGGGGCAGGGGTTGATCCTTGGGTTGAAATGCCGCGCTTCCAATATTGATGTGGTCAAGGCCAACTACGCGCAACACCTGCTGACGGTGGCCGCCGCAGATAACGTGATCCGCCTGCTGCCCGCGTTGAACATCCCCGATGCCGATATCGCCGAGGCGTTGGCGCGGTTGGATAGGGCGGCGACCAATGTGGCCAGCCATGCCTGACCCCTACGCCTTGCGTGCTTTCACGGCCACTGATCTGCCAATGATGGCGGATTGGCTCGCCACCCCGCATCTGCGGGAATGGTGGGGCGTTCCTGCCGAAGAATTGGCGCTGTTGACCGAAGATCTGGACAACCCGCTGATGGATCAACAGATCGGCTTGGTGGACGCTTCAGCTTTTGCCTATCTTCAATCCTATCCCTGCCAGGCTTGGGGCGCGCCACAGTTTGGCGATAGACCAGATGGCAGCCATTCGGTTGATATGTGCGTAGGCCCGCCCGATATGCTGGGGCGGGGCCATGGTGCTGAGATATTGCGGCTTTATGCCAATACCTTGATAGCGCGCGGTGCGACAGAGGTTTTGATCGACCCCGATCCGGACAATGAACGCGCCGTGCGCTGTTACCGACGAGCAGGCTTTCGTGATATGGCCATTCGTCCCGGCGAAGATGGCACCCCGGTTCTGGTGACGGACTTCCACCCTGAACCGGCTTTTTCTTTGTAAAAATACTCTCGGGGTCCGGGGCAGACAGCCCCAGTAGCCTGCTAAGAAAGACAACAGAATGAACAACTTCCTCGATATCCACACCACTTCGGCCGCCGACTTGCGCGCCATGATGAATTCCGCCCATGCGATGAAAACCGCCCGCAACGGCCGCCCCAAAGGCACGCCCGATGATGATCGACCGCTGGCAGGCCGCATGGTGGCCCTGATCTTCGAGAAACCATCGACCCGCACCCGCGTGTCGTTTGACGTGGGGGTACGCCAGATGGGCGGGCAGACAATGGTTTTGTCTGGCCGCGAAATGCAGCTAGGGCATGGCGAGACGATTGCCGACACGGCGCGGGTTTTAAGCCGCTATGTCGATCTGATCATGATCCGCACCTTTGAGGAACAAACTCTGCTGGAAATGGCGGAATATGCCACTGTTCCGGTGATCAACGGGCTGACCAACCGCACGCATCCCTGCCAGATTATGGCCGATGTGATGACCTATGAAGAACACCATGGGCCTATTGCGGGCAAGAAAGTGGTCTGGGCGGGGGATGGCAACAACGTGTGTACCTCGTTCATCCATGCGGCGGGGCAGTTCGGCTTTGATTTCACCTTTACTGGTCCCGAAACGCTGGAACCCGAAGCCGCAGCCATCGGCTTTGCACGCGAAAAAGGGGTACGGGTCACCATGGAACGCGATCCGGCTAAAGCGGTTCAGGGCGCTGATCTGGTGGTGACGGATACCTGGGTTTCGATGCACGATCCGGAGTCTGCCAAGGAACGCCGCCACAACCAGTTGCGCGGCTATCAGGTGAACGAGGCGCTGATGGCGCAGGCCAAACCCGACGCGCTGTTCATGCATTGCCTTCCCGCGCACAGGAATGACGAGGCGACCAGCGCCGTGATGGACGGCCCGCATTCGGTTGTGTTTGACGAGGCGGAAAACCGGCTGCACGCGCAAAAGGCGGTGATGCGCTGGTGTCTGGGGGTTTGATGGCAGAAAGTCCGGAAGCCTTTGGTTCAGTCGTGATTTTGGGGTGCCGAAACCAGACAGCTGAAGACGTCGGTGACAAAGCCCAAATCCTCATCTAGTGATGTGGAATGCCGCAAGATCAGTTGCACAGGTTGCCCTGGTCGGCAGAGCCGAGTTGATAAAATTGTAACCACCTTTTTGCAGAAAAACCATTCACCCAAAACGAGGTTGCCATGACCGCTCCTGCCCGCATCCTTGCACCAGCGGCCCGCAGGTATAGCGGTGGGCTTACCAGACCGGACCGCTGGACTACATGGGTGCCGCGCGCAGGCGACATCGTTGTTTGCACGCCCCCGAAATGTGGCACGACCTGGACCCAAACGATCCTTGTGATGCTGGTGCATGGCGGGGCAGCGTTGCCGCAGAAGGTGCCGGTGCTGTCGCCTTGGGTTGACGCTGATCTGGGGGTGCCTGCAGATGAGGTTGCCGCCGTTTTGGCCGCACAGACGGGGCGGCGCGTTGTGAAAACCCACACCCCGGCGGACGGCTTTCCGATTTGGGAGGGGGTCACCGTCATCGCCGTGTATCGCCATCCGCTGGACCTGTTATTTTCAATGCGCAAGCATACCGCAAACATGACTAGGCTCGACCCGGATGACCCGAGCGGCTGGCCTCTGGCCCGTTCGATCCGGGCTTTTATCAACGACCCGACGGCACATGATGCGATCGGGAATGACAATCTTGCAAACGTCGCGATGCATTACTGCGAAACCGCCCTTTCGGGCAGGCTGCCGGATTTGAAGTTGTTCCATTATGCCAACATGATCCGTGACGGCAGGCGCGCTGTTCAGGATTTGGCTATCGCGGCGGGGATTGAGGCTGATGACGGTTTGATAGACAGAGTAGCCGCCGCCACAGCTTTTGGCGCCATGAAAGCCAATGCCGCAGACTATGCGCCAGTGGCCGGGACCGGGTTCTGGAAATCTGACAGCAATTTCTTTGACTCTGCCAGTTCAGGCAAGTGGCAAGGGCAACTTTCCGCAGATGAGATTGGGAACTACCGTGAAAGGCTTGCCGAGCTGATCCCGGACACAGCTGCGCGGGCCTGGCTTGAACAGGGGAATCGCTAGGGGCAGTCGACTAAACGCGCAAATGGCGGTGATGCGGTGGTGCCTTGGGGGTTTGACACCCGTACCTCAGGGCAGGGTTACTCCGGCAGTCCCGCCTGTCGCAGGGCATCCATGACCATCGCCAGATGCGACGGATGCTGGAGCGGCAATTCCTTGATCAGTCGGGTGATCGTGGCGTCCGGGGCCATGGCTCTGAATCTCGCGAACGCCGTTTGCGCCTCGGTCCTTCGGCCAAGCTGGGTATGGGCCGTGCACAAGGCCCATTGCAAGCTGTCGAAATTGGGATTGAGCGCTGCCGCTCGTTCGAGCAGCCCGACGGCAATGTCGGCACGACCGCCGAACAGATGGGCGGCGCCGCACATGGTCAGCATCAGGAAATAGGATGGGTCCAATGACCCGATCACCATCGCCTGATCCAGAACGGCAATGGCCGTGTCAAGATCATTGGCCCACACCATCGCCGCACCCGAAAGCGTGCCGACAAAGCCCGAACCGGGGGTCAGATTGACCGCCCGGCGGCAGGCCTCAAGACCGGCCGCATGGTCGATCTTCGCAGCCACGAGCGCAAAGCCGCCCAGCGCCAGTGCTGTCGCATCCCCCCCGGCCATCGCAAGTGCCTGTCTCGCAAAGGTTTCCGCCATGGCCCGGTCATCGGCAAAGGCAAGTGGCCATCCACGCGTCACCCTTTGCGTCAGGCACCAGGCGGCATAACCAAGGGCGGGGGCATAGTCCGGATCAAGGGCGATGGCCTGGTTCAGATAGTCGAGTGCCAACTGGTTTTCCTGCGGCGTGACGACCGGGACATGAGGCAGCGCGCGCAGGAACAGATCATAGGCATCAAGATTGCCTGCAGGCTTGCGACGGGCGGCCTCGATTTCGGCGCGCCGGATCGCGGGAACGATGGCCCCCACCACCTGTGCCGTGATCTGATCCTGCAGATCGAAGACATCTTCCAGCCCGCCATCATAGCGTTCGGCCCACAGATGCGTGCCGGTGGCGGCATCGATCAGCTGCCCGGTGATGCGCAGCCGGTTGCCCGCCTTGCGCACGCCGCCTTCCAGCACGAATTGCACGCCCAGTTCGCGCGCCACCTGCCGGATATCCACCGCCCGGCCCTTGTAGGTGAAGGATGAATTGCGTGCGACGACAAGCAGTTGGTTGAAGCGTGACAGCGCTGTAATGATGTCTTCCACCATGCCGTCCACGAAATATTCCTGTTCGGGGTCGCCTGACATGTTGGTGAAGGGCAGCACGGCGATCGACGGCTTGCCCGTCAGGGCGATGCTGTGCGCAACCTCGGTTTTCGCCGGGGCCGCAACCCCCACCTGCAAAGCATAGACCCGCAGCGGGTCAGCGATGTTCTTCAGGCTGGTCGGCCCGAGGTCCTGCACCAATAGATCGAGCCGCGCCTTGACTTGCCGGTAAGCGTCCTCGGACAGGCAGATTGCACCAGGGGCCGCGATCCCCTCCAGCCGGGCCGCGATATTCACCCCGTCGCCCATCAGATCGCCGTCAGCCTCTTCGACAATATCACCCAGATGAATGCCGATGCGAAAGGTAATGCGGCGATCCTCGGGCAGGCCGGCGTTGCGTTCGATCATCGCAGTCTGCACCTCGATGGCACAGCGCACCGCATCGACCACGGACCGGAATTCCACTAGCACCCCGTCGCCCATCCGCTTGACCACCCGGCCCTTGTGCAGGTCAATGGTGGGGTCGATGACGTCACTGCGCAGGGTGCGCAGCCGTGCCAATATGCGGTCTTCGTCCGCCCCCACCATGCGGCTAAACCCCACGACATCGGCAGCAAGGATGGCCGCGAGTTTGCGGTGTTCAGTCATCAGGCCCTCACGCCACGCATCCGCAAGGCATCACGGCGAGGGTCAGTGGTTGCATGGACAAGGCGGCGATCATTTTTTGCCTTCGATCAGGTCCCAGAATTCTGCCCGGTCATTGGTGTGCGGAAAATTCATGGCCGGAACCTGCAGGCCAAGGAAATCGCACAGTGGTTCCCAACCGTCTTTCACCTGAAACACCAGCAGTCGATCCGATGGAATGGCGGCTTTTACTGCCGCCAAATGCGCTTCAAACGCCACCGCCAAAGCCGCCGAATTCATCCCCTCGACAATGCCCGCTTTTGCTATGACGCCCGCGCACATTGTCAGCCACGCCTGTTTTGCGTCTGGTGCATGTGCCCGACCCGCAAGCGCCTTGTAGATCGTTTCCGAAAAGCTTTCGACCCAGCTTTGTGTCGAGCGCACCGTCAGAATGAATTTTGCCTTTGGATAGACCTGATGAAGTTCCCGGAAAAATGTCGCCGTTGGCCAGTCCACCGCACAGGCATAACCCTTGTAGATCGCGGCCCAGTCAGGACGCCCGTCCACCGCGGCCTGCCACAAAGGCACCTGCCGCCCCATATCGTGCAATACCTCTTCCATGTGATGGCAGGGACCAAGCCCAAGGTGACCCAGCGCGGTCATAAGGGAATGTGTCCCCGTCCTGCCAATACCGGCGCCGATCACCTTGAC
>JANNSG010000177.1:0-1864 GCA_031402355.1 Pseudorhodobacter sp. | reverse complement strand
CAGCGCCCCTTCCTGCCGAAACCCCAAGCCATCGCCAAATTCCTGCGCAAGGCTTTTCCAGATACGCATCGCTTCTACCATGATCGGCAGTTCCGCCGGATCGCGGCCCTGCTGGCGCACCCAACCCCAGTTGCGGCTGCTTTGTTCGCCTGCAATCCGGCCCTTTTCGCACAGGGTCACGCGCAGGCCGCGGTCCGCCAGAAACCAGGCCGTCATAACCCCGATGACGCCGCCGCCAATGACCACTACATCGCAAGCATCAGGGATCGGGCCGGGAAACTGGATCGGCGTATCGGACGAAATTGGAAAGTTCATTTGGCCTGCAAATCCTTGATCAACCGCTGCATAAACACCAGCCCTGCCTCAAACTGCGCGACCTCCAGATATTCATCGGGCTGATGGGCTTGGGCGATACTGCCAGGGCCACAGACCACCGCAGAATAACCATCATCCTGAAACTGCCCCGCCTCGGTGCCATAACTGACCACCGATGTGCCATTATCCCCTGTCAGACGGCGCACCAAAGCCTCGGTCGCCCCCGACTCTTCAGGCCGCAGGGGTGGCACGTCAAAATCACGCACGACGTCGATCCCGACGTCGGGGTGAACGGCCTTGATCTCGGCGTCCAGGGCAGCCACCTGCGCCAAAAACCGAGCAACCCATGCCTCCGGATCTTCGCCCGGCACCACGCGGAAGCCTAGCCCGAACCAGCAATCCTTGGCCGTGATATTTTCCGCCGTCCCGCCTGCGATGACACCCACATGAACCGTCGTCCAGGGCGGCACAAATTGCGCGGCCAGAACCGACGGCATCGCCGCTGCATTTTCCGCATTCATCCGGTTTGCCCAGTCTATCAGCCGCGCGCCGGTCATAATGGCATTGACCCCGGTGTGCATGATGCTGGAATGCACCTCATGCCCGCGCACATGCACGGCAAACCCCGCACCGCCTTTGTGCCCGTTGACGATCCGCATCATCGATGGCTCGCCCACTATCACACATGCGGCTTTGGGCAAGACACGTCCCATCGCTGCAATCATCGGCGGCGCTCCCCAGCAGCCAATTTCCTCGTCATAACTCAGCGCAATTTGCAAGGGCCGGGTCACGCCAGCGCGCTGCGCCTCGACCATGGCCCAGATCGCCAGCGCATCGAACCCTTTCATATCGCAGGTACCTCGCCCGTAAAGACGGCCTTCCTGTTCCACCACAACCCACGGATCGCGCGTCCAGGCCTGCCCCATCCACCGGCACCACATCGGTATGACCCGATAGAACTACACCCCCGGGCACCCATGGCCCGACATGGGCAAACAACGCCGCCTTGGTCCGGTCGTCATGCCAATGGCGATGCGCCGCAATACCGTGACTGGCCAGATACCCTTCGACCCAGTCCACCAGATCAAGATTGCTGTCGCGACTGACAGTCGGAAACCCGACCAACCGGCCCAAAATTTCGCGCGACGACAAAACCTCGGTCATATGCACCCTCATTGTTTGCCAAGCACCGTTGCGCGCGCGGCAGGCGGGGTCAAGCCCCGACCAACCGCCACCCGCTGGGCCTCAAACCGGCCTCCGGCTGACTTTACGTCATATTAACAAGCGTCTTGCGGCAACGCAAAAAATGATCAACAGTCAGGGCATCACCCGGGGCGGGTCTGCCCTGACACCCGGGATTCAAAAACCGCGACTACGCTGGGGAGCATCATATGCCCGATGGGGCCGAGCCTGTCCTTGATGTAAGGGGCCTCAAAACGGTATTCATGACCCGTGGTGGCGGGATTCACGCCGTCAATTCGGTCAGCTTTCATTTGCAACCCGGTGAATTGCTGGGTGTCGTCGGGGAAAGCGGATCGGGCAAGTCGGT
>JANNSG010000176.1:0-3247 GCA_031402355.1 Pseudorhodobacter sp. | reverse complement strand
CTCGCGCGGATCGTCTCACACGCCGCGCGGGTCGCCATGCCATTCAGATCGGCCCCAGATGATGCCGCAGTCGCGGACGTATTGGGCACTTTGCCGGTATCGGTTGCGGTGATCTTCACCAATCCCGCACCCACGCCAAATACCCCCGCCGCCACCTGGGCCACCTTCTGGAACAGACCTTGCCCCATTTCCGTGCCACCATGGTTCAGATGGATCGACCCATCCTGATAGACATGCACCAAGGCCCCGGCTTGGTTGTACTGCGTCAGCGTGAACGAAATGCCGAACTTCACCGGCGCCAGCGCGATCCCACGTTTCAGAATAGCAGAGGTCGCGTTCCATGCCCCGATCTCGGCCCGGCGTGCGCAATAATCGGCGTTTTCTGCCAATGCATCGACCATCTGATTCCCAATGAAATCCTCGACCGGCATATGGTAGGGCGTGGTCTGCGGTTTTTTCTTCGCCAAAATACTCCCGCCGGAGGCATCCGCACTCACCGCCATCGCGGCGTAGAAATTCACGCGCCGAACCGCCAACGGATCAACGCCCAGCGCAAAAGCGATATGATCCATCACCCGTTCAATCCCGATCATCCCCTGCGGGCCACCGAACCCGCGGTAAGCAGTGGCGCTTTGGGTGTTGGTTTTCAGGCGGTGACTTTCAATGCGAATATTCGGTAGGTAATAGGCATTGTCGGCATGCAGCATGGCGCGGTCTGCCACCGGCAGCGACAGATCCATGCTCCAGCCACAGCGGAACAGGTGTTGAAATTCAATGCCTTGCAAGGCGCCATTTGCATCAAACCCGGCGCGATACTGGATCCGCAGATCATGCCGCTTGCCGGTGATCATCATGTCATCATCGCGGTCATAGCGCATCTTGCAGGGCCGCCCGGTATCCCGCGCTGCAATCGCACAGGCAATTGCAAGCGCGTTGCCTTGGCTTTCCTTGCCACCAAAGCCGCCCCCCATCCGGCGCACTTCAACCCGCACGGCGTTCATGGGCAGGTGCAGCGCATGGGCCACCTTGTGCTGAATTTCCGTCGGGTGCTGGGTGGAGGAATGCACCACCATATCGCCGCCCTCTTGCGGATGGGCGAGCGCGATCTGGCCTTCAAGATAGAAGTGTTCCTGCCCGCCGACCTCGAACGTGCCTTCGATCTGATGGGTGGCGGATTGGATTGCGAAATCAACATCGCCGCGCGCCCAGATCACCGGGCCGGATTCAAAGCGGCTGTTGGCGGCAAGTGCATCATCGACGGTCAGCAGGGCCGGCAGTTCCGCATAGCTGATTTTCGCCAGCCGTGCGGCGTGGCGGGCGGCGTGGTGGCTGGTGGCCACCACCAGAAACACCGGCTGGCCAATGTAGTGCACGGTGCCGGTGGCAAGCAAAGGCTCGTCATTTGCCGAGGGGCTGCAATCAGGCATTTCCTTGAAATCGTCAGCGGAATAAACGGCGACCACGCCATCAGCGTGGCGCACTGCGCTTAGGTCCATAGCAGAGATGCTGCCATGTGCCACGCTGGACAGCCCAAAGGCCAGATGCAGCGTGTTGGCTGGTGTCGGCAGATCGTCGATATACCGCGCTTGGCCTGAAACATGCAGCGGGGCGGCGTCATGGGGCAGGGACAAGCCAGCGGTCATGGGGCCACCTCCAGCACGTTGACGGGCGTTCCGGCCAAATCGTGGAAATAGCGGATCAACAGGTTGGCAGCGGCGCTCAGGCGGTAGCGGGCTGTGGCGCGCATGTCGGTGAGTGGGGTAAAATCCAGCGCAAAGGCGGGAAGGGCGGTCTGCAAAGTGGAAAGGGTCCATGCCTTGCCAATCAGCGCCGCTTCAACCGCACTTGCCCGTTTCGGGATGCCCGCCATGCCACCAAACGCAATGCGGGCGGCAATGACGTGACCTTTCTCAATAGTAATATTGAAGCAGCCAAGCACTGCCGAGATGTCCTGATCGAACCGTTTCGACAGTTTGTAGCAGCGCAAAGCTGGCGCTTCAGCAGGGATCGATACGCCCGCCACAAATTCGCCGGGGCGGCGGTCTTGTTTGCCGTAGGCGATGAAATAATCCTGAAGCGGGATGGATCGCAGATCATCGCCTAGGCGCAAGTGCAAGGTTGCGCCAAGTGCAATAAGTGCCGGAGGCGCATCGCCGATCGGCGAGCCATTGGCGATATTGCCGCCAATCGTGGCCGCGTTGCGCACCTGCTCTGACGAATAGCGGCGCAGGAGTTCACCGAAAGATGGATGCAAAGGCGAAATCGCCTCGCGCAGTGCCGCGATGGTGACGCCCGCGCCGATATGCAGCGAACCGCCGCCTTGTTCGATCTGTTGCAGATCGCGGACGCCGTTCAGGAAGGCGACTTTGCCCAGATTGCGCATCTGTTTGGTGACCCAAAGGCCGACGTCGGTGGCCCCGGCAATCAGGGTGGCATCGGGGTTTTGCAGATACCAGTCTGCCAGTTCGTCACTGTCGCGCGGGTTGAACGTGCTGGGAAGAGGGCTGTCTGCCCCCTCCCCAGACCCCTTCCCCGAGGATACTTGTGCCAACGTGAAATTGGCAGAGTCCTGGTGCATCCAATCCGGCACGGGTGCTGATGCAGCAGCTTCAGCAGCGCGGATGATAGGGGCGTAGCCTGTGCAGCGGCACAGGTTGCCTGCAAGCTGGTCGTCGTGATCGGTGCGGCCGTTCAGATGCGCTGTGGCCATCGACACGATAAACCCCGGCGTGCAAAAGCCGCACTGGCTGCCGTGGTGGCGGATCATTTCAGTTTGCACGGGGTGCAACGTGCCATCGGGGCCCGAGATACCTTCAACTGTGCGCACGGCTTTGCCATGCAGTTGGGGCAGAAACAGGATACAGGCATTCAGCGCACGCGATCCCTGATCATCGGTGACCATAACGGTGCAGGCGCCGCAATCGCCCTCATTGCAGCCTTCCTTTGTGCCGCAAAGTCCACGCTCCAGCCGCAGCCAATCCAGCAGCGTTTGTGTGGGCAGTGCCCCCGCCACATGGACAGCAGCGCCATTCAAGTGAAACGCAATGTCGGCCATCGTCGCAACCTGCCGCCTTCTCCCCATGATGCCTTTCGTTGAAGGCCGGTACGTGCCGCCCGATGCGGTGTAAAGCGGGCACGCAGCCATCCGGATTTTCCGGTTTCTTCCTGATGCCATCAAGCCTGCGCTGGGGCCATCTGGCAAGCACTACCTTCGCGTGAAACTTGGAAGCAGTTTCGCCTTTTGCCG